>SLSJ01000153.1 GCA_007130525.1 Ectothiorhodospiraceae bacterium | reverse complement strand
TGGCGCGGCGCAAGGGTCGAGAATCTGCGACGTTTTACCGAGGACTATCCGGACACGCGGACCATGCGGCTGGAACAGAATTACCGCTCCACCGCGCACATCCTGGAGGCGGCGAATGCTCTCATCGATCACAACAGCGGCCGCCTGGGCAAGGATCTCTGGACCGCGGGGGAGCGGGGCGAACCGATCATGGTGTATGCCGCCTTCAACGAACTCGACGAGGCGCGGTTCGTGGTGGATCGAATCCGGGATGCCGTCCATCAGGGTCGCGCGCGCTCCGATTTCGCCGTCCTTTACCGTTCCAACGCCCAGTCCCGCGTGTTCGAGGAGGCCCTGCTCGCTCACGGCATGCCCTACCGGGTCTATGGCGGTCTGCGCTTCTTCGAGCGCGCGGAGATCAAGGACGCGCTGGCCTACCTGCGGCTGCTCGGTATCCGCCATGATGACGCTTCCTTCGAGCGCGTGGTCAACACCCCCGCCCGGGGTATCGGGGGCAAGACCGTGGGCATTATCCGGGAGCAGGCTCGCAGCCGTGATCTAAGCCTCTGGGAGGCGGCGATGACAGCAGTACACGAAAAACTGCTGCCGCCCAGGGCGGCCACCGCGGTGACAGGTTTCCTGGACCTGATCGACTCCATGGCGGAGGCCGCCGAAGCTGAACCGCTTGCGCAGAAGATCGAGGCGGTGATCCGCGGCAGCGGACTGCGCGAACTGTTCCGGAAGGATGGCGACGATCGCGGCGAATCGCGGCTGGAAAACCTGGATGAACTGGTGAGCGCAGCGCGCAACTTCGAGCAGGACTGGGAAGACGACGGCGAAATGGATGTGTTCACCGCTTTTCTCTCCCACGCGGCACTGGAGGCCGGCGAGGGACAGGGCGATGACTGGGAGGACTGCGTCCAGCTCATGACCCTGCATTCCGCCAAGGGCCTCGAATTTCCGACGGTCTTCCTTGCCGGCTTGGAGGAGGGGCTGTTCCCGCACCGCATGTCCGCCGAGGACCCGGACCGCCTGGAGGAAGAGCGTCGGCTCTGCTATGTGGGCATCACCCGGGCCCGTGAACGGGTTGTCATGACATGGGCCGAGAAGCGCCGGCTTCACGGCAGCGATAATTACTGTGTGCCGTCACGCTTCCTGCGTGAAATCCCCGAACAGCATTTGCAGCAGGTGCGGACGCGACAGAGCGTCACGAGGCCGCGCATGGCGGTGCGTGCAGGGCTCGGACCCGCGGAGCCGCCTCCGGCCGACGGTTTCGCGCTGGGTCAGCAGGTGACGCACCGGAAATTCGGGGACGGCGTGGTGCTGCGTTACGAAGGGCAGGGCCCGACGGCCCGCGTTCAGGTGAACTTCAGCTCCGTGGGCACCAAGTGGCTGGTGGCGGCCTACGCGAACCTCCAGGGGGTCTGAAATATGACATCGCCCCACCTGCGGCGACCGTTTCCCTGACCTGCAATCGTCCCTCAAAGGTCGAGCAGAATTTCGCGCTCACGGGCGGAGGGCTCGAATCCCCTGTCCTCGTAGTGGTCGAATATCGCCTTCACCGCGTCGGCGGGCTCGTCGACCACGTGGAACAGATGCATATCGGCCGCATCGATCATGCCTTCGGCCACGAGCCGGTCGCGGAACCAGTCCACCAGGCCCGCCCAAAAATCACTCTGCATCAGAATAATGGGGATACGCCGGGTCTTGCCGGTCTGCACCAGGGTAAGGATCTCTGCCAGTTCATCCAGCGTACCGAAACCGCCGGGCAGCACCACGTAGGCGGAGGCGTATTTCACGAACATCACCTTGCGGGAGAAGAAGTGGCGGAAATGCAGGGCGATGTCCTGGTAGTCATTGCCTGCCTGTTCCTGCGGCAGCTGGATATTGAGGCCGATGCTCAGCGATTTGCCGGCCTGTGCGCCCCGGTTGGCGGCCTCCATGATGCCCGGCCCGCCGCCGCTGACCACCGAGAATCCCGCATCGGACAACTGCCGGCTGGTTTCCTGCGCCAACTGGTAGTGGGGGTGATCCGGTTGGCTCCGCGCGGAGCCGAACATGCTTACCGACGGCTTGATCTGGGCCAGGCGCTCAAAGCCCTCGACGAATTCCGCCATAATCTGAAATATCTTCCACGACTCGCGAGTCATCAGGGAGTCATTGACCGGCTCGCGGCCCACGTACTTGTCGGTGTTCGTCATGCCTGCTCCGTTCCGGGTGTTTTGGACCCGTTCACAACAATGTGAGTCCTGTTCCCATATCCTACGGCAGTTGCTCCGGGTCGGCACGGCGGCGCGGGTCTTTTCACAGTGAGTCAACGGAGGCAGGGAGATGCTGCGTTTTCCGAGGAGTGTCATCACCGTCGCTGTGCTGGGGCTGGTCGTGGCCCCGGCGCATGCCGGCATCACGGGTCTGTCTGCGGGCGTTGGCATCTGGAGCCAGTCGCCGAGCGGCGACATCGAGTCCAGGGGCGACCGCGCGGACGTGGAGGACGAGCTCAATATCGGCCGGGAGCGCGACTACTTCGCATGGGCGAAACTCGAGCACTTTGTCCCCCTCTTGCCCAACATCAAGCTGCAGTACACGCCCGTGTCCATGGATGGCGACGGATCGGTGCGACGGGAGTTCACGTTCCAGGGCGTGACCTTCGGAGCGGACGAGGAGGTGCGCTCGGAACTGGACATTGATCAGACGGATATAATCCTCTATTACAGCCCGCTGGATAACGTGGTGAAGCTGGACCTGGGGTTGAACATCAAGGTCATTGACGGCTTTGCCGAAGTGGAAAGCAGAAATACCGGGGAGCGCGAGAGCGTGACGTTCCGCGGCCCCGTGCCCATGGTCTATGCGGGCGTACAGTTCAACATGCCGTTGACCGGCTTCTATGCCGGTTTGGAGGGCAGCGCGATCCGCTATTCCAACAGCAGCCTGATCGACGTGATCGGGCGCCTGGGGTACCGTGTCGATCTGGGTCTCGGCGGGGTTGCCGTCGAAGGCGGCTACCGCCAGCAGCGCATAAAGCTGGACGATTTCGATGATGTGGATGCCGATGTGCGCATCGGCGGGCCCTGGTTCGGCATTGCGGCTGACTTCTGATCGGGCCGGATTGCCGGCGGCAGCTATTGACACCCACCGGCAGTCAACCGGCACATGAACGGGGCCGGCGCACGCGTTCATGTGCAGCACGAGAAGTAGCAGGCATGGCCGAAAGCAACAAGCCCCTGATTCTGGTTGACGGATCCTCCTACCTGTACCGGGCATTCCATGCCCTGCCCAAGCTGAGTACGGCGGCAGGCAAACCGACCGGCGCCATCTACGGGGTGGTCAGCATGCTCCGCAAGCTCCTCGGCGAGTACGATCCCGAGCATGTCGCCGTGGTCTTCGATGCGCCCGGCCGGACGTTCCGCGATGAGCTGTTCGAGCAGTACAAGGCCAACCGGCCCCCCATGCCTGACGACCTGCAGCCCCAGGTGCAGCCATTGAAGGACATCGTCCGTGCCATGGGCCTGCCTTTGCTGGAAATCGAGGGCGTGGAGGCCGACGACGTCATCGGCACCCTGGCGCGTCGCGCCGAGGCGGGAAGCCGGAATGTCGTGATCTCCACCGGCGACAAGGACATGGCGCAGCTGGTCAGCGACCGCATCACGCTGCTCAACACCATGACCGACAAATCTCTCGACGTGCCCGGCGTCAAGGAGAAGTTCGGCGTGCCGCCGGAACGGATCGTCGATTTTCTGGCCCTGGTCGGGGACACCTCCGACAATATTCCCGGTATCCCGAAGGTGGGGCCGAAGACCGCCGCCAAGTGGCTGCAGGAATATGGTGACCTTGATGCGGTGATCGAGAACGCCGATGCCATCAAGGGCAAGGTGGGCGAGAGTCTCAGGGAGAATCTGGACACGCTGCCCCTGTCCCGCCAGTTGGCAACCATCCGTTGTGATCTGGACCTGAAGCTGGCGCCCGAAAACCTGCAGCGTGGCGAGGCGGACCCGGCTGCCCTGCGCGACGCCTACCGGCGACTTGAGTTTTCCTCCTGGTTGAGGCAGTTGGAGGCTGATTGCCCGGCCGGCGCGTCCGACGATGACGGGCGCCCGGAAACGCAGTACGTGGCCGTCCGTGATCAGTCTGAACTGGATGACTGGGTGGGGAGACTCGAGCACGCGGAACTTTTCGCCTTCGACCTGGAAACCAGCAGTCTGGAGTACATGGATGCCGAGATCGTCGGTTTCTGTTTCGCCGTGGAACCGGGCGAAGCCGCCTACGTACCGGTAGGTCACGACTACCCCGGAGCGCCGGAGCAGCTGAACCGGGACGCAGTGCTCCGGCAGCTCGCGCCATTGCTGGACAACGAGGAACACGCCAAGGTGGGCCAGAACCTCAAGTACGACATGAGCGTACTGGCGCGCTACGACGTAACCCTGCGCGGTATCCGCCACGACACCATGCTGCAGTCCTACGTCCTGGACTCCACCGCCACGCGGCACGACATGGATTCCCTGGCGCTCAAGTACCTGGGGCGCAGCACCATCAAGTTCGAGGACGTGGCCGGCAAGGGTGCGCGGCAGATCACCTTCAACCAGGTGTCGGTGGAGGATGCCACCGGGTACGCCGCCGAGGATGCCGACGTCACCCTGCAACTGCACCGGACGCTGTGGCCGCGGCTGGAGCGGACACCGAGCCTGGCCGCAGTGTATCGGGACATCGAGATGCCGTTGGTGCCCGTGCTCTCGCGCATGGAGCGCAATGGTGTACTGGTTGATCGTGCAATGCTCTCGGTGCAGAGCCGCGAGCTGGCGGAGAAAATGCACGAAATAGAACGCGCCGCCCATGACGAGGCCGGCGGGCCATTCAACCTCGGTTCTCCACGGCAGATCCAGGAGATCCTCTATGAGCGCCAGGGTCTGCCGGTTCTGCAGAAAACGCCCAAGGGTCAGCCGTCGACGGCCGAGGGGGTGTTACAGGAACTGGCGGCGGACTACTCCCTGCCGCGGCTGATCCTGGAGCATCGGGCGTTGTCGAAGCTGAAGTCCACCTACACCGACAAGCTGCCGCGCATGATCAATCCACGCAGCGGCAGGGTGCACACCTCCTACCACCAGGCCGTAGCCGCCACCGGCCGGCTGTCATCGTCGGATCCGAATCTGCAGAACATTCCGGTGCGCACGCCGGAAGGCCGGCGCATCCGCAAGGCGTTTATCGCCGAGGACGGTCATCGCCTGCTGGCGGCCGATTACTCCCAGGTGGAACTGCGGATCATGGCGCACCTGTCCGGGGATGCGGGGCTGCGTCATGCCTTCGAACAGGGTCAGGATATCCATCGCGCCACCGCCGGCGAGGTGTTCGGCGCCAGGCCCGATGCGGTGACCGACGAGCAGCGTCGGGCCGCCAAGGCGATCAACTTCGGCCTGATCTACGGAATGTCGGCCTATGGTCTGGCACGCCAGATCGGGGTCGAACGCGGTCAGGCCCAGGAGTACGTGGATCGATACTTCGAGCGTTTCAGCGGCGTCAGGGAGTACATGGAACGGACGCGTCGCCAGGCCCGGGAGCAAGGCTACGTGGAAACCGTATTCGGACGCCGCCTGTATCTGCCGGAGATCAACGCCAGCAACGCCCAGCGCCGGCAGTATGCCGAACGCACCGCCATCAACGCGCCCATGCAGGGAACGGCCGCTGACATCATCAAGCGCGCCATGATTGATCTCGACCGCTGGCTGCAATCGGAGCAGCCCGACGTGCGCATGGTGATGCAGGTGCACGATGAACTGGTATTCGAGGTACCCGTTGCGAAGGTGGAATCGCTGAGCAGGCGGGTGGTGGAGGTCATGACCGCCGCGGCTGATCTGGACGTGCCGCTGGACGTGGATGTCGGTGTCGGCGACAACTGGGAAGAAGCTCACTGATATTGTCCCTTAACACGGGTTCGTTACCTCCCTGAGAGCCGCAGCATCTTCTTAGGGGACAATATGTCCCGACCTGTGACGGAGTGGGCAGTTCAGCCCCGTGGTCGCGTGTTAGCTTTGTCCGGCGATAGGCAAAAGAAAGGCCCTGACTCTCGGGGGGGAAAGATCAGGGCCAACAAGTGCGGCCTTGGGGTTAAGGCCGACTTTGCCCACTTGTTCGAAGAACGAAGTGGGCAGCGCCGGGCACAGGCGCTCGGTAGCTAAGACAGCGCACAAACGATTTCGTTCCCAGGGATACGCTGATTTAATATCCCGCAATCGCGCGCGGGTCGATCCTGGCAGCCCGGCAGACGCGGTACCGGTTCGGCAGCCGTCGCCAGCGGGCCGGCGGCGCAACACCGCCAGTGGCCATGCAGCTAGCCCGCATATCTCACCGCCCTTCTACTACGCACGCCGATCTGCTCGCTGTGTCGGGGCGTACTCCCTGCAGCCGGCTCGACGTAGTGTCAGCTACGCCTTCGCCGTCTTT
>SLSJ01000180.1 GCA_007130525.1 Ectothiorhodospiraceae bacterium | reverse complement strand
GCGTACTCCCTGCAGCCGGCTCGACGTAGTGTCAGCTACGCCTTCGCCGTCTTCCGGTCCGTGCCCCCCGTCACAGCGGCATCTCGACGCCCTCGCGACGAACGGCGGTGAGATATGCGGGTTTGTCAGAAGGCCGGCAGGTTGGGGAACGCCTTGCTTCCGGCATAGCTGGCCCGGGCGCCCAGTTCTTCCTCGATTCGCAGTAGCTGGTTGTACTTTGCGACCCGGTCCGAGCGACACAGCGAGCCTGTCTTGATCTGCGTTGCGGTGGTCGCGACCGAGAGATCCGCAATCGTCGTGTCTTCCGTCTCGCCGGAACGGTGCGACACCACCGCTGTGTAGCCGGCCCGATCGGCGAGCGCGATCGCATCCAGCGTCTCCGTGAGCGTGCCGATCTGGTTGAACTTGATCAGTATGGAGTTGGCGATGCCGCGGTCGATTCCCTGTTTGAAGATCCGCGTATTGGTGACGAACAGGTCATCGCCCACGAGCTGCACGCGCTTGCCGAGGCGGTCGCTGAGTAGCTGCCAGCCGTCCCAGTCGTCCTCGGCCATGCCATCCTCGATGGTGATGATGGGATAGCGGTTGACCAGATCCTCGAGATAATCGGTGAACCCGGTCGCGGAAAACTCCTTGCCCTCGGACTGCAGCACGTAGGCGCCGTTCCGGTAGAACTCGGAGCTGGCTACGTCGAGGCCCAGCCAGACCTGTTCCCCGGGCCGGTATCCGGCCTGCTGAACCGCCTCGATAATGGTCTCGAGCGCCATTTCGTTGGACGACAGGTCGGGAGCGAAACCGCCTTCGTCGCCGACCGACGTGCTCAGACCGCGCGTTCCCAACACTTTCTTCAGGGCATGAAAGATCTCGGTACCGCAGCGCAGGCTCTCGCAGAAGCTGTGGAAGCCGATGGGAAGCACCATGAATTCCTGAATGTCGATACTGTTATCGGCATGGGCGCCGCCGTTGACGATGTTCATCATCGGCACGGGCAGGCTCCAGGGGCCCTCCGGGTTCAGATACCGGAACAGCGAAACACCCGTATCGACGGCCTGAGCCCGCGCGACAGCCAGGGACAGTGCCAGCAGCGCGTTGGCGCCGAGCCGCGACTTGTTGTCGGTGCCGTCGAGTTCGATCATGCGCTCATCCAGCGCCCGCTGATCCGCCGCCTCCATGCCCAGCAGCGCCTCGCGAAGTTCCCCGTTGACGTTCGCCACTGCCTTGCGTACACCCTTGCCGAGATAGCGATCCGGCTCGGCATCCCGCAATTCCACCGCCTCGCGGGTTCCCGTTGATGCGCCGGAGGGCACGATGGCACGCCCGACGGTGCCGGACTCCAGGATCACGTCCGCTTCCACGGTGGGGTTGCCCCGCGAGTCCAGAACTTCCCTGGCCCTCATGTTTTTTATCTTCGCCATGCTTGTTCAACTTCCCCTGCCAATCACCCGTAATCGAATCCCGTCAAGGCGCGGAGCGCTTCCGTGCAGCGCACCCCGCGGAGCAGCGCGCCGGATCAGCGCAACCAAACCGGAATGCCGGCTCCCGGGACGACGCTCCTTACAAATCCAGTTCTTCGAAGCCGTCCTCTTTCACCTGCCGGTCAAGTGCCACGAGCGTGCGCAACAACGCCTCCATGCGCGGCAGTGGCCAGGCGTTGGGACCATCCGACAAGGCCCTCTCCGGATCCGGGTGGGTTTCCATGAACAGCCCGGCGATTCCTGCAGCCACAGCCGCGCGCGCCAGCACGGGCACGAATTCGCGCTGCCCGCCGGAGACGCTGCCCTGGCCACCCGGCAACTGCACCGAGTGAGTTGCGTCGAAGACAACCGGGCAACCGGTGTCCCGCATGACCGCCAGTGCGCGCATGTCGGACACGAGGTTGTTGTAGCCGAAGGACACCCCGCGCTCGCAGACCATGATCTGCCGATTGCCCATGGCGTGCGCCTTCTCCACCACGTTTTTCATGTCCCAGGGCGCGAGGAACTGACCCTTCTTGATATTCACCGGAAGCCCCTGGCGGGCAACGTTCTGGATGAAATTCGTCTGCCGGCACAGAAAGGCCGGTGTCTGCAATACATCCACCACCGACGCCACTTCGTCCAGCGGCGTATCCTCGTGCACGTCGGTAATGACCGGCACGCCGAGTTCCCGCTTCACCGTCTCGAGAATCCTGAGCCCCTCCTCCATCCCCGGCCCCCTGAAACTGCTGTAGGAGGAGCGGTTGGCCTTGTCGAAGGACGACTTGTAGATAAACGGCACTCCGAGCCTCCGGCAGAGTTCGCTCAGGTGCCCGGCGGTGTCCAGTGCAAGTTGTTCGGACTCGATCACGCAGGGACCGGCAATGAGGAAAAGCGGCTGGTCCAGGCCGGCCGGAAAGCCACACAGATCAATGGTTGACATGTACTTCTCCTGCGGCGCGGGCCGGCTCAGGCACGTCGGACGCCGTGAGCCCGGGCCGCGCGTACGAAGCTGCTGAACAGCGGATGACCGTCGCGGGGTGTGGACGTGAATTCGGGGTGAAACTGACAGCCGAGAAACCACGGATGATCACGCAGTTCCACCACTTCCACCAGATTGCCGTCCGCGGACAAGCCGGAAATGACCAGACCCGCCGCGACAAGACGTTCGCGGTAGTGATTATTGAACTCGAAGCGATGCCGATGCCGCTCGATAATGCTCTTGGTGCCATAGACTTCAGCGACCAGTGTTCCCGCCTGAAGCTCGCAGGCCTGACCACCCAGACGCATGGTGCCGCCCAGATCGTCATCAGGCCCGCGTCGCTCGATTCGGCCGTCCTCGGTCATCCACTCCGTAATGAGCCCGATCACCGGATGCCGCGCCTCGCGGTCGAATTCCGTGCTGTGTGCGCCTTCGAGGCCGGCCACATTGCGGGCGAATTCGATCACCGCCACCTGCATGCCGAGGCAGATACCCAGATACGGAATCATGTTCTCCCTGGCATGACGTGCCGCCATGATCTTGCCTTCCACCCCACGGCCACCGAAGCCGCCGGGCACCAGAATGGCATCCACGTCTTTCAGCTCCGCGATCCCGCCCCGTTCGATTTCCTCCGAGTCCAGGTAACGGATATTGACCTTGGTCAGGGTGTGGATCCCGGCGTGGATCAGCGCCTCGTTCAATGACTTGTATGCATCAGCCAGGTTGACGTACTTGCCCACCATGGCGATGGTGACCTCGCCGTCGCGTCTCGATTTGGCGTCCACCACTCGCTGCCAGTCGGACAGGTCCGCGGGCGGCAGATCCAGACCCAGCTTGTCGGCGACTATGCGGTCGAGATTCTGCGCATGCAGCACCAGTGGAACCTTGTAGATGTCGTCGACGTCAAGGGCCGAGATCACCGCCTCGTGCTCGACATTCGTGAACAACGCGATCTTGCGCCGCTCCTCGTCCGGAATCGGTCGCGTCGCCCGGCACAGGAGAATGTCCGGCTGGATGCCGATGGATCGCAGTTCCTTGACCGAATGCTGCGTGGGCTTGGTCTTCATCTCGCCGCTGGCCCCGATGAAAGGAACCAGGGTGAGATGGATGAAGAGGCTGTTGCGCCGGTGCTCCACGCCCATCTGGCGGATCGCCTCCAGGAATGGCAGCGATTCGATATCGCCCACGGTGCCGCCGATTTCCACCAGCGCCACGTCGTGACCGGCGGCACCCTCGCGGATGCAACGTTTGATCTCGTCCGTGATATGCGGGATCACCTGCACGGTACCGCCCAGGTATTCACCCCGGCGCTCCTTGCGGATCACGTTCTCGTAGATGCGACCGGCGGTGAAGTTGTTGTGCTGGCTGGTCCGGGTGCGCACGAAGCGCTCGTAGTGCCCGAGGTCCAGATCGGTTTCGGCGCCGTCCTCGGTGACGTAGACCTCGCCATGCTGGAACGGGCTCATGGTTCCGGGGTCGACGTTGATGTAGGGATCAAGCTTGATCAGGGTGACCTTCAGCCCGCGAGCCTGGAGAATGCTGGCGAGGGAGGCGGACGCAATCCCCTTGCCCAGGGACGACACGACGCCGCCTGTAATAAAGATATATCGGGTCATCTGAACCCCGTTCTGCGTGTTGAGGAGGGCAAGGCCGGGCGGCCCGCTGGACGGCTCCAGACAGTAACAGAATGGCCCCTCCCGCACAACGCGTGCGGCCGTTGTCGGAGCTTCAACCGCGCGGTTCCCAGATCAGCTCCAGGCCGGGCTCTCCAGGAGCGGCCGCATGGCCTTCACATACACAGATGCCGGGTACCGCGACCACCGTATCGCCGGCCATCAGCAGCGGCCAGCCAGGGCGCTGCCAGGGAGGCACGCCGGCTTCCTGGAAGAGTTCCTTGACCCTTTTCCCGGGCCGACCGGTGGGACGACAACGCGCGCCCGGTCGTCCGAACACAAGGCGCAGATCGTCCGCCCGCATCGACTCCCGGGCGAGGCCGCCGCGGGTCTCCCGCACCAGCAGCCGCCCACAGTCAAGTTCCAGCGAACCCGATGCGCTCCATGGCAACGGCTGTACCGGCGGCTCCGGATCGATGCCGTCATCCAGGTAGAGCCAATCCCGGTAACGGCGTAAACGCCCGCCCGCCCATATCAGTTGCGGCTGCCGGTCGGGGGCGGCCCCCAGAAGCATCTGCAGGCCTGCAATCAACCTGCGGCGGTCCGGTGGTCGCTGGTCGCGGCTGCGGATCCAGCGCCGCAGCACATTGCAGCGCCTGGCTCGATCCAACGCGTCGAGCCGTCCACGATGCAGTCTGGGGCCATCCGGCGCGCCGTCGAGGTCGGCCAGGGTATCAAGCAGCCGGCCGGCTTCATCGGCATCGGCGGCAACCCGGGCAAGCCTCCGCGCAGCTCCGGGCCAGCGCTGCTCGAGCGCGGGCATGACGGCGTGACGAATATGGTTACGGTCGGCCGCGGTCTCGCGGTTCGACGGATCGTCGATCCAGTCGAGTCGGCGGGCTCCGGCCCAGGCGTGCAGCGTGCTGCGCGGCACGTCAAGCAGTGGGCGACAAAGGCGGCCCCTGGCGAACGGACGCTGCGACGGCATGGCCCTGAGCCCGTAGACACCGCCGCCCCGCATCAGCCGGAGCAGCACGGTTTCGGCCTGGTCATCACGGTGATGGGCCGTCAGCAGGGCCTCGCCAGTGCGAAGGTGGCGGGCGAACGCGCGGTAACGGGCGTCCCTGGCCATTGCCTCCGGACTGGGGCCGGACTCCACGGTGACACGCTCGACAAGCAGGGGCACATCCAGGGATTCACACACGGAAACACAATGGCGGACCCAGTCCGCGGAGTGTGGATGCAGGCCATGATCGACGTGCAGTGCCCGGAGAGGGCCGGGCAGGCGGTCTCCGGCCTGTACCACCAGTTCGAGCAGGACCCGGGAGTCAAGGCCACCGCTGTAGGCGACCAGAATGCCCGTGCTGTCTTCCAGTTGCCGCAGCACGAGTTCCGGTGACAATGCGTCGCTTTCCAAGCGCAGCCCCCTCCAGGCTCAGGACCGGGGTTCAGGCTTTCCAGTTGCCGAAACCCATCAAGCGCTCGTAGCGCCTTTCCAGCATATCGTCCATGCCGTCGGCCTCAATCGCTTCGAGCTGCCTCAGGAGTTCCGCCTTCAGGGATTCCGCCATGGCCGGTGGGTCACGATGAGCGCCGCCCAGCGGCTCGCTGATGACCAGGTCGATCAGATTCAGCTCCCTGAGTTTCGGGGCCGTGATTCCCATGGCCTCGGCGGCCTCCTGGGCGCGATCCGCGCTCTTCCACAGAATGGAAGCGCAGCCTTCGGGGGAAATCACGGCGTAGGTGCTGTAACCGAGCATCATGACGCGGTCGCCGACACCGATTGCCAGGGCGCCGCCGGAGCCGCCCTCACCGATCACCGTGCAGATGACCGGCGTGCGCAAGCCGGCCATGACCTGCAGGTTCCGGGCAATGGCCTCGCTCTGCCCGCGTTCCTCGGCACCGACGCCCGGATAGGCGCCGGGGGTATCGATAAAGGTGAGCACCGGCATCCGGAACCGCTCCCCCATCTGCATCAGTCGCAGTGCCTTGCGATAACCCTCGGGGCGGGGCATGCCGAAGTTGCGGCGTATCTTCTCCTTGGTGTCGCGCCCCTTCTGATGGCCGATGATCATGACCGGCCGGCCGTCGAGACGGCCGATGCCGCCGACAATGGCCGGGTCATCACCGAAGGATCGGTCGCCGTGCAGTTCTTCGAATTCGGTGAAGATCTCCCCGACATAATCCAGCGTGTAGGGGCGCTGGGGATGCCGCGCAAGCTGCGCAATCTGCCATGATGTCAGGCTCGCGAAAATCTGCTCGGTGAGGCTGTCGCTCTTGTTGCGAAGGCGCTGGATCTCCTCGGTGATGTTGAGATCGTTGTCATCACCGACGAAACGAAGCTCCTCGATCTTCGCCTCGAG
>SLSJ01000118.1 GCA_007130525.1 Ectothiorhodospiraceae bacterium | reverse complement strand
TGTTCGCGGCCGGGTGGCCGCTCCTGCGGGCGTAGTCCGCCCTGAAGACGCTATTCTTTCGCGCTCGGCCGCAAGCGGATGTGCAACTCCCGGAGCTGGTCTTCTCCCACCGGGGCGGGCGCCTCGGTAAGCAGGCAGGTGGCGGTCTGGGTCTTGGGGAAGGCCATGACGTCACGGATGGAGCCTGAGCCGGTAATCAGCATGACCAGCCGGTCCAGACCGAAGGCAATCCCTCCATGGGGTGGTGCGCCGTGCTCCAGGGCGTCCAGCAGGAAGCCGAATTTCTCCCGCGCCTCCTCCTCGTCGATACCGAGCATGCCGAGGACAGCCTGCTGCATCTCGGGGCGGTGAATACGGATGGAGCCGCCGCCGATTTCGCTGCCGTTGAGTACCATGTCATAGGCGCGGGAGAGCAGCTTCTCCGGATCACCCTGTCGCAGTTCCTCCACGCGCTCCACCCGGGGCGCGGTGAAGGGATGGTGCAGAGAGTAGAGTCGGCCGTCCTTGTCGTCGTACTCGAACATCGGGAAGTCCACCACCCACAAGGGCCGCCAGCCCGGCTCCACCAGACCGAGATCGTGGCCCAGCTTCACGCGCAGGGCGCCCAGGGCATCGTTGACCACCGCGGCCTTGTCGGCGCCGAAGAAGATCAGGTCGCCGGCTTCGGCGGCGGTGCGCTCCAGAATGCCGTGGACGGCGGCATCCGGCAGGAACTTGAGAATGGGTGACTGCAGGCCGTCCCGGCCCCGGGACGGGTCGTTGACCTTGATATAGGCGAGCCCCTTCGCGCCGTAGCGGCCCACGAAACCGGTGTAGTCGTCTATCTGCTTGCGGGTCAGTTCAAAGCCGGCGGGCACGCGCAGCGCCGCCACCCGACCCTTGGGATCCCGCGCCGGCCCGGAGAACACCTTGAATTCCACGCCGTCCACCAGGTCGGACACCTCCGTGAGTTCCAGCGGAATGCGCAGATCCGGCCGGTCGATGCCGAATCGGCGGACCGTCTCGGCCCACGTCATCCGCGGAAAGCGTTCGGGCAGTTGCACGTCCAGCACGGTGGAGAACAGGTCGCGGATCATGCCCTCCATGAGCTCCATGATCCCGTCCTCCTCGAGGAAGGCGGTCTCCACGTCGAGCTGGGTGAACTCGGGCTGACGGTCGGCGCGCAGGTCCTCGTCGCGAAAGCAGCGAACGACCTGGTAGTAACGGTCCATGCCCGCCATCATCAGCAACTGCTTGAACAGCTGGGGTGACTGCGGCAGGGCATAGAACGCCCCCGGGTGGACCCGGCTCGGCACCAGGTAATCACGGGCGCCCTCCGGCGTGGCGCGCGTCAGCATGGGCGTCTCGACATCCAGAAAACCGTGCTCGTCCAGATAGCGGCGCAGCACTCCGGTCACACGGGCACGGGTCCGCAGGCGGCGCTGCATCTCGGGACGGCGCAGATCGATGTAACGGTAGCGCAGGCGCACATCTTCGCCCACGTCGTCGTCATCGAGCTGGAACGGCGGCGTCTTCGCGGTATTGAGGATTTCCAGTGCCTGACCGAACAGTTCGATCCGGCCGGTGCGCATGCCGGGGTTCTCGGTCCCCTTGGGGCGGCGCCTGACGCGGCCGGTGACGTGCAGCACGAACTCCGGGCGCACGCGCTCGGCGAGGGCGAACATTTGCGGATCGTCGGGATCGAACACCACCTGCACCAGGCCCTCGCGATCGCGCAGATCGATGAAGATCACGCCGCCATGGTCGCGGCGGCGGTGAACCCAGCCACAGATCTCGACGATCTCGTCGAGGTGCTCTTCGGTGACCTCTCCGCAATAATGTGTACGCATAGACTGATCCGGTCCTTGTCCCAGGATGGCGAAAATCGGCGGGACAAGGCGCCCCGCCCTTGCCGGGCCACAACGATGCCGCCACATCGCAGCTGATGCGGGGCGCCCGGGTTTCAAGGCCGGAAATGGTACGGGGTCACCCCAGGTGGCGCAACTCAGTCGTTTCCGGTCCTTGCTGCCGGTTTGCTGTCGGATTTGCCCGAATCGCCGGAAGTTGCGGCGGGCGAGTCGGACGAAGCCTTCTTGCCGCCGCCGTCGCCGGCACTGTCGGCGCGCTTGTCGCCGGCCAGGTTGCGCTTGCCCGACTGCTTGAAATCCGTCTCGTACCAGCCGCCGCCCTTGAGCCGGAACCCGGCAGCGGAGATCTTCCTCCTCAGCGCGGGATCGCGACAGTCGGGGCAATCGGTCAGCGGCCGATCGCTCATCTTCTGTATTACCTCCAGTTCATGGCCGCAACTGCCACACTGGTACTCATAGATCGGCATAATCGGTTCCTCGGAATATCATGGATGCCAACACGGATCGATAACGCTACCGTGAGCATGGATCGGTGCTCACCGGACACCGCTTATATACGGGCTGGGGGGCGACGGAACAAGTCCCTGTCGACGGGAGGTGCAGAATGCCGTTCCTGATCGGACTGGCCGCGTTTGCCGCCCTCCTTGTGTTGATCCAGGTGGGCGCGGTCAGCGTGGCGTTCGACAGGCTCGGACTGACCACCGAATCGGGCATGTTGCTCCTGCTTGCCTGCGTGATCGGCAGCCTGTTGAACATGCCGCTGTTCCGGTTGCGCACGGACGGCACCTATCCCATGCAGCGCCCCGCCGCCGAGGATGGCGAGACCGTAAAGCTGCCGGCGTATCCGGTGTTCTGCAATCGCACGGTGGTTGCCGTGAATGTGGGCGGAGCCGTCATTCCGGTCGCGTTCTGTGCCTGGCTGCTGCTGCACATGCCGTTGTCCGTGCCCGTCGTGCTGCTGGCGGTGGTGATACAGACCGCTGTCTGCTATCTGTTCAGCCGCCCCGTGGCCGGACTCGGTATAGGCATGCCCATTCTGGTGGCGCCGGTGGCGGCCGCCGTTCTCGGCGTGTCCATGGGCGGCGACCAGGCCGCACCCCTTGCCTACGTGGCCGGCACCCTGGGCGTGTTGCTGGGATGCGACCTGCTGCGGCTGCGCGATATCCGCCGGCTACACGTGCCGCTCGCGGCCATCGGCGGCGCCGGCACATTTGACGGCGTGTTTATCACCGGCATTATTGCGGTGATACTTACATAGCGCCTGGACGGCGCCATGTCAGCCACAAACGCCGAACCCCAGCAAGAACCGAATCGGAAAAACCGGACCTTTGGGGCGCGGGCATCCCGGCGCTCGGCGCTCGCAGCTCAAGGAAGGAAAAGTGACCCGAAAATCACCACAGGCCGTGAAGTCCTCCGCTCGCCCGACAATACTCATCTCCGGTTGTTCGTCCGGCATCGGATACGCCTGCGCCCACGGGCTGCGGGAAAGGGGCTGGCGGGTGTTTGCCGGCGTCCGCCGCGATGCCGACATGCAGCGCCTGCGCGGCGAGGGGCTGGAAGCCGTGCTGCTGGACGTGGACGATTCGGCCAGCATCGGCGCCGCCGCCGAGACCGTGCTGGCGGCCACCGGGCGACGCCTTGACGCCCTCTTCAACAATGCCGGCTTCGGCCAACCCGGCGCGGTGGAGGACCTCAGCCGGCAGGCGCTCCGCGAGCAGTTCGAAACCAACCTCTTCGGCGCCATGGAGCTGGGCAACCACCTGATCCCGGCCATGCGCGCGCGCGGCCGCGGCCGCATCGTCTTCAACAGCTCGGTGCTGGGATTCACCGCCTTGCCCTACCGGGGCGCCTACGTGGCCTCCAAGTTCGCAATGGAGGGCCTGGCCGACACCCTGCGCATGGAGCTCGCGGGCAGCGGCATCCACGTCTCCCTCATCGAGCCCGGCCCCATCACCAGCCGTTTCCGCAGCAATGCGCTACGCAAGTACCAGCAGCACATCCGCCCTCAGGAAAGCGCCCACAGGACCGTCTACAAGGCGCTGGAAAAGCGCCTTGCCTCACCGGACGACACGACCACGGGCGGAGGCCGGTTCACCTTGCCCCCGGAAGCCGTTCTCAAGCGCCTTGTTCATGCCCTGGAGAGCCGCCGGCCCCGGCCACGCTACTATGTGACCGTACCCACTTATCTGTTCGGTTACATGCGCCGCCTGCTTTCTTCCCGGGCCATGGACTGGCTGCTGCTCCGAGCCACCACCAGCGAGCGCAGGCCGCCCCGCCGATGAAGTGCGCCCCGCATCCAGAGGCAGTCCGGGTGGCATTGTGTGCCACGCTCATCATGGTTGCCGCCCCGGCGCATGGCTACGAGCCGGAATGGGGCACGCTGGTGCTGGAATACGAGAACGACATGTTCGGAGGCGAGGACCGCTACTATACCAACGGCGTTCGCCTGACCTGGCTGTCGCCGGACGAACGGGTTCCGTCGTGGGTACGCGAGGGCGCGGAGGCCATTCCGTTCTTCTCCAAGCGCGGTGAACAGCTGAAGCTCAGTTATTCGCTGGGCCAGAACATGTACACGCCGGACGACATCACGCTCAGGGATCCCCCGGAGGACGACAGGCCTTACGCCGGCTGGCTTTATTTCACGGTGGGACTGGGCTCCGAGATCGAGGACCGGGTCGACCGCCTGCAGTTGAGTGTCGGCGTGGTGGGTCCCGCATCGTTCGCGGAGGAAACCCAGAAGGAGGCGCATCGCCTCGTCGGCGCGGACCAACCCCGGGGCTGGGATACGCAGCTGCGCAACGAACCGGCGCTGCTGCTCAGTTACGAACGCCAGTTGCGAACCTGGGTAGGAACAGCCGGGGACGGCTGGGGCTGGGACGGCACGCCGCTGTTCGGACTCGCCGCCGGCAACGTGTTCATCCAGGCCAATACCGGATTCACGGTGCGCGCCGGGCGCCACCTGCCGCGGGACTGGGGCCCACCGCGAATCACGCCCGCCCTGCCCGGCTCCGGCGTTTTCCGCCCCCAGGCACGATTCGGATGGTATCTGTTTGCCAGCTTCGACGGCCGTGCCGTGGCCCACAATATCTTCCTCGACGGCAACACGTTCCGTGACAGCCGCAGCGTCGACAAGCGCTATTTTGTCGGCGAACTGCAGGTGGGGGCGGCCATGAACATCGGCTATCGCACACGGCTCACCTACACCCACGTTTTCTCGACCAGGGAATTCCGCACCCAGCGCGGCAAGACCGAATTCGGCAGCATGTCGCTATCGGTGCACTTCTAGCCCGCCTATCTCACCGCCGTTCGTCACGAGGGCGTCGAGATGCCGCTGTGACGGGGGGCACGGACCGGAAGACGGCGAAGGCGTAGCTGACACTACGTCGAGGCGGCTGCAGGGAGTACGCCGCGACACAGTGAGCAGATCGGCGTGCGTAGTAGAAGGGCGGTGAGATATGCGCCCTAGATTGGATGCGGGCGGCGAGGCCCGACGCACTGCGGGATCCTGCTCTCGTTGCTCGCGCCTCGCCGCTCGTCGCGGTGACGCGCGAGGCGCGTTACATCTGCGACTGCTGGTAGTTCTCGAGGCCGATGCGGTCGATGAGTTCGAGCTGCGTTTCCAGGTAGTCCACGTGTTCCTCCTCGTCCTTGAGTATCACGTGAAACAGGTCCCGACTGACGTAGTCGCGCACTGACTCCGCGTACTCCACGGCATCGCGCAGATCGGGGATGGCTCGCTGCTCCAGCTTGAGGTCGCATTCCAGTATCTCGCGCACATTCTCCCCGATCAGCAGTTTTCCCAGGTCCTGCAGGTTTGGCAGGCCCTCGAGAAAGAGGATGCGCTCGATCAGTTCATCGGCATGCTTCATCTCATCCATCGACTCTTCGTATTCTTTCTCGCCGAGCTTGACCAGCCCCCAGTCCTTGAGCATGCGTGCATGCAGAAAGTACTGGTTGATGGCGGTAAGTTCGTTGTAGAGGGTGCGATTGAGGTGCTCGATAATCTTGGGGTCGCCCTTCATGGCCTGCCTCCTCCCGGATGCGAATCGACAAAGCATGACGCCAGGCGCCATCTGCGTCCGGCTGCTTCTGCGGCATCAGTCTAGTACAGGAAGGCGCGCCGTTGGGAACGGCATGCGAAGGCGCGAATACGAAGGAGATCGGTTATCGATTAGCCCCGGTCAGGCGGCTGGGACAGCCGTTTCGCGGACGGCGGGAAGCTCGATATGTACCGCCGTGGCCGTAACGCCAGTGGTGATCTCGACAAGCAGTTCGCGGGCGTGCTGCCCGCAACGGCCGCAGGAGTTGCACAGGTTCAGGCGACGCCTCAGTTCACGCATGCTGCGCGCTCCCGCGTCAACAGCCTCACGAATGTCGCGGTCCGTCACAGCCTGGCAGATGCATACGTACATAAGCGACTCCCGAACGATAGGAGTCAGTTTGAATGCAAATGAGAGTGATTGTCAATTGTATTCTGGACTTGTTTTGTTGATTGGTAATTCAATAGGCGGCTGCTGGGCGCCGGACGCCGCCGGGGCGAAGGGACTGGCTTCGTTTTCCGTTTTCCG
>SLSJ01000283.1 GCA_007130525.1 Ectothiorhodospiraceae bacterium | reverse complement strand
CAGCCGGCTCGACGTAGTGTCAGCTACGCCTTCGCCGTCTTCCGGTCCGTGCCCCCCCGACACAGCGGCATCTCGGCGCCCTCGCGACGAACGGCGGCGAGATATGCGGGCTGGCCCGGTTATCTCTCACCGCCCTTCTGCTACGCACGCCGATCTGCTCGCCGTGTCGGGGCGTACTCCCTTCAGCCGGCTCGACGTAGTGTCAGCTACGCCTTCGCCGTCTTCCGGTCCGTGCCCCCCGACACAGCGGCATCTCGACGCGCTCGCGACGAACGGCGGTGAGGTATGCGGGCTAGCGGTTGCGGGCCTCGAACAGGCGGACGATTTCCTGACGACGGGAGACTGCCCGCGAGCGGTCATTGATCTCGGCGTCGGGTGAATCGATGATCTGGTTGAGCTGATCGACAGCCAGCCGGAAGCGGCCGGACATCTGATAGTACTCCGCCATTGCGAGCCTGCTTTCGAACGGGCGCCCGGCCGCTGCGGCAGCTCGGGCCTGCAGGCGGTAAAGGTCCATGTCGGGCCCTCGCCGACGGATCTGGCGACGCACCAGGTCGCGCGCTTCGTCGGCCCGATTGTTATGAATCAGCGCTTCGGCAAGCCCGATCGTGACCGGATAGTTTTCCGGAAACAGCGTCAACGCCAGTTCGTAGGTGGAGATCGCGTCGTCGTATCGGTCCGCTTCACGCTGGGCTTCCGCCAGCGCCATGTAGAGCGGTACATGGCCGTCGTCGGACTCCAGCAGCTCGTTGATGATGTCCATGGCCTGGTCGGCGTCGCCCTTGCGGATGTGCGCCAACGCCAGACCATAGCGCGCCGCCAGCCTGGTAACCCCGTCGCCGTTGTCGCTCGCGGCGCGGAAATGCCGGATGGCGCTGTCGGCGTCATCCGCCTTGGCCACCACGAGCCGCGCGCGCATGAAATTGAACATTTCGCTCTCGCGCACCTCGGTCCGGCCATAGCTCTGGGCCCTGGACCGCGATTCCGCGATCCGGTTCTGCGTCACCGGGTGGGTGCTGAGAAACTCCGGCGGGCGGTCTGCATACTGCGTGGCTTGATCAAGCCGTTCGAAGAAACGCGGCATGCCCTCCGGATCGAGTCCGGCGCTGGCCAGTATCCGTATGCCGATGTTGTCGGCCTCCCGCTCATGGGCACGCGTGTAATTGATCTGTTCCTGTATGGATCCGGCCATGCCCGCC
The DNA here is from genome assembly GCA_007130525.1 of Ectothiorhodospiraceae bacterium. GTDB lineage: Bacteria > Pseudomonadota > Gammaproteobacteria > Nitrococcales > Aquisalimonadaceae > Methylonatrum. The sequence continues at coordinate 5,255 of SLSJ01000283.1, read as the reverse complement.
ATGGCGGCCGCGCTGCCCATGTCGGGATCGTGAACCCCGAGCAAAATGGCCGCCAGCAGGATGCCCAGGGTCCTCAGCCCGCTCCCTCGCGTGGCATCGAGTGAACGGGCAATATGTCGCTGGGTGACATGAGCGATTTCGTGGGCCATAACGGCGGCCAGTTCGCTTTCGTTTTCCGTGCGCATGATGAGGCCGGTGTTGATGCCAATGTAGCCGCCGGGCATGGCGAAGGCATTGATGGTATTGCTGTCCACCACGAAGAACTCGAAATCGAAGTCGGGAGTCTCGGCATGGGAAAGCAGGCGGTTTCCAAGATCCTGGATATAGTGCCGGACTTCCGCGTCGTCGCTGATCGGCACGCGCTGCCTGACTTCGCGGATGAGTTCTTCGCCCAGCCGCTTTTCCTGGGATACGCTGAGCGTCCGGCTGGCGGGGTCACCGATGTCGGGCAGTCGTGTGTCCCGATGGCCGGTATCGGCAACGGCGGTGACGGCTGCAGCCAGCAGCATTACAAAAAGCACTGTCAGATAACGTTGCACTGATACCTCGGGGTTGTTGGGGTCCCTGCTTCCGCCGTTTCGCCGGCATTCGAGCGTCCGCGTCGGCCTGCTCGCCCGGTTCCCGCCCATCATGCTACCGCCGATTGGACTTCCAGAGCATGCGCGGGTTCCGGGGCGATCTTCCCCGTGTATTATGGGGCCAGTTTGACTGTTTTACCGGCGCAGGGGGCGCCGCTGTCCATGCAGCTCATTCGCGACTGGTTCCGCCGGCATTTCGATAACCCGCAGGTTGTGGGCCTGGCCGTTGTCCTGCTGGTTGGTTTCGGCTTCTTCCTGTTCTTCGGCAACATGCTGGCGCCGGTGATTGCCGCCCTGGTGCTGGCCTACCTCCTGGAGGGTGTGGTCCGCCACCTGGAACGCTGGGGGATGCCCAGGATACTCGGCGTCACCGTGGTGTTCCTTGTGTTCTTCGCCGGTCTGCTGCTGTTCTTCTTCCTGCTTATCCCGGTGCTGTTCCGCCAGATGACACAACTCGTGGATGAACTGCCGAAGATCCTCAGTGCCAGCCAGGCGCTGCTCCTGCAGTTGCCCGAGCAGTATCCGCAGTTCTTCTCCGAAGAACAGATCACCGATCTGATTCTGGGCATACGGCGGGAAGCGATCGAGTTCAGCCAGCGACTGCTGACCTCGTTTTCCCTGCAATCGGTCGTGGTGATGATCACTCTGCTGGTGTACTTGCTGTTGCTACCGTTCCTGGTGTTCTTCTTCCTCAAGGACAAGCGGCGGCTCCTCGGCTGGTTGAGCCGCTATCTGCCCCGCGACCGCGAACTGCTGGTGACCATCTGGCGGGACGTGGATGCGCAGATCGGCAATTACGTCCGCGGCAAGTTCGTTGAGATCCTGATCGTCTGGGCGGTGACCTACGTGACTTTCTCGCTACTCGGACTGTCGTTCGCCATGCTGCTGTCGCTTGCCGTGGGCCTGTCGGTCATCATTCCCTACGTCGGTGCCGCCGTGATCACGGTGCCGGTGGGCCTGATCGCGTATTTCCAGTTCGGTTTCAGCAGCGAGTTTGCCTGGGTGATGGTGGCCTACGCGATCATCCAGGCGCTGGACGGCAACGTGCTGGTGCCGCTGCTGTTTTCCGAAGTCGTCAACCTGCACCCGGTGGCCATCATCGTGGCCATTCTGGTGTTCGGCGGGATCTGGGGCTTCTGGGGTGTGTTCTTCGCCATTCCGCTGGCAACCGTGATCCAGGCCATCATGAAGGCGTGGCCTTCCAGCCCCCCGGATCCGCCGCCAGAGGACGAAAAAGCCGGCGACGCAGCCTAGCCCGCATATCTCACCGCCGTTCGTCGCGAGGGCGTCGGGATGTGCGGGCTAAGCCTTTGCCGGCCCGGGTTCGAAGCTTCCCTGGTACCCGCCGTGCGTTCAGAGTGAATTCGCGGCTTCCAGGACTTCGGCGGCGTGTCCCTTGACCTTGACGCCACGCCACTCCCTGCGCAGCACGCCGGATGCATCGATCAGGAACGTGCTTCGGTCCACGCCCATGACCTTGCGGCCGTACATGTTCTTCTCACGGATGACGTCGAATTGGCGGCACAGGGTTTCGTCCTTGTCGGAGAGCAGAGGGAACGGGAAGTCATACTTGCCGCTGAAGTTTTCCTGGGCCCTCACACTGTCACGCGACACCCCCAGAATCTCGGTGTTCGCGGCCCGGAATTGCTCGTACAGGTCGCGGAAGTCCTGCCCTTCCCGGGTGCAACCCGGGGTATCGGCCTTGGGGTAGAAAAAAACCACGACATTGCGGCCCGCCAAGTCCGAGAGGCTGACGGTCCGGTCTCCGGTGGCCGGCAGGCTGAAGTCAGCCACGCGACTGCCCACTTCAATGCTGCTCATAGGATGTCTCCCTTTCTTCCTGGTGTACTAGCCCGGCCGAACACCGCGCAAGGCTTCACGCGAGCGCGGGGTCGGATCAATGGATGCGTGCACGGGACTCCTGCGGCCCCGATCAGTCAGAATCCTATCCCTTCACCGGTTCGAAGATCGCGTCCAGGTTGAGTCGGTCACAGAACTCGAGAAACTCCTCGCGAAGCACCGCGATCTGGGTGCTTCCCGGTACGTCCAGCGTAATATGGACGGAAAACATCGGCGTCCCTGTATGGGCGGCGGCATAGCGGTTGGTGGTGAGGTCGCGGATGTTGATCCCGCGGGTGGAGAAGAAATGCGCGAGCTGATGAACGATGCCGGGATGATCCATGGACACCACGTCGACCGCATAGGGCAGCAGGTCGCCGCTGGGCTTCGGCGGGGTGGTCCGCTTCCAGTGCAGGTGCAGCTTCAGTTCCTGTCCCACCGACTCCAGCTGATTTTCGAGCTTGGCCAACTGGTTCCATTTGCCGGAGACCAGCTGGATAACCGCAAAGTCGCCGCCGAGGACGGTCATGCGGCTGTCAAGAATGCTGCAGCCGGCATCCACGATGACCTTGGAAAGGGCATCCACGATGCCGGGGCGGTCCTCACCCAGTGCTGTTATGACGAGCAGATTCTGCATGATCGCCGGGATCCTCGGAACTGCACCTGTGCTTGTTGTGTCAGTTTGTAAGGCCTCGTGCGCGGGACAGGCTGAGGGGCGAGAGTGTAGCATGAGGTGCGGCGGACAAGGTCGGCGCTTGTCTGTTTTCCGGCCCAAACGTAGTATGCAGCTTTATTTTTTCGGGGAGCCGAACTGATGTTTCGGGGAAGCATGGTTGCCATGGTGACGCCCATGCATGAGGACGGCGCCATCGACGACGCGGCGCTGGCCCGACTGGTGGAATTCCATGTCGAGCACGGCACGGATGGCATTGTCGCCGTAGGTACCACCGGCGAATCGGCGACGCTGGACTACGACGAGCATTGTCAGGTGATGCGACGCGTGGTGGAGCTGGTGCGCGGTCGGCTGCCGGTCATAGGCGGCACGGGGGCCAACTCCACCTGGGAGGCCATCAAGCTCACGCGATGCGCGCAGGAGGGCGGCTGTGACGCTGCCCTGCTGGTGACCCCTTACTACAACAAGCCGACCCAGGAAGGGCTTTACCGCCACTTCAAGGCTGTGGCAGACGCGGTGGCGATTCCGCAGATTCTGTATAATGTTCCCGGCCGGACGGCATGCGACATGCTGCCGGAGACGGTGGAGCGGCTCTCGGATATTCCCAATATTGTTGCCATCAAGGAGGCGCAGGGCACCGTTCAGCGGGCTCGCGAAATCATCGAACGTTGTGGTGACCGGCTGGATGTCTACAGCGGTGATGATGGCAACGCGCGGGAAATCATTCTTGCCGGGGGCAAGGGCGTGATTTCCGTATCCGCCAATGTGGCGCCCAATGCGATGCGCCGTATGTGTGCGGCGGCGCTCGGGGGCAATCGCGAGGAAGCCGAGGCCATTGATGCGCGGCTGGCCGCCCTGCACAAGGCGCTGTTCGTGGAGTCCAATCCCATACCCGTAAAATGGGCTGTCCACGAGATGGGGTTGATCGGGCTGGGCATCCGCTTGCCGATGACCGCGTTGTCGGACCACCATCATGAAACCGTCCGCCAGGCGATGAGGCTCGCTCTGGGCGATGACGACTGACCCGGTGAAACAATGATTCCGAACTGGTTCAAGCCAAAGGTGCTGGTGGTGCCGGCACTGCTGTTGCTGCTTGCGGGCTGTTCGCTGTTCCGTGGTGGGGATGACGAAGAGCCCACCATGGGCGAGCGTTTGATCGTGCCGCCGGACCTCTCCGAGGAACGACTGGGACAGATACCCGACATCGGCCCCCGACGCAGCGCCACCCTCTCTGAATTCGCAGCCGGAGAGGACGGCCGCGCCGGCGGGGGTGTCATGCCGGAAACACCCGGCATGACCGTGCGCCGGCAGGGCAACGACCGCTGGCTGGAAATCGAGGCGGCTACCGACGAGGTCTGGGGCTGGCTGAACGACTATCTGGATGAGAAGGACGTGGCAATCGTGCGCCGCTCCAGCGAGCTGGGTGTGGTGGAGACGGACTGGCTGCCGCGGCCGTTGGGGTTGAGTGGCGGAGTCTTCCTGCCGTTGCCGGTTGATACCGAGGCGCCGATGCGCGAGCAGTACATGTTCCGCCTCGAGCCGCTGGGAACCGCGCGGACCGAACTCTACGTAAGCCATCGCCGGGCCATGCAGGTTCGCGGTGATGACGGCGTGTACTGGGAACCCCGGGATGCGGAACGTGGCCGCGAGGCCGAGGCCCTGCGTTCCTTCATGGTCCACATGGGCATGCGCGAAGAGGCGGCTGCCCGTGCCGCCGGGGCGGCTGAGGCAACGCCTGCCCTGGCCGAGCTGGAAGAGGGCGAAGGCGGCGAGGTAACGCTGCTCATCAACGAGTCGTTCCTGCAGGGCTGGCGCCGTACCGCGCTGGCGCTGGATCGAGCCGGTTTCACGGTGGAGGAGCGCAACCGCTCCGAAGGTCGCTACATTGTCCGCTACGATCCGGGCGCCGAATCCGAGCGCCGGCGCCGGGGCTTCTTCTCCCGGCTTGCCTTCTGGCGCGAACGTGAACCGGAACTGGAGCCCGGCAACTACGTGATCCGGGTCAGTTCCGACGCCGGCAACACGCGGCTGAGTGTCCTGGACGAGGACGGCGATGCTGTGCCAGCGGTGCTTGCGGAGCGCCTGCTGGTGCTGATCAACGACCAACTGATCTAGCCCGCATATCTCACCGCCGTTCGTCGCGAGGGCGCCGGGATGCCGCTGTG
>SLSJ01000101.1 GCA_007130525.1 Ectothiorhodospiraceae bacterium | reverse complement strand
TCAGCGCCGGCGGCTTCGGCCATCCGGAATGCATCGAGACGGCTGATCAAAGCACGTTGCCGCCTGTGAATTAGGAAGCCGCTGATTATTTCGAAGTCATTCCTCGCCGGACGGTTGGCTCACACTGGCCAACCGCCCGGTGACTCCGCAGCCCGCCCGCTTTCCATCAGCAGTTCACGGCGTTTACGGCCAGTCGGTTACCTCCCGGCACTGAATGGTCGGGGCCTGCAGGATCAGGTGCGGTCGATCGGGCTCCAGCGTCAGGTTGACCGTGTCCCGGAGAGTGCCCGACAGGTTCCAGAACGGTAATAAAGGGCTCACCATCCGGTCATTCTCTCCGCAGAGCAGCAGCGCCACCGATCCACCCAGGCGGCTCTCGCCGCGCAGGGAGACCGGGCGGTCGCCGCGTTCGCGAACGCGCCGGTAGAGTTGCGCGGCATTGGCTGCCATGCGGGTCGACCGCCATTCGTTGGAACGGCATCGTCGTGGATGTTCACGGGCTCTTCCATGTTGGACCGCCAAGTCGGCAGCCTCGGCATCCATCGGAGTGGTCCCGTGGAAAATCTGTTGAGACATGACACCTGGAGGGACGTTCAGTTATAGCGCTGGTAGCACTTCGGTGTTGTGCCCGTAACTCGGTGAAACACCTGGGTGAAGTGACTCTGGTTCGAGAAACCGAGGTTCAGGGCGATATCGATGATGTTTAACCGTTTTTCGTCAAGTAACCGTTTCGCTTTCTCGATGCGTCGTCGGATTACGTATTGATGGGGGGTGAGGCCTGCCACCTGGTGAAAGACGTGGCAGAAATGCTGGGGGCTGAGGTCGACAAGCCCGGCGAGCACATCCAGGGTCAGGTTGCTGCCGAGATGGTCGTCAATGTAATCGAGGATCTGTTGTATGTCCCTTTGAGGAAGCCCGCATCGTGGAGGTCGGCGTAATTGGTATTTGCGGCGGTACCGACAGGCGAGGCACGACACGAGGGCGACGGACAGCGATTGGCCATACAGACGACCGGTTGGACAACCCGCGCTGATCTCGTCCGCCATGACCCGCAGAAGAATCTCCAATTGCCTGTCGGTCACTGTCGCCTGATGCTGGAGATCGACCGTGTCGAGTGATCCCCCGTCACGGAAATTCTCCCTCAACCAGTGTTCCTCGAGTTCCACCACCAACAGTTCGGCGAAGCCGACCCAGGCTATGGGCGCCGCTTCGTACCCGCGGGGCCAGATACTGATGCTGCCTTGCCGGATCATGATTCTGTGGTTAACGCCTTCCGAACGGTAGTTCAGGCAGGCCTTGCCCCGGAGCGTCAATGCGATGTGGGTAATGGGCCATCGCAGCCGCTTCATCGGCCGGATCGTGGTTAATCGGGTCCGGTGGGTGGGTGGTCCTCCCCATGGGAGGCCGGCGCTCGAGTCAATGGTTTGCCCCTGTTCGGAGGGCGAGGAATATGTGCCCGTGGACGGCGATGTAGCCATGACCATCTCCCCCAGGAAGCGGTCGCCCGCATTTTTCTTCTCCCGTCGGATATCACGACAGCCAACGGGCATCGTGCCGTTTCCATGGAAATGGACACGCGATGCCTTTATCTAAACAAGCGGTCTTCAGGCGTACCGAACGATGGAGCTGGCGTTGGATTTCTTTGCTTTTCCTGCGCTCACGGGAAGTATAGAGCGCTTCCCGCAGGCTGCATGGGTGGGGAAGGAATCAATGAAGGCGCGTTCCGTCGACTGTTGGGAATCCACCCATAAAACTGAACTGCAGCTTCTATACAAAAAATGCGTTGCGAGGGGCGATTGGACCATGCCCATCAAGAGGTTAAGGAGACGCTGATTTATTCGCGCGCTCGGGTGGGCATACCATTTTTTCCGAGGCAAGGCGCGCTGCGCAGCGCCGCAGTCACTCTGCGGTCAAGCAGCGCAACACTGCCGTCGGGGTGTGCGATGCCAACCCCTTGGGGCTCGGGCGCATGGCCCCTGGCGGTGTTGCGTCGCCGGTTCGGTAGCTACAGCTACCGAACCGGCACCGCGCCTTGCCGGACTGCCATGCGCCTCGAGCGCGAGGGCGCGAATAAATCAGCGTCTCCTTAGGGCACGGTCAGGTCGCCGTGCGGGATGTCCCGCCCCGAAAAGTGGCTTGCACCGAGGGCCTTCCGACTTCGCCGAGCGCATCCGGACCTACCTGATCTGCATCTTATTCTCCACGGAAGTGACGCCGCCGACCCCGCGGGCCACGATTACGGCGCGGTCTGCGGCCGCCTGTGAACTGACGAATCCACTCAACTGCACCTCGCCCCGGAAGGTTTCGACGTTGATCTCCGTCACCTTGAGATCGGGGTCGTTGAAGATAGCGGTCTTGACCTTCGCAGTGATGACGCGGTCATCGACATGCTCGCCAGGCGCCTGCCTGGTGTCGGTCGCTGCACAGCCGACCGGGCCGAATACCGTGAATGCCGGAAGGAAAATGGACGATAACCGGTTGAATCCACTTATGGCTGGATCCTCCAGGAACATGCCGTGAAGCGAGGAGTCAACAACGCTACGTGCCTTGGCGCTTCCGAGCTTGAACATTAATCAAGCCTGGAGACGGCTCCAGTCGGTGCGACTGCGCACCCATCCCCCGCTGTTCACGATCGTGATTCCTGGCGAAGAGCCGTTTCCAGCTCTTTTGTCTCGGTGATGTCGAACAGGGTGATAACGACGCCGTCGATCATATTGTCCAGTCTTCGGTAGGGCATGATGCGCGCGGAAAACCAGCGCCCATCAGCGTTCATGACCTGTTTCTCCGAGGAGGTCAGCGTACGCAGGGTTTCGACGGCGTCTTCATGCAGCGTCGGGTATTCCAGGCTGGTGGTCAGGTCACTCAACGGGCGGCCGACGTCGCTTTCCCGAAGGTTGACAATGTCCGATGCGCGGTCCGTATAGCGTCGCACGTTGAGATTCTGGTCGAGAAACAGAATCGCGACATCGATGCTGTTGAGTATGTTCTGCATGTCGCTTTGGGCGAGGGCGAGATCATCGAGTTTCGCTTGCAGTTCGGTGTTGATGGTTTGCAGTTCCTCGTTCATGGACTGCATTTCTTCCTTCGAGGTCGTGAGTTCCTCGTTGGTCGATTGCAGTTCCTCGTTAGTCGACTGCAGTTCCTCGTTCGATGACTGAAGCTCTTCCCGCGAGACGCGTGCTTCCTCGCGCAGGGCGATAATCTCGTCGCGGTACTGCTGGAGTTCGGCTGCATGTGCCGCCTCCACCGCGGTCTGGCCTCCTTTTCGCCGTCGCGCGGAAGTCTGTGCGATGTCTCGGAACACCACCATGGTCATGCCACGCAAGGCGGTCGGTTCATGAAAGGCCTGCACTGTGATGTCGACGGTCTGCCCGGCGTACCACTCCGTTATCTGGAGGCCGTGGAGGTGCACGGGCTCAGCCTGCTCGTTTGCCTGCTTGAGCGCCTGGGCGAGGGGTGCGTGGAGCCCTGGGCGGGCCATGGCATGGATGTTCCAGTTGGCCTTGCCCGCCGCGGGCTCGAGATACTTCCCGGTGCGCCCGCTGATGTAAACGATGTCTCCATCGCTATTCAGCAGAACGGCAGCCGGCGCGTACACCTGGAGCAGCACTTGGTCGGCGGCCGCCTGCAGGCTGTCGGCCTTGTCTACGGGAACGTCTGGAGTGGGCACGGAATGCTCCTTTGTCACCCGGGACAGTGGGGGAAACGATTTCAGCAGGAACTCCGGGCCTCCGATGGAGGGTGTGTCCCGCCGTGAATAAATCCTTAGTGCTGACTGCACCGGGGTGAACAGGTGTACCTGTCGACCCACGGTTTCGGAACTCCCCAACAGCAGAAGGCCGTCAGGATGCAGGCAATAGTGGAACAGGGGAATCAGCCTGCGTTGAAGCATGGCATCAAAGTAAATCAGCAGGTTTCGGCAAGAGAGCAAGTCGAGCCTGGTGAAGGGAGGGTCGAGCACCACATCATGCTGGGTGAAAAGTACCATGTCGCGGATGTGGGCATTCATCTGGTAATGGGTGTCGTGAAGCGTGAAAAACCGGGCTAGCCGCTCTGCCGAGACGCTCTTGCTGATGGACAGCGGATAGTCGCCGCGACGCGCGGTGGCGATGGCGTCCGGGCTCAGGTCGGATGCGAAGATCTGCAGGTTGACATCCTTTGATTGCGGCACTGCCTCCGCCGCTTCGCAGAACGCCATGGCCAGCGAATAAGCCTCTTCTCCGGTGGAGCAACCCACAACCCAGGATCTCAGCGGCCGGGACCTGGGGCTTCGCCTGAGCAGGGCCGGCAGAGCCGATTCGATCAGGTACTCCCAGACATCCGGGTCACGAAAGAAACTGGTGACCCCGATCAGCAACTCCTTGAACAGGAGATCGATTTCCTGCTCGTTTTGCTCGAGTAGATCTGCGTAAAGCGTCAGCGAGGCAATCCTGTGGATGCTCATGCGTCGCTTGATGCGGCGATGCAGCGTGCTGGGCTTGTACAGCGAAAAGTCATGCCGTGTGCGTTGCTGCAACAGACTGACGATTCTGTGCAGCGGCTCCGGCGCCGCAGCGACATGCTCGCCGTCATCCGCGGCGGCCGCGGGATCCGGGACCTTGTTGACATAGGCCTGGATTCGGGCAGCCAGTACCTCCGGCGGGGCAATGATGTCGCCGCATCCGGCGGCGATCGCACTCCGCGGCATGGAGTCGAACTGCGCCGATGCTGGTTGCTGTACTGCGGTCAGGCCACCAACAGCCTTGATCGCCTGCATGCCGAGTGTTCCATCCGAGCCCATGCCGGACAGGATCACCGCGATCGAGCGTTCTCCAAGCATGCTGGCCAACGACGAAAAAAGTATGTCGACAGGCAGTCGCATGCCGCGAGGCTCCGACGGCTTCCTCACTTGAAGTGCACCATCCGCCAGGCTGAGTTCCGCGTTCGGCGGTATGACATACACGGAGTCGGGGGCGACCGGCATGCCATGTTCCGCCTCACGCACGGTCATGGCGGTGAACCGCTGCAAGAGTTCGGGCAACAGCGCCTTCTGGGTCGGGTCGAGATGCTGGACCACGACATAGGCCATGCCGCTGTCGGGTCGGATCTGCGTAAAGAAGGCCTCCAGCGCGGTCAGGCCGCCCGCTGAGGCACCCAGGCCCACGATACGGGGCGAGGGCGTGGAATCGGGAGCCGTAGTCAAGACTCCCTTGAACCCTGCTGTTCCGATACGATCATCAGCACCATGTCTCCCCCCGGAGGCACTGATGCGACGATGTGAGCCGGGATGCCGTCCTGGTTGAACCGGACGTCGCATGTGGCGCCACGGCCTTCGCCGCTTAGCGCGGTGAAAAGATCCTTCATTGCCGGTCGACTCTCCGCGGAGAGGAATTCGGCTAGATTGCGGCCGGCGACGGCGTCCCGGCTGTCGCCGAGCAGGTTGACGCCGGCGCGATTGGCGTCAACGATGGCGCCCGCCCGGTCAACTACGAAGTAGCCCACAGGGGCCAACTCGTACAGCGCCTGGTAACGCGCCAGGGTCTCCGCCGTCTCCCGCTCCGCTGCTTCCATCTGGGCATGCTGCAGGCCCAGTTCGACCTGGTGGACCTGCAGCTCATGTAGAAGCTTGAGCGCGTCAGCGGCACTATCCGGCGAACTGGCAAGCCGGTAGAGCATGCCGAGGGCGTCGGCGCTCACCGTCCAGCAATCGGCCGGCGGCGCCGTTCCGGACTTGAGCCTGCCCTCGGCATCAAGGCGCAGAAGTGCTTCCTTTGCTAGCTCAGTGGATGTCATACAGCCTCCCTTGGTTCACCTGGTGCCTGCGCGACAGGAATCACTGGCGACAAGCGTATCCATCATCGTACGCCGTTCTCGTCTGACAAGGGCCAATGCTTTCTGGCCAGAAGGAGCGCGAAATCGTTGGCGCACAGGGGATAACTCAGGTAATAGCCCTGTGCGGTGTCGCAGGCGCCTGCCTGGCGGAGCGACATTTGCTCGGCTGCCTCGACACCGCACGCGACGACGCGGTGGTCCAGGGTCTTTCCCAGCCCGATGGCCATGTCGACGATGATGCTGGCATCGGGGTCGGCGCCGTTTGCCTGCAGGGTATCGCGGACGTTATTGGCCAGAGCGGGGTGCCTGAACTGCGCGGCGGAGACGTTGATCGAGATGGGCAGCGGCCCGAGTCCGGATGCCTGCCAGGCGAGGCTCCGGCGGCAGTCTTCCGTAAGAACCCACCTTCCGATGGTCATGCTCAGGTCGGTCTGCTCGGCGATTGGCAGAGACTGGTCCGGCGCGATTAATCCTTGCTCCGGACTGGTCCAGCGTATCAGGGCTTCCGCCCCCACGATTCGCGCGCTGGCAAGATTGAATTGGGGCTGGTAATGCAGCCGCAGTTCCGCCTTGTCGAGGGCGCCATGCAGATTACTCTTGAGCGAACGTCGCAAGGCTGCCCGGCTATTCATGATCGGCCCTGCAGTATCCGTATCCG
>SLSJ01000077.1 GCA_007130525.1 Ectothiorhodospiraceae bacterium | reverse complement strand
TTCATTGGCGGCAAGGAACGTCGCATGACAATCGGCAAATGGGGCGAGGAAAACCATTGGAGCCTGGAGGCGGCCCGAAAGCGTGCCGGTGAATACAGGAAGCAAATTGACGGAAAGGTCGACATTCTGGAAGAACGCCGCCGGCAGCGCTGTCAGCCGACGGTTGCCGAGGCGGTCGATGATTACTGCGACGCGAAGATTGACGGGCTTGCCAGCGGCAAGGCGGTGCGCTCCGCCCTGGAACGGTATCTGGTCAAGGCTCTGGGCTCGCGCAGGCTCGGGGAGATCCGGCGCCGTGACGTGATAGCGGTCGTGGAATCCATCGCGCGACACCACGGCCGTCAGGCGGCGCTGGTGCTCACCTACACCAAGGGGCTCTTTGCCTGGGCCGAGGACCTCGGCATTATCGACGCCAATCCGGCCGCCGCCATCACGCCGCTGAAGGTGAACAAGCGGCTGGCGCCCCGAAAGCGCACACGTGTGCTGGATGATGACGAGATTCGTGGCCTGTGGGTTCAGGCCGAATCCTGCAGCATACACCGGCTCACGGCGCTGTGCCTGAAACTAATCCTGATCACTGGCCAGCGGCCGGGTGAGGTGGCGGGCATGCGCTGGGATGAGATCGAGGGCAACACCTGGACGATCCCGGCCAGGCGCCGCGGTATTGCCAGGGGTGCAGAGACGGATCATGTGGTTGCGCTAACCGATACGGCGCTCTCGCTGCTGGATCAGGCCCGGGAGGAAATCGGTCGGCTGAGCAAGCGCAGGAAGCGCAACACCGGCACCTACGTCTTCGAGACGCGCCTCGACAGCCATCCCGCCGTAGCCGCCATTGATCGTGCCGTGAGCCGCTACTCTGACGCCCTTTGCAACAAGGACGCGGACATCTGGGGGCACTGGCGCCCGCATGACCTGCGGCGCACCATGCGCGCTGGCCTGAGTGCCTGCCGCGTGGACGATACGGTGGCAGATACGATCATCGGTCTCAGGCGCAGGGACATCGAGAGCGCCCACGAGCAGCATCCGTTCCTGGCAGAGAGGCACCTCGCCATGAAGGCCTGGGAATTCAGGGTCCACCGAATTCTGACCGGGAACGATCCGGACCACATGGGAGCGCAACTGGCGTACAAGTGGATCCTTGCCGCCAGACCCACGGATGACAACGCCGTGACCCCGGGGGTCGCACGCTGATCTGCAAGACGGCACTCCGGGCGCGACTTCCCGATGAACCCGAGCCTTGTCACCCTTCGGAACGCTGCCGGCAGGCCCTAACCCGCATTTCTCACTGCCGTTGGTATGGGCGCCCTGAAAGGGCACGCAGAATCTTGCGTTTCCTTAATTAACGCAGCACCTTACGAGCCCTTCAACGCGGAACAGCCTTCACGCTGAGCGATGCGAAGTGATTGCCTGTCAGTTGATATTCGTTGCTTTCGGTGGGAATAAATCCAGACGGCAGAAGCGCTTGTTGGGAAGTGGCGGGAGGAACGTGGACCGTATGTCCCGACCCTGTACCAGGCTGATGGCAGAAATTGGTGACCACCCAGGCGGTTACGTCACAGCGGTGCAGCAGGGGGCTTTCCATGACCACCTCGACCGCCCTCCCTCGGGTGCTGGATCCCGAATGACCCTATCGAAACAGCTTTCTCCTCCTTTTTCCGTGACCCACTTCCCGGGCGGGACCATCACCCCCGGACCCCACAACCTGGGCAAGCTCAACCGCTTCACGGAGGCCGCCAGCGACGGTTTCCCGCCCTCGCCTGTCCCGGTGGTGGTGGTGGTGGAAACCGAGGGACGGGACGACAAGGCCGTCATCAACGGCATCCCGACGCCCTCGCGACGAACGGCGGTGAGATATGCGGGCTAGGTGAATGGCGCGGACGCGCAATCCGGATGCAACCGGGAAGCCAACCGCAGGTTTCCCGGTCAAGTGGACACCACCGGGGCGTGACACGTCTCGCTTGCCGCGTTAGGGCGCCGTTTGGATGCCAGAAATAGAGCTTTTAAGGCCCTCATCGACGCAAATCTGAACCCACCGCCGCGGCAAATCAAAGACTTAGCTTGGTCCGACCCCGCAGATCCGCAGATCACGATCTCGGCGTTCCGTTCCCCGTGACTTTGCCGTTGCCCGCCGCCAGACATATCGGCGCCTCTTTGTGAGTGCTTACTCTCATGCCAGCAGTAAAACAATCATCTCAAATACATCAAATGACCCACCAACTGCGCGATATGCCGCGGTTGCGGCCTGACAACTGCCGTAACGCCGTGAATCACGGTCCTGCAGCGGCTGGTCCGGTAAGTGCAAGAGGTCATCTTGGAGATCCGGCACTACAAGCAATCAGAGAGCAGACGATGAATCGAGTGATATTGGGGGCGGTGGCGACGGTTCTTGGCTTTTCCGCTACCGGCAGCCATGCAGGCGGCGATATGTGGCTGGCGCCGTTGGCCGTGACGGCGACACTTTCCGAGCAACCGGTGGCGGACGTCAACGCCTCGGTGCAGGTCATCGACCGGGCGCAGATCGAGGCATCCGGTAGCCGCGGCCTGGCCGAGGTACTGCAGTATGCTCACGGCGTGCATGTGCGCGATACCGGCAGCGGCGCCAGCATCTCCATGCGCGGCTTCGAGTCGGGGCACACCCTGGTGCTGGTCAACGGCATGCGCCGCACCGAGAAGTTTGCCGGCAGCAACGTCAACAACATTTCGCTGGAGAACGTCGAGCGCATCGAGATCGTCCGCGGGCCGATGTCGGCCCTGTATGGGTCGGAGGCGCTGGGCGGGGTCATCAACGTCATCACCCGACGCCCGGAGCGGCCGCAGGCAGAGGCCAAGCTCACGCTGGGCGCGACCGGGGACGGCCAGCGGGAGACGACGATCGCCCACCTCTCCGGCGCCTGGGCGGGTGCCGGCAGTAGTCACCGGCTCGGCCTGGAGGCCAAGCGGCGGGAGCCGTTTCGGGTCGATGAGGACAGCGAGGCGACCGATCTGCGCGAGGAGCGGAGGTTGTTCCTGAACTACGATGGCCGTTTCGAGTTCGCCTCCGGCGCTAGCCTGGCGCTGGCGGCAGAGTATGTGGATCAGGACGACGAAGGGGTGGGCGTCGATCGTATCGGCGCCAGCTATGCCCGCTTCGAGGAGGAGCAGCGCTACTTTCTGGGGGCGACCTACGCCACGGAACTCGGTGCCGGCCTGTTCGACCTGCATCTCGGCCATGGCGGCAGCAGCGCCAAGGTCAACCGCGGTACGGCGGCCGACGAGACCACCGAGTTCGATCAGTACCAGGCCGTGACCACCTACGCCCGCGAGCTGGGGGCAGACCACGCGGTAACCCTGGGAGCCGGCTACCGGCTCGACGAGGTCGAGATCAGCACCCTGGCGCGGCCGGTGGAACGCAAGGTGGCGCACGCCTTCCTGCAGGACCAGTGGTTCCTGACCGACACGGTGGACCTGACGCTGGGCGGGCGCTACGACCGCTACAACGACTTCGGTGAAACCTTCAACCCGCGCGTGACCCTGGCCTGGCGGCCGGCCGCCTGGACCCTGCGCGCCAGCTACGGCACCGGCTTCAAGGCGCCGACCCTGCTACAGCTGTACATGCAGGACATGGTGCGCGGGCGCTTTCTGATCCGCGGCAACCCCGACCTGGACGCGGAAACCTCGCGCACCCTCGAAGCCGCGGTCCGCTACGGGTTCCGGCGCGGCCACATCGAACTCATCGCCCACCGCTCCAGGGTGGCAGACCTGGTCGCTGCCGCCCCCACCGGGGATACGGTGGACGGGCTCAGCGAGCTGGTCTACCAGAACGTCGACGAGGCCGAGATCGACGGCGTCGAGCTGATCATCGGCCTGCTGCCGGCGGACACGACCCGTCTCGACGCCGGTCTGGAATACCTCGACGCCCGCGACGCCGACAGCGACGAGCGGCTTACCGACCGCGCCCGCTGGCAGGCGCGGGCAAGCCTGAGCCAGCGCCTGGGCTCGCTGACCGTTACCGCAAGGGTGCGCCATCTGCGGGATTTCTGGAGCCCGGACCCCAATCAGCCGGGGGCGCCGAATTACAACAGCAACTTCACCAGCGCCGCGCTGCACCTAGACTACGCACTGGCGGCGTGGATGGACCTGTTCGCCGGGGTCGACAACCTGTTCGACGCCGAAATGCCCGACAACATGGCCTTTCGCGGCACCCCCGATGACCCCGGCGCGCGCTACTACTACACCGGCGTCAAGGCGCGCTTCTGACAGGGCGGCAGCATGAAAGAGCGTGTCATTCGTCGTGACCACGGGCTCTCTCCGTCACCGGCGGCCGGCCGCCGCTTGCGTTGGGACCTGACCGCCACCCCGGTGCTGGGGGCGCTGCTGCGCAGTCCGCTGCCGCTGACCGCCCTGCGCCTCCTGGCGCTGGCACTGTTGATTGCCGGTATCGCCGCTGGCCTGGCTCAGCCGTCGGTCGAGCGGGGGCTGACCCTGCTGCTGTTCTGGGGGCTGTTCTGGCCGTTCCTGACCGTGCTGGTGACGCCGACCCTGGGCAACGTCTTCTGCGCCATCTGCCCGCACGGCTTCGTCGGCAAGTGGCTGACCCGGATCGGGCTGCGCCGGCCCTTTCCGGCGCGCTGGCGCGGTGGTTGGATCGGCCTGTTGCTGCTGGTGTTCGGCTACTGGTTCATTCACTACACCATGCCCGGCAGCCTGACCCGCTCCACCGCCGCCACCGCCTGGTTCTTCCTCGGCTTCACCGTGCTGGCCTGCGGCAGCTTCTTGATCTTCTCCGGCATGGCCTACTGCAAGCACCTGTGTCCGCTGGGCCGGTTGCTGGCGGTGCACGGCAAGGCCGGGGCGACCCGCATCGCCACCCGGGCGCAGGACTGCGCCACCTGCCGCGACTTCGACTGCGCCAAGGCCTGCAGCTACCGCTTGTCGCCGTTTCAGTTCGAGGCCCGCAACAACATGGACACCTGCACCCTGTGCATGGACTGCGTGCAGTCCTGCGACAGCGTGCGGGTGGAGTTGCGGCCGCCGGGCAGCGCCCTGATCGGGCCGATCCGCCGCGGCGACGCCACCGATCCGTGGGTGTTGCTGGTGATCCTGGCGGTGGCGGCGGTGGCCATCCAGTTGCTGCACGGCCTGCAGCACAGCGGCCTGCAGCACAGCGGACTGCAGGCCAGCCTGCCCTGGAACGTCGCCGGCGGCTGGCTGCAGCAGCGTTTCGGGGTCGCCGCCGAGAGCTTCAACTTCGCCCGCCTGCTCGGCCTGCTGGGCGCGGTCGCCGCCACCGTGCTGGCGGCCTGGGTCGGCTACGCCCGCGCCGCCGCGGTGGTCGGTCGGGACCGGACCACGGTGCGCCAGACGCTGGCCTACGCGCTGGCACCACTGGCGCTTCTGGGCTTGGTTCCGCACGCGGTGACCCGGTTCGTCACCCGCGATGGCCACGAGCTGCTCAACGCCCTGGCCGGCACCGTCGGCTGGCGATTGCAGCTGGAGCCCTTCGCCGCCCGCAGCGACGACTGGGTGCAGCAGCTGGCGCTGCTGAGCTATCTGGGCATGGCCTGGGCGCTGGCGCTGAGCTGGCACCGCGCCGGTCTGCTGACCGCCGAGCGTGGCCGCCGCTGGCGGGTCTGGCTCTGGGGCTCGCTGCCGATCCTGCTGTACATCGCCGTGTTCGGCTTCAAGCTGTGGGCGCTGGCGACTTACGGCACCGCCCACCATCACCACTGAGCGCGGGCGTCTCGGAGCACGCCCGTGCCTTTCCCCGGGGACACCGGGACAGATCTATTTTCACACCACTGGGGCGCCAAGCTCAGGTCGCCCGGGGCCGCAGCCACGCGAGTGCCTTCACAATGAGCAGGTGTGTCGCGCCCCAAATCAACGCGACGCAAACCAATAACACCAGCAGCCACGCCCACTCGGGAATGACGTCCTGCGCCTCGTCGCCGGGGCCAAAGACAAAGTTGATATTCCGCTCCAGCGGCGAGACGAAGTACGTCACCAACAGAATCCCCCAGCCGGCGGGAATCCAGTACCACAGCGCCCGACGGTCGTAGCCCAGCCGCCAGACCAGCCAGAGCAGCAGCAAGGGGAGTACGAGGTGGTAGAGCGACAGGGCCCGGATAAGCAGTGGAATTTCGGGGTCGAACATGTATGCCGTGATGCCGAGCGGTGCCTGCCCGCCGCGCAGCAGGCCGCCCACGAGGCCGAAGATCCATACGGTCTCAGGCAACAGCGTGGACAGCAGCTGTGTGCTCAGGATGCGCCGGTCTTCAAGCCACACGCCCAGCAGCCCGAGCAACAGTGCCACATTGGAAAACCACAGGAAGTTTGTCAGCCCGTACCACCACGTATACGCCGGCACGAGCACGGTGACGAACGCCAGGTAGGCCCATTTGAGCCAGATGGGTAAAGCGGGTCCGCTGGCCATCGATTCCTTGTCCAAGCTGCCGCGCAAAGCGACGGCCGCCGTCGCGGAGGTCGTCACCGTGAAAAATA
>SLSJ01000065.1 GCA_007130525.1 Ectothiorhodospiraceae bacterium | reverse complement strand
CAGCCAGGCCATGGGCGAGAGCAGGACAAGACGCAGTTCGCGGGCGGCGATTCTCAGCACCATGATCAGGCCGCCTCGTCACCGGTGGTGAGTTCCAGAAACACCTGCTCCAGGGTCCGACGCCTGCGTACCAGTTCGCGCAGGCCCCAATCGGCCTCCGCGGCGCGCCGCAGCAGACCATCAAGATCGGACTCGTCGGCCAGCGTGAGGCTCCAGCCGTGCTCGCCGGCGGCCTCCACCGCCTTGACACCGGGGCTGGCGGCAAGTGCATCGGCGCCCGGATCGCGGGCCAATTGCATCGTCACGCGCAGCGGTCCGCGGTCTTCCGTCTCCGGAACACCGGTATAAACCTGCCGCCCATGGTGCAGAATCACCACCCGGTCACAGACCGACCGCACCTCCGGCAGAATGTGGCTGGAGAAAACCACTGCGTGATCGCGTCGCAGTTCGCCGATCAGCCCACGAATCGCGTGTACCTGCTGCGGATCGAGCCCCGCCGTGGGTTCATCAAGCACGATCAGCGCGGGTTCATGGACCAGTGCCTGGGCAATACCTACGCGTTGGCGGTAACCCTTGGAGAGATTGCGGATCAGCCGCCGACGGACATCGACAAGCGCGCATCGCTCGAGGGCGCGCTCCACCGCATCGGACTTCTCGCGCGCGGGCACCCGCCGAAGCATGGCCGCGAAGCGCAGATACTCAATCACCGTGGTGTCCGGGTGCAGGGGCGGTATCTCCGGCAGGTAGCCCAGCGACTGCTTGGCCAACAGCGGTTCGTCGAGCAGATCGACGCCATTGACGGTTACGCTTCCGGCACTCGGCGCCAGCGTACCGCAGATCATGCGCAGCGTGGTGGTCTTGCCGGCCCCGTTGAGCCCAAGCAGCCCAAGGACTTCACCACGAGCGACTCTCAGGCTCACGCCGCGCACAGCCTCACGGTCACCATAGCGGCGTCCGAGCCCGGCGACTTCCAGCAGGGGTCTGGCACTCATAGTTCAAATAATCCGTGCCGGTGATTGTGCGTACCGGAGCAGCGGCTGACTTCCAGCTGCAAGGCCGGCCTCCGTGTGCGACCATAATCGTCCGTCCGCAGAGTCACAACCTCCGCTTCCGGTATGACACGGCGGCTCCGGTGACACAGTTGTTCGACCCGGGCTTGCACAGGAAATTCCCGCAGCATATGGTGAGCGGTTAGAACAACGCAACGCGGGCCGGCCTCGACAGGAAGATTCACACCATGCTTTTCGGCCTTTTCCCTCTCCCCATCTGGGGTTACGTGGTAGTCACGCTGCTGCTGACCCACCTCACGATCATTGCGGTCACGGTCTTCCTGCACCGGCATCAAGCGCATCGCGGGCTCGATCTGCATCCGGCGGTGTCCCATGTATTCCGCTTCTGGCTGTGGCTGACCACCGGCATGGTCACTCGCGAGTGGGTGGCTGTGCATCGCAAGCATCACGCGTTCTGCGAGACCCGGGACGACCCCCACAGCCCCCAGGTGCGTGGCCTGAGCGCAGTGCTGTGGGGAGGCGCGGAACTCTACCGATCGGCGGCAGCCGACAAGGAAATGCTGCAGCGCTTCGGCCACGGCACACCGAACGACTGGATCGAACGCAAGCTCTACAGCGCCTACCCGGGTCTGGGCCTGGCCCTCATGCTGGTTATCAACCTGGTGCTTTTCGGGGTGGTGGGACTGACCATCTGGGCGATCCAGATGCTCTGGATTCCATTCTGGGCCGCAGGCGTGGTCAACGGCGTCGGCCACTATTTCGGCTACCGTAACTTCGAGCCCGCGGATGCCTCGCGCAATATCACGCCCATCGGCCTGATTATCGGTGGCGAAGAACTGCACAATAACCACCATGCCTTTCCCGGTTCCGCGAAACTCTCGAACCGGTGGTGGGAGTTCGACATCGGCTGGATGTACATCATCTCGCTGGCCTGGTTGCGACTGGCCCGGGTGAAGCGTATTGCGCCGCGCCCGCGCCTGCGCACGCCGCGCCGCCTGGTCGACAGCGAAATCGCCACCGCAGTCGCCACCAGCCGCCTGCACGTGATGGCCAGTTACGGCAAGCAGGTGCTGCTGCCCACATTACGGCAGGCACGGCTACAGGCCGATGCGTCCTGCCGTCGACTCTTCAGCCGTGCGCGCAAGGCGCTGGTGCGCGAACATTACCTGATCGACCAGCGCAACCGGCAACGGCTCGAGTTGGCGCTGGCGAGAAGCCGCGAACTTGCCGTGGTCTACGAATTCCGCGAGCGCCTGCACGGGCTCTGGGATCGCTCAATCACGTCCCAGGAAGCGCTGGTGCAGCGCCTGCAGTCCTGGTGCAACGAGGCGGAGAGCACCGGAATCAGGGCACTGGAGGAATTCTCCCGGCGGCTTCGCGGCTACAGCGTGGCCCCCCGCACGATCTGAGCAACTGGTCGATCCGAAAAAGCAAGAAGCCCTCCCGGGCAAGGCCCGGTCGGGCTTCACTGATTGCGGCCTGGAAGCCGTTACTTGATCTTGGCTTCCTTGTAGATCACGTGCCTGCGGACCACCGGATCGAACTTCTTGAACGCGAGCTTGTTCGGGGTGTTCCGCTTGTTCTTGTCGGTGGTATAGAAATGGCCGGTTCCGGCGCTGGACACCAGTTTGATCTTGTCTCGCATCTCTCGGCTCCTCAGACCTTCTCGCCGCGGGCACGCAGGTCCGACAGCACGGCGTCGATGCCGTTCTTGTCGATGATCCGCAGACCCTTGCTGGACACGCGCAGCCGCACCCAGCGGTTCTCGCTCTCCACCCAGAAGCGGTGGTAGTGCAGGTTCGGCATGAACCGCCGCCGCGTCTTGTTGTTCGCGTGGGACACGTTGTTCCCGGTAATCGGGCGCTTACCCGTGACCTGGCACACCTTGGACATTGGTAGCCGCCTCCTGGTTCGAGCGGTGTGGCGCGCCCGGAACAAACCGAGCGGCAGGAAGGCGGCTTTTATACCAGCATGGGCGTTCCAGTTCAACACGGAGCACGAGCTTGCACACGGACCGGCGTTTTCCGAGGACCTATTGAAATCTGGTGCGGCGCCACAATATGAAGCTACAGACTCAGTGGACACCCTGAAAATCAGGAGGCAAGTCATGAACGTACGTCGTTATGAACCCTGGAGCCTGCTGAACCAGCTCAGCAACGAAATGAATGCGTTGTTCGATCCGCGCACCGCGCCGGCCACCGATGGCAGCACCATGTCCACCAGCGACTGGGTGCCAGCGGTGGATATCCGCGAGGATCCGGATCGGTATGTGATCCAGGCGGATGTACCCGGTGTGGACCCGAAGGAAATCGAGATCAGCATGGAGAATGGCGTGCTGACCATCAAGGGTGAGCGCAGCTTCAGAGACGAAAGCGAAAAGAACGGCTACAAGCGAGTGGAACGGATCCGCGGCAGCTTCTACCGCCGTTTCACACTGCCGGACACTGCTGACGCCGAGAAGATTTCGGCCAGCAGCAACCATGGGGTGCTCGAGATCGTGATTCCGAAACAGGAAAAGGTGCAGCCGCGGCGAATCACCGTCAAGGGGTAATCAGCAGCGGAAGGCGCGAGGCGGGGCCATCACCATGGACCCGCCTCGTTCCCGGCCAACGATCTTACCGGCGTTGACGCAGCACTTCGTTTTTGAGTTGACGCCATCCGGCTGCACGGGGGCTGAACCGTGTCGTACGTTCGCAAAGGGTCGGGAACCGGCCCGGCCGGAAGACTTGGGCGATCATGGAATACAAGGACTACTACAAGATACTGGGTGTGAAGCGTGATGCCTCGAACGAGGACATCAAGCGTGCCTATCGAAAGCTGGCCCGCAAGTATCACCCCGATGTCAGCAAGGAGGCCGACGCCGAGGCACGGTTCAAGGAAGTCAGCGAAGCCTATGAAGCCCTATCCGATCCGGAGAAACGGGCAGCCTATGATCAACTCGGATCCGGCTGGCGCCAGGGCCAGGATTTCCGGCCGCCGCCCGGCTGGGAGTTTCACGGCCACGGTTTCGGAACCGGCAGAGGCGATGCGGACACCGCCTTCAGCGACTTCTTCGAATCGCTGTTCGGCGGCGGTGACCCGTTTGCCGACATGGGCGGCTTCCGCACGCGCGGCAGGCGCGGCGGACGCGGATCTCGCCGGCCCGGCAAGGATCAGACCGCGGCCATCACCATCACCCTCGAGGAAGCCTACCGGGGCGCCTCCAGGACGCTGAAACTCGATGACGGCAGGGGAGGCAGCCGCACCCTGCGGGTCAACATCCCCGCCGGGGTCACCGAGGGGCAGCGCATACGCCTGGGCGGCCAGGGGGAAAGCGGTGTCGACGGCGCGCCGGCCGGAAACCTGTTCCTGGAGGTTCACATTGCCCCGCACCGCCAATACCGCGTGGAAGGCCGGGATGTACACCTGGATCTCCCGGTCACGCCATGGGAAGCAGCACTTGGGGCCCAGCTCAAGGTGCCCACGCTGGGCGGCTGGATTGACATGAAGATCCCGCCCGGATCGCAGTCGGGCAAGCGACTGCGGCTGCGAGGGCGTGGACTGCCGGGAAAGCCGGCGGGGGACCAGTACGTCACGCTCAAGATTGTCACCCCCCGTGCCGACACGGAATCATCGCGGGAGTTGTATCGCAGAATGGAGAAGGAAATGCCACTCAATCCGCGGGAGAACCTGACGGTCTGACCGCGCACTGACCCAGGAGGAGAGTCGAGATGAGCACACTCGAACAGATACGCAGCAACCTCGCGCATGCCGGCGAGACGCTGGCCCAGGGGTGGCGGCACCTGTGGGACCGCGCGGGCGATGCGCTCACCCGGTTCACGCCCGTTCCACGCCGTGACAGCGAACAGAAACCGGACGAGCCCGTACAGCAGCAGGGCGCCCGCTGGGCGCTGCTGGCGGCGGAGGTGGTGGAAGATCCCGATCATGTCGAGGTTCGGGTGGAAGTGCCCGGGCTGGATGCCGCTGATCTGGATATCTCGGTCCAGGAGCAGATCCTCCTGGTGCGCGGCGAGAAGCATGTGCAGCGGGACCGGCAACAGGGCCGCTACTACTTGCTCGAGCGCGCCTACGGGGCCTTTGAACGGGCCATTCCTCTGCCGGTGCCGGTGGATGACGGCAAAGCGGATGCGCGCTACCGCGATGGCGTGCTGACCGTGCGCCTGCCCAAGGCTTCCACCGCGCGTCAACGCCGCATCACCGTGGAGGAACGCCCATGAAGATACTGCGGGGCGGCCTGGCGACCGCGCTGCTTCTCGGCTTTTCGACTCTGACCGCCGCGCAACTGCCCGCCGAGGTCGAGGGCGATCCATTACCTTCACTCGCTCCCATGCTGGAGCGGACCGTGCCGGCGGTGGTCAACATCGCCACCACCGGCCGGGTCCAGATTCGCGAAAACCCGTTGCTGCAGGATCCTTTCTTCCGGCATTTCTTCGATCTGCCGGAACTCCATCGCGAACGCGAGCGCCGAACTCAAAGCCTGGGCTCGGGGGTGGTGGTGGATGCTGAAAAGGGTCACATCATCACCAATCACCATGTCATCGCGCGGGCCGACCAGATTACGGTTACCCTCCACGACGGCAGGGAACTGCCCGCCACCGTCGTCGGCAGTGACCCGGATACCGACGTTGCGGTGATACGGGTCGACGCCGATGACCTGAGCACGTTGCCCATGGCGGATTCCGATGCGCTGCGCGTGGGCGATTTCGTGGTCGCCATTGGTAATCCGTTCGGCCTCGGCCAGACGGTCACATCCGGCATTATCAGTGCGCTGGGCCGCTCCGGGCTGGACCTCGGGCGCTACCAGGATTTCATACAGACAGACGCCTCGATCAACCCGGGCAATTCCGGGGGTGCGCTGGTGAATCTTCGCGGTGAGCTGGTGGGCATAAACACCGCCATACTGGCGCCCACCGGGGGCAATGTCGGTATCGGCTTCGCCATACCCGTGAACATGGCCCGGGCGATCATGGCGCAGCTCGTGGAACACGGCGAGGTCAGCCGCGGGCAACTGGGCATCAGCGTCCAGGATCTGACGCCGGAACTGGCGGAAGCCTTCGGCCTGGATACCCGGGACGGCGTTGTGGTCACGCAGGTACTGACGGATTCACCGGCGGAACGCGCGGGTCTGGAATCCGGCGACATCGTCACTCATGTCAATGAACGCCGCGTCCGCAATGCCACCGAGTTGCGCAACAGGATCGCCACCCTGCGCACCGGTGAAACCGTCCACCTGGGCATCCTGCGAAACGGCAGCAGCCGGACAGTCGAGGCCGTGATCGAGGCACCCCGAACCGCCTCGCTGGATGGCGCCCGGATCGATCCGCGCCTGGCCGGCGCACAGTTCGTGCCCGGCGAATTGCGCACGGCTCGGGGACCGGAGCCACGCGTTACGGTGATGAGCGTGGAACCGGGGAGCGCCGCGGCGCGTGCCGGACTGCGGGAAGGTGATATCGTCCTTTCGGTCAACCGCCAGGCCGTCAGCGAACTGGACGATTTCCGACGACTCGCAGCTCGCGGAGGCAACCTGCTGCTTCACATTCACCGCGATGGCGGAGCGTTGTTTCT
>SLSJ01000240.1 GCA_007130525.1 Ectothiorhodospiraceae bacterium | reverse complement strand
TCACCGCCGTTCGTCGCGAGGGCGTCGAGATGCCGCTGTGACGGGGGGCACGGACCGGAAGACGGCGAAGGCGTAGCTGACACTACGTCGAGCCGGCTGCAGGGAGTACGCCCCGACACAGGGAGCAGATCGGCGTGCGTAGCAGAAGGGCGGTGAGAAATGCGGGCTAGTTGCTCATTTCGAGGCTGTCGGGGGCACATCCGCAACCCGAAGGCTCATGTACCAGGCGGGTGGATAGCAACTGTGCGGCAGCGCCACCCCCCTATTTGGATCTTTTCATTACGGCGATCGCCCGTTTCATCCGGGCATGCCGGGGATTTCGCAGGCTTGGCTTGCGTCTGCCAGGGAATGGACACCGCAATGTCCCGTTTTTGGGATCCAACCAGGAGGAATTAATGATCATGGCTCGCGATTCGAGATACGACATACTTTTCACGCCGATCAAGATAGGTCCCAAAACCATTCGCAACCGGTTTTACCAGGTGCCACACTGCATCGGTGCCGGCACCAACAGTCCCGGTTTCCAGATGGCGCACCGCGGGATAAAGGCCGAAGGCGGTTGGGGTGCCGTCAACACTGAACAGTGTTCGATTCACCCCGAGTGCGATGACACGCTGCGGATTACCGCCCGTATCTGGGACGACGGGGATGTCCGCAACCTTCGTCCGATGGTGGATCACGTGCACAGCTTCGGTTCGCTCGCCGGATGTGAACTGTTCTATGGCGGACCGCATGCACCTGGTCTGGAGACACGGACGATAGCGCGTGGACCAAGCCAGTATAATTCTGATTTTACAACCGTTCCGGGCTGCCCGGGTTTCACATACAACCATGCGGCGGACAAGGACGAGCTTCTAAGGCTCCAGCAGCAATACGTGGATGCCGCGTTGCGGGCGCGGGACGCCGGTTTTGATATCGTCAATGTTTATGGCGCGCACGCCTATGGGCCCATGCAGTGGCTCAGCCCCTACTACAACCGGCGTACGGATGAATATGGGGGGAGCTTCGAAAATCGGGCCCGTTTCTGGGTTGAGGTCCTGGAGAAAATACGCAGAGCTCTGAACGATGACTGCGCGCTGGTCACGCGTTGCGCCGTTGATACGCTCTACGGCCCCGCCGGCGTCGAGATAGGAGAGGACGGACTGAAGTTCGTTGAACTGGCCTCTCCCTACCTCGATATGTGGGATGTCAACCTCGGTGATATCGCTGAGTGGGGCGAGGATGCGGGGCCATCCCGCTTTTACAAGATCGGTCATGAGAACGACTGGTTGCGCTACGTCAAGCAGGCCACCAGCAAGCCCGTAGTCGGCGTCGGGCGGTACTACGATGCCGAGAAGATGCTGGAAGTCGTCAACTCGGGCATCGTGGACATCATCGGCGCGGCGCGTCCTTCGATTGCTGATCCGTGGCTTCCGCGCAAGATCGAAGAGGGTCGCATCGACGACATTCGCACCTGTATCGGTTGCAATGTCTGTATCTCGCGCTGGGAGATGGGTGGTGTGCCGTTTATCTGCACACAGAATGCTACCGCGGGTGAAGAGTACCGTCGTGGTTGGCACCCGGAAAAGTTCGAGCCGGCAAAATCGGACAATGACGTTCTAGTAGTCGGGGCGGGCCCCGCCGGTTCCGAATGCGCGCGTGTGCTGATGGAGCGTGGCTACACCGTCCACCTGGTGGACAGCCGCGACAAGGTCGGTGGTTACGTCAACGACGTTGCGACGTTGCCTGGCCTTGCAGAGTGGGGTTTTCATCGCGACTACCGCGAAACACAGCTCGAAAAGCTCGTCAAGAAGAACAAGATGTGCCAGGTGGCCCTGGGCCAGAAGCCGATGACCGCCGACGACGTATTGGTCTATGGCGCATCGCGGGTAGTCATTGCCACGGGCTCCAGGTGGAACACGACCGGTGTCAACCACCGCACGCACGAGCCGATTCCCGGCGCGGATGCCAGCCTGGCGCACTGCCTGACGCCCGAGCAGGTGTTCGAAGGTAAAAAGGACGTCGGCAAGCGGGTAATGATCATCAACTACGACCCCTATTACATGGCGCCAAGCCTGGCAGAGAAATTCGCCAGGGCGGGTCACGAGGTCACCGTGGCCACCGTTTGTGAACTGGGCGCCTATATGCACTACACCCTGGAAGGACCGAACGTGCATCGCCTTATTCACGAACTCGGCATTAATGTGCTTACCGACACGGCCTGCTCGAAAGTGGAAGAGGGCAGAGTCGAACTCTTCAATATCTGGGGAGAGGGCTATAAGCGCGAATACAAGGGTACCGGCAAGCTACCCCGCAAGGAAAACAAAACCCACCAGTGGCACGAATGTGACACTGTCATTCTGGTTACCGGACGGCACTCGGAGGACGGGCTTTACCGTGAGCTTAAATCCCGCAATGACGAGTGGGAAAAGAATGGCATAACGGACGTTTTCGTTATTGGTGATGCCGAAGCACCCCGCCTGATCGCGGACGCCACGTTTGACGGACACCGGCTTGCACGGGAGATCGAGGATGAGGATCCGCAGCACCAGAAGCCTTTCAAGCGTGAACAGCGCTCCTGGGGCACGGCCTACAATCCTGACGAGAGTCCGGAACTTGAATGGAGGCTATAGGGCCCGTGGGTAAGCCTTGAAGTGATGAACCGAACCCCAACTGGCGTGGCCCGGCCGAAGGCCGGGCCACGGTGCCGATCCACGGGGCAGGTCGGGTCATTCGGAGTTCGAACGCGCTGTAAGTCGCCTCAGGTCATCGAGAATGACGTAAAGCGCCGGGATGACGAACAGGATCAGCACGGTTGCCACGGCAAGACCGAAAACCACGGAGATCACCAGCGGTTTGATGGCCGCCGCCTGCGTACTGGTCTCCATGAGCAAGGGCGTCAGCCCGGCAATGGTCGTGCCCGAGGAAACCAGGATCGCCCGAAGACGGTCCCGGCTCGCCTGACCCGCGGCCGCCGCGGCGGACAGGCCGTTGCCGTGGTGATGCCTGGTGAAATGGATCAGCAGTATGGCGTTATTGACCACGATGCCGGCCAGTGAGGCGGCCCCGACCAGAGAAGGCATGGAGATGTAGTAGCCCATGATGACATGTCCCCACAGCGCGCCCACGAAGGCGAGCGGAATGGACAGCATCACCAGTAGCGGCTCGCTGTAGCTGCGGAACTGGAAGGAGAGGATCACGAAGATCCCGATCAGGCCGATGAGCAGCGCCCGCCGGACGGAAGCGCCGGTCTCCGCGGAACGCGCTACCTGCCCCTCGAATGTCACTCCCACACCGGGATGGCGGTCCGTGAATTCCGGCAGCCACCGCCGCTGCAGGTCGCTCACGATGGCCTGAGCATTGGCGACCGCCGGATCGACGTTGGCATCAACGGTAACGGCACGCTGTCCATCGACTCGGGTGATCCGCGCCCACTCCCGGGTTTCCTGCATGCGCGTAACCGCGGACAAGGGAACCCGGGTGCCGTCGGCGAGCTTGATCGTCAGATCGTCCAGGGCATCCAGGGTCGCCCGATCCTCTTCCGCATGCCGCACCAGTATCTCCGTTTCGTGCGGGCCGATCCGGAGCGTGTCGGCGATATCGCCGAGTATGGCCGAACGTATCTGCACCGACACCTGGGTGGCGTCCAGACCGAGGCTGTGCGCCCCCTCCGCCAGCGTGAACCGGCGTTGCGGCTTGCCGGGGCGCAGATCGTCCATGACGTTGAACACACCGGTATAGCCACTGAGCTCCGCCGCAAGCTCCCCTGCTGCGGCCTTCAGCGCATCCAGATCCTCACCCTGCAGGCGTACCTCGATCGGCGTCCCGGCAGGACCGAATCCTGGTTCCTGGATCGCCAGGCTGTGGATGCCGTCCACTGCCCCGATCTCCTTGCGCCACGCGGCGGTCAGCGTGTCCAGGTCCACCCGGCGGCGCTCGGCGGTCAGAAGGTCCACCATGACCGTCGCCACGTGGGCACCCGGCTCACCGGCACTCGGGTTGTGGTTGAACCGGGTCTGGATGGTTCGCACGAGGCTTTCCCCGTGGGGCTGTTCAGCGCTCAGCCGCTTATTCAGTCGCTTCATGGCGGACGCCACTTGGTGTGCCACCGCCTCGGTCCTGGTCAACGGGGTGCCCTGGGGCATTAGGATACGGGCCTCGAGCACGTCGCCGTCGATGTCCGGCATGGCCTCCGTGCCAAGGTGTCCGCCGGCCATGTATCCAAACGAGCCCAGTAATATGGCCAGCACCGTGCCCAGCAGGGGATAACGCAGGCGGATGGCGCTGTCCGCAAGCCGGCCCACGCGTTCCTGCAGCGCGAGGAATCGGGTATCGAAGGCCGTCCGGAATCGGGACTGGTCGCCATTCTCTGGGCGGGAGACGCTGCCCTTGAGGTGGTGCGGCAACACCAGGAAGGCCTCCAGCAGGCTGGCGGCGATGGCGGCGATCAGCACCACCGGCAGCACTCGCAGCACCGCACCCAGTTCACCGGCCAGAAACGACAAAGGCGCGAAGACCACGACGGTGGTCAGAAACGACGACAGCACTCCCGGCAGCACCCGGTTTGCACCCTGCACTACGGCCTCCAGCGCCCCGACACCCTCTCGCGCCTTGGCCACGATGCTGTCGGTGATGACGATGGCGTCGTCCATGACGATACCGATGGCCATTAGCAGGGCCACCAGTGTGATCATATTCAGCGACAACCCGAAGATCGCCATGACGGTGAACGCCCCCAGGAACGCGACCGGCAGGCCGACCGCCGCCCACAATGCCAGGCGGGGGCGGAAGAACAGGCTCATTACCGCCATTACCAGCAGGAGGCCGAGCACGCCGTTGGTCACCAGCATCGCCAGGCGGTCCCTGACGATGCTGGTCATGTCCTGCGTGACCGTCAGCTCGACTGCGCCGTCCAGGCGCTGGCGCTCGTTCTGAAGCACTGCCTGCATGGCATCCATGACATCCAGGGCATCGGCGCGGCGCGATTTGTACACTTCGAGAATCACGGCGCGCTCGCCGTCAACCAGGACGCGTTCTTCCTCGTGCTCCACCCCTTCCGTGAGGCGGGCGATGTCCCCCAGACGGAGTTCGGCTCCGTCTTCGCCGGCAACCACCACCAATCCCGCCAGTTCCGCCAGGGAGCGACGTTGGTCGGTGAATCGCAGGCGCACATCCTGATCCGGGGTTTTCAGTGTGCCCAGTGGCATGTCCAGGTTCTGGCTGCCGATCCGCTCGGCCAATTCGGCGGCGGAAAGGCCATGCTGTGCCAGCACGCCCTGAGCGAGTTCCACCTGCCACTGCCGCCGGGAGAGGCCGTGTATCCGGACTTCCGAGACACCCGGCAACGCAGTGAGTCGGCTTTCAAGGTGCGCGGTGTAATCATCCAGATGGGCTAGGCGCATGTCGCCCTGAACCGCCACTGCAGCGACCAGGTCGCTACGATGCAACTGGCGCACCACCGGGCGCTCCGCCTGTGCCGGCAGATCGGTTATCGCCGCCACCTCGGTACTGATGTCATCGACGAAGCGGGTGATATCGCCGCGCTCATCCATCGTGGCCGTGGCGCTCGCGAGGTTGTCCTGGGCCATGCAGACGAACTCGTCCAGAAAATCCACGACCTTGACGGCATCGTGAAGGCGGCGGCAGACGGCATCCTCCACGTCGGCGGCACTGGCCCCGCGGTATTCCACAGTGACGCCTACCTGAGCGGCCCGGTAATCGGGAAATGTTTCGCGCATGAGTTCCGGGGCGGCGAACAGGCCCACGGCAAGCAGGATAACCAGCAGGAGGTTGGCGGCGGTTGCGTGGCCGGCGAACCAGCGAATCATGACTCTTCGCCCTTCGCCGCCTCGCGCAGGCGCCGCTCCAAGTGTTTGTCGCGACGGGGAGTCAGCGGCATTCCACCGATTGCCGGTACCAGGTCATCGACGATCAGGCGATCGCCCGGTTGCAGCCCATCTTCAACGACCGCCATGTCCCGCTGTACGAAGGCGACGCGCACCGACCGGCGCTCAAGGCGACCGTCGGCGTCCACCAGGTATACTTCTCCCTCGTGTACGGCGGCGGCGGGCACCACCACCCGCTGCTCGGCCTCAAGGCTGACAAGGTCGACCTGCGCGTACATGTCGCGCACCAGCGGCGGGCGTTCCGGCGGACGGGCGGTCGCGTAGGGCTGTTCCACCTCAACCACCACGCGTACCGTCCGGCTGCGTGGATCCAGCCCGTCGGCGATCCGGGTGACCCGCCCCGGCCAGACCACTTCGTCAGCTCCCACCAGCCGCACTTTCGCCCCGATCGCCTGGAGTTTCACCTCCGGCAACGGTCCAAGTCCGGTCGCCACTCCCTGGCGTTTTGGCAGCGAGCCGACGAGGCGCCGCAGCATGTCCACCGGTACATGGGCGACCACCTCTGCGGCCGCGATGCTGTCAGCCTGGAAGAGCTGCTGTCCGGCGCCCACGTGGTCGTGCTGTTCCACGTGCACATCCCGCACGCGCAGATCGAACGGAGCGACGAAGCGGGTGTCGTCGAGGTCCTCGCGGCTCTGTGCCAGCCGAGTGCTGGCCTGATCGATGCGGGCATCCAGCCGTTGGCGCCGTGCAGGGATCAGCGCCAGCTCATTCTCCAGGGTTCGCACGGCCTGCCGCTGCTGCAAGGTGGCGCGACGCTGCTCGTCCACTGTTGTGGCGGAAACGTCGCCGCTTTGGAACAACGCTTCGATCCGCTTCAGCTCCCGGTCCGAGAGCTGCAGGCGTTCCCGCTCGAGCGCGAGGAGCCGCCCCGCGTTCTCGGCTTCACTGTCGAGCTGCCTCAGCTCCGCCGCCAGCGCGGCGAGTTCCGCACGCGCCTCGTCAACAGCCAGCCGGTAGCGGCTGGGGTCGATGCGCAGCAACTCGGTTCCGGACTCGATCAGATTCCCGCTGGCCAGCGCCGGGTGGCGGTGCACAACCCGGCCGGACACGCTTGCCGTTGCTGTCCAGGTCTCCGCCGGCCGTGCCACTCCAAAACCGCGCGCGTGCACGTGAAGGTCCGTTGGGCGTACCTCGATGAATCGCACCGCCTGTGGAGCCGGCGCCACGCCCTGGTGCTCCGGAGCCTGGCGGATCGCAACCAGCACCAGCGCAAGGCCCAGGCCTGCGGCGAGGCCGAGCCCCACCGCGGCGAAGCGCAGCCATGTCCGGCTCGGGACCGCATCCGACATCAGTCGTGCCCCCGGCGGGCGGCGCCGATACCGCGCATGTAAAGTTCCAGCAGGCGTGGCGCCTGGCCACGTATACGACTCACGTCCCCGACCATCAGCGACTGCAGCACCATTCCCTGAATCGTTCCGATGAACTGAACCGCCGCCGCGTCCACGTCCAGGTCCGGCGCAAACTCGCCCCCGTCGCGGCCCTCGGAAAGCACCGCAGATACGCGCTGCCGGTAGGCTTCGAGCAGTGAGCGGGCTATTCGGCGTGCGGGTGTCGGCTCCGGATGCTGCAGCTCGCCCATGAGCATGCGAGGCACGCCCGGATGTTCCGTGATGAACACGACATGGGTCATGAACAACGCTCGCAGCGCTTCACCGGGGGTGGTCGCCTGCTCTACTGCGCGATCCACCCGCCGCATCAGGCGCTTCGCCGCCCAGTCGATCACCGCACACCAGATGTCGTCCTTGCCGCGGAAATGGCGGAAAAGAGCGCCCTGGGTAACTCGCATGGCATCGGCAATGGATGCCATCGTCACCCGCGATGGATTACCGCGGCTGCAAAGGTCAAGCACGGTGCGAATGGTGAGTTCGCGCCGCTCTTCGGCCGGCAGATGTTTCCTGTTCGCCATTCGGGATTCGCACCAAAGTAAGATAGTAACCAGTTACTATCTTAACAGCGTGGAGGCATCTTGGCATATCAAATTCGGATCCCGCCGAGGTGGAAACGACTGCCTTGCGATGCCTTCGTGTCATGCCGGCGTTCGGGCTGTCGGTGCAGTCGGCCGCAGGCGCCGGCTATGGCATTGCCGCAGTCGTCAGCGGGTAGATTTCCGGGGCCTCCAAATCGGTGGCGCGGTCGCCGCCGTCAAACATCCTTGAATAGCTGGGCGTCGCGTACCAGCTTGATTTTTTCGTTGTGTTCGATTTCGGCAAGGCTGTCGAACACGGCCTCGATGCTCTCGTTGTTGGCCTGGTCGCGCAGGTTGGTGTAGATATCGATCATCTGGTCGTGGAAGGCGACGACGTACTCGACGATGGCGTCGATCCTGCCGGCTTCGAGCAGGGCGCTGAGGTTTTCCGGGATTTCCGGCAGTTCGATCTCCGGGGCCTTGTCGAACCAGGTGGCGAGCAGGCGGTCGGCGCCGTCGACTTCAAAGTTCTCCAGGCTGTAGCGTACGCGGGTTTCGTGGTCGGCGATGTAGTCCAGCAGCATGCGGATGCGCTGGCGCTCGTGTTCTTCGGCGGCGGCGTCGAACAGTACTGCGAGACGGCCATGGAAGTCGGCGGTCCAGTCAAGAATCTCGTTGACGGTCTTGAAGCGCATGGTGATTCTCCTGGTGTTGGGCGGGGATGGCGGCTCCGCGTGGAAAAAATGAATCCGTCCCCGTTCTCGCGGAGTCGGCGACAGTACAGAGTGCAGACAGTATATTGCGAATGTCCCGGTGGGGCGGATGTCGGGAGGACGAAGACCGGATCATGATTTCCTTTTCCCCACTTCGGTTGCCGGGGGTCGTCCTGCTGGCAGCGACTTTCGTGTTCGGCGTCGCCTCGGTCGGAGCCGGGGCCGGGCAGCGCTTTGCGTATCCGGAGGTCGGTCTCGTGCATGATGGCCGGACAGATCTGCTCTGGATGCGGTGCGCCATGGGACAAAGCCTGCGCAACGGGCGCTGCGCAGGCACTGCCGAGAGGATGTCATGGACATCCGCAAGGGACGGTCTGGAGAATCTGCGGGCCGGCGGTTGCCCGTGGCGTCTGCCCGAGTTTCACGAATTACGTTCCCTGCTCGACCCGGAAGAGCGGGACCCGGCAATCGATTCCGAAGCGTTTCCGGATACGCCAACCGGCTGGTTCTGGACCAGAACCAGCGCGGGAGGTCACTCCCAGCATGACTGCTTCGTTGACTTCTCCGGAGACGGCGCCATCCGATGCAACATGAGCGGCAGACTGTATGTACGCCCGGTTGTCGATCCTGTGTACGAGGAGATCTGTCCGTGATCGGACGCGATTGCCGCTTCCGGCCAATCTGCTGGATCCGGGCCGCACACCGCACGGCAAAGGCGATCGGTCGCGAGGGAAGCCGCGGTGCCCGGCGCGTGGCCGAGAGTGCCCCATTGCCCGGGAACGAGGTGTTTCCCGGACAGTGCGTGCGGCAGTGGGTGTTGAGCGTCCCATATCCGTTGCGCTTCCTGTTCGCGAGCCGCCCTGCCGTCACGGGCCATAGGCCCCGTATGGTGGCCGGGGTCGCGCGGCACGCTGGAGTGGCGGCGTGACTCAAACCAATGAGCCTCCGGAAAGCCCGGAGCGGTTCACGTCTGGACACTGCTGGGGAGTTGGGGCGTACCCATGCGATACTGACCTATTTGGCACGGGCGCAGGGATAACGGGCAAGGTCGCCACCCGAGCCGCACGATAAATGATGGGGCGTCGGCACCCCCGCCGGTGACACATGGAAATCGCACCTTACCTGTTCTGGCTGGGGCTTGCGCTGATACTTGCGGCCGTCACGCCGATTCTGGGCGGGCATCTGTTCCTGCTGGACCTGACCCTTTCCGCCGTGCTCCTGGCGTTCCTGGCCTGGTTGTTTCCGGGCCTTCCACCGCTCATCCAGCTCACCATCTTCGTCGGTACCACGCTGCTTCTGATTCCCACCGTTTCCTGGACCGCTGCCCGGTTTACCGACGCTCTTGGTAAAGGAGCAGTGGCCGGGGCAAACGACTACAGGGGGCGCAAAGCCGTGATAGTACGTCGCGGCAAAGGCATCGGCGTTCTCGTCGGGGGCGAAACCTTTCCGGTCCGGGTAATCGACGAGGAATCTCTCAAACCTGGCGAGCGGGTGTTAGTGGAGGAGTTCAGGGGAATTACCGCCGTCGTCCGACGCCTTCGGTGAGTGCGGCACGGTCGGAGACCAACCCCGAGCGGTCATCCGGTACCCCGAGCGCAATGTCCGCTTTACCCGGCGTTCGCGGGCCACTCCGCGGCGGGAACCCTGGAACTTGGACCTGAGAACAATCTGGTAACGATCTACGCAGCCGGTGTAGCGCCGGCATGAATAGGTGTTCCGGTTCTATGGCCTGCTTCCGGGTGACCGCAGGATGGCGGGAAGATTTTTTTGCCGGCTTGTGTCGGCGCGACAGCGGGAGCAACTCGCAGAACTTGGTGCCGCCGGGTGGAGAGCGCGAATCAAACGCGCCTGTATGTGCTTATCCCCGGAGTCCAGGCTTGCCTGATGACGAACCACGGGAAGGTCGCTGCCGGGTCTGCAGAGGCCCGCTCCCCGGTCGATTGAACCGGGGAGCGGGCTGGACTCATTCGGTTTGAAGTTCAGTAGACCTCGTTGCGGGTGTTGTAGTTGTTGAACTTGCCTGTGGGGGTGATGAGCCGCTCACCCTTGATTACATGCTTGAGTTCACGGGTCTTGTCATCGAGTATGACAATCGCCGACTCCTCCTCCATGCCGCTCCAGACCGAGAACCATACCTCGTCACCCGCCTTGTTGTATTCAGGTTGCACGACCCGCTTCGGGCCCGGACCCAGATCGGCCCATTCGGCGATCGGCAGGACGTCGTAACCGGCTTCCGGATTGTTGATGTCGAACACGGCGATGGACTGGCTGATCTTCTCGTCCGGATGCAGCGTGGTGTCAACCCAGAGGTTGGTGGACTCCGGATGGGTCTTTACGAACAGGGATCCGCCCCCCTGACCCTGGAGCACACGCACCGCCTTGAAAGCGTGCTCCGGGTGATTCTCCGGGTCGGTCCCGATGAATGTCACGTTGGCGTTGCCCAGGGCGCTGGTGACCCAGACCGGCCCGTATTCGGGATCGATCAGGTTGGCGCCGCGGCCCGGATGCGGGATGCGCTCGACGGGTACCAGGGCCTCCAGGCGTCGCTCCTTGGCGTCGACGACCGCAACCTTGTCGGCCTCGTTTGCCGCGGTCATGAAGTACCGGCCGCTGGCATCCCAGCCGCCGTCATGCAGGAAGGGTGCGGCATTGATGGTCGTGACATTCAATGAATCCAGATTCTCGTAGTTGACCAGCAGGACCTTGCCGGTTTCCTTGACGTTGACGATGAACTCCGGATGCAGGTGAGAGCCCACGATGGCGGCAACCCGGGGTTCCGGGTGGTACTCCTGTGTATGCACGGTCATGCCGCGCGTGGAGACAATCTTGTCGGGTTCCAGCGTCTGCCCGTTCATCAGCACATAGTGGGGCGGCCAGTAGGCTCCGGCGATGGCGATCTGGTCCTCGTAGCCTTCATAGCGGGAGTTCTCGACAGAACGCGCTTCCATGCCGATCTTGATCTCTGCGACCACCTGGGGCGGATCCATGTACAGGTCGATCAGGTCCACCTTGGCGTCGCGGCCGATGGTGGTGAAGTAACGCCCCGAGCTGGAAGCACGCGATATATGAACCGCGTAACCGGTCGGCACATAAGAAATCACCTCTTTGCTGTCGCCATCGATGATCGCCACCTCACCGGCGTCACGCAGCGTGACCGCGAACATGTTGTCAATGTCGTAGGCGTGCTGGGGTTCCGTCGGGCGGTCCTCCGGAGCCACGTGGACGATCCACGAATCCCGCATGTCGGCCATGCCCCACTCCGGCGGTTGCGGTGGCTCATGCTGCAGGAACCGGGCCATGGCATCGATCTCTGCATCGGTCATCTCGCCGGATGTTCCCCAGTTGGGCATTCCGGCAGGCGAACCGAAGTTGATCAGGGCCTTCAGGTACGCGGTGCCCTTGACCTGCGTGATATCGGTGGTCAACGGCAAACCCGTCGCGCCCTTGCGCAGGACACCATGGCATCCGGCACAGCGCTCGAAGTAGATCTGCTGGGAACGCGCAAACTCGCCTTCGCTGAGGTCCGGGGCGCCGGGCGTGGTGATCTGGCGGCCGCCCTCAATTGGTGACGGGGACCCCCGGTAACTCAGTTCGCCTTCCGTGGCGCCCGGATGACGCTCACCCTCGGCGCGATCGGCCAGCCCCAACTCGCTCCGGCGCGCGGCCACCTCTTCGACGGTGACCGGTGTGCCCTCGTTGCCCCACGCCGTGAGCACGTAATTCACGGCGCCCGCGATTTCCTCGTCGGAGAGATGCCCCAACGGCGGCATGGGGGTTCTGTAGGTCACCCCATCGACCTCCAGGGGCTCGTCCAGGCCCTGAAGGACGATACCGATCACGCGCGTCGGATCATTGACGACGCGATCATTGCCCGCAAGCGGAGGAAACGCACCCGTCAGGCCCGTTCCATCGCCCTGGTGACATGCCGCGCAGTGTGCCTGGTAGTGTGTCCTGGATGGCTCCGCACCGGAGACGTCACCGTTGGTCACCTCGGTCTGTTCGACATCGTTTCCCTGCCCGCAGGCGGTGGCGAAGGCCGCGAAAACACCGATACAGACCAGGGTCTTCATGTAACGCAGATACGAACCACCATGAATCGGGTTCACAATAAACGACTCCTCCAAGCAGGCGGCATGCCGCATACATGCCGCATAAGTGATCGAAGCTATACGAAGCGTCAAATCGCACCTTGACCTGGATCAACTAACATACCCGCAGGAGGTTGAACGGTCCGGGGATTATCGGTGCCTCCAAGCCTTGAGAGTATGCGGCATGAGCGGAATGACGAGGCACCCACCGGAAGTTGCGTGAGTGGATCAGGCCGCGAGGCTCCGGCGATGCGGCAGCTTGGCCCAGGTACTGCCGGAAGGTTGCTGAAGGACCCTGAAGTGCCCGCCGGGAGAACCCCATCCGCGCGTCCGCGTTCCGCGAGCCAGAGTGTCACGTTTGCGCAAGCACTTCGTATCCATGCATCCGGCCATCGGACTATGCACAGTTTTATATAATAATTGGGTCTGGGGATGGGTTTCAGGGCATGCCCGGGGCGCCCTATGTCTCACGGAGCTTGTCTCGGGTGCCGAACAATCCGGGAGGCTTGCGCCGAGCCCATAAACACAAACTATCACACTGGTAGGAAGAACAACTTAGACCAATCGAGAGGAGTTTATGTATCTTGGCCATTTGGGCTAACGAGCAGGCAATAACACAATCACTTCGCGTTACGTCTACTGCCGGGGCTCCGGACATTGGCGTCCTCGGCATCCGGACCTCTGACGCGTCGGGTCGGCTAAGCTTCACGGTGGCCGTCTAGGAGGGGAGGAGCGCTCGGCGATAAGGTTTATCTTCGTCAGGTACCCTGCCATCGTTGTAGGCCGTGAAACGCGGATCGCGTCATGGGCTGCTTGTCGTCCCGATATTACGGATCAGTTCCATCAACGCAGCGAGGGTTAGAGAGATATGGCCGCAAATGAGAGTGATGTAAAGACTGCAGGTGAGTGCCCGGTAATGCACGGGTCTCGTACCAGGCTGGGTGACACGGGGGGCACGGCAAACCATGACTGGTGGCCTAATCAGCTGAATCTCGGCATCCTCCACCAGCACACCGCCAAGTCCGATCCCATGGGTGCGGATTTCGACTACGCCGAGGAGTTCAACAAACTCGACCTGGCCGAGGTCAAAAAAGACCTTACCGACCTGATGACCGACTCCCAGGAATGGTGGCCGG
The DNA here is from genome assembly GCA_007130525.1 of Ectothiorhodospiraceae bacterium. GTDB lineage: Bacteria > Pseudomonadota > Gammaproteobacteria > Nitrococcales > Aquisalimonadaceae > Methylonatrum. Next base: position 7,942 of record SLSJ01000240.1, on the reverse strand, counting down.
CCGACTATGGTCATTACGGGCCGCTCTTTATCCGGATGGCCTGGCACAGCGCGGGCACCTACCGTACCGCAGATGGCCGAGGTGGCGCCTCTACCGGCAACCAGCGCTTCGCGCCCATCAACAGCTGGCCGGATAACGGTAACCTCGACAAGGCGCGCCGGCTGCTCTGGCCGATCAAACAGAAGTACGGCAACAAGCTGTCCTGGGCCGACCTGCTCATCCTGAGCGGTAACGTGGCCCTGGAGTCCATGGGCTTCAAGACCTTCGGCTTCGGCGGCGGTCGCAAGGATATCTGGGCGCCGGAAGAAGACATCTACTGGGGCGCCGAGGACGAATGGCTGGGCAACAAGCGCTACAGCGGTGACCGTGAGCTGGAAACCCCGCTGGCGGCCGTTCAGATGGGTCTGATCTACGTCAACCCGGAAGGGCCCGACGGCAACCCCGATCCACTCGCTTCGGCCAAGGATGTTCGGGAAACGTTTGCCCGAATGGCAATGAATGACTACGAGACGGTGGCGCTGACCGCCGGTGGTCACACCTTCGGTAAGACGCATGGCGCCGGCGACGCCGAGGCGTATGTTGGTCCCGAGCCCGAAGCCGCCCCCATCGAGGAGCAGGGGCTTGGATGGAAGAACAGTCTTGGCAGCGGTAAAGGCGGGGATACCATCACCAGCGGTCTGGAGGGGGCCTGGACCCCGACCCCGATCAAGTGGGACATGAGCTACTTCGACACCCTGTTCGGCTACGAGTGGGAAGTGACCAAGAGCCCCGGTGGTGCGTGGCAGTGGGTTCCGAAGGATGGCGCCGCGTCTGATGCCGTGCCCGACGCCCACGATGCCAACAAGCGTCATGCGCCGATCATGACCACCGCGGATATGGCCATGCGGGAAGATCCGGAATATCGCAAGATCTCCGAGCACTTCCACAAGAACCCGGACGAGTTCGCGGACGCCTTCGCCCGCGCCTGGTTCAAGCTGACCCACCGCGACATGGGTCCGAAGGTACGCTACCTCGGTCCGGAAGTGCCCGCGGAGGACCTGATCTGGCAGGATCCGGTGCCTGAAGTCGATCATGAGCTGATCGACAGGCAGGACATCGCTGCCCTCAAGGACAAGATCGTCGCATCGGGCTTGTCCATTTCCGAGCTTGTCTCGACCGCCTGGGCGTCGGCATCGACCTTCCGCGACTCCGACAAGCGCGGTGGGGCGAACGGGGCCCGCATCCGGCTCGCGCCGCAAAAGGACTGGGAAGCCAACCAGCCCGAGCAGCTGGCGAGAGTGCTTCAGACCCTGGAAGGCATCCAGAACGATTTCAACGGAGCGCAGTCCGGCAACAAGAAGGTGTCGCTGGCTGACCTGATCGTGCTGGGTGGCTGTGCTGCGGTGGAGAAGGCCGCGAAGGACGCCGGACACAACGTGGAGGTCCCCTTCTCACCGGGCCGTACCGATGCGACTCAGGATCAGACCGATGCCGAGTCCTTCGAGCCGCTCGAGCCGGAAGCGGACGGGTTCCGCAACTACCGCCGGACCAAGTTCACCGTCTCCGACGAGGATATGCTGGTCGACAGGGCGCAGTTGCTGGGGCTGAGCGCACCGGAGATGACTGTACTGGTAGGCGGTATGCGCGTACTGGGTGCCAACCACGGCAATGTTCAACACGGTGTCTTCACCAGCAATCCTGGCACGCTCACCAACGATTTCTTCGTGAACCTGGTGGATATGGGCACGACCTGGCAACCGACCGGAGAAGACGCTGACGTGTTCGAGGGCCGCGACCGCAAGACCGGTGAGGTCAAGTGGACCGGTACCCGTGTAGACCTGATCTTTGGTTCCAACTCGCAACTGCGCGCTCTGGCAGAGGTTTACGCCCAGGACGACGCCAAGGAGAAGTTCGTGAAGGACTTCGTAGCGGCATGGAACAAGGTCATGAACGCGGATCGCTTCGATCTCGCCTGATCCCGGCCGGAAGGACGCTCGGGCGCCGCCGATGCCGGCTGCGCACGAGCGTCGGGTCCGGGGCAGATCGGACCCATCCGTGAATACTTCAGCGTCTTCCTGACAGTTAAAGAGCAACCAAGGCGGCGTTCCAATACACATTGGAACGCCGCCTCTTGTTCCTGCCCTTGCCGGATAACGGGCGTTCATGGGGCGCCGCCGATGTCCGCGACTGGCCGAAAGTGACAATGCGGCGGGGGCGGGTGAGCGGCTGAGGGTGCGCCGGCTGGCGGGAGATTAGAAGCGTCGGCCCCGGCTGACCCGTCGTCGCCGGGCTCCGAGGCGAGGCCGTCTTGTTCGTGTGGTGGTCGTCTGCATTGATGTTTCGCAAGGTTCAGCCACAACGGATGGGCTAGCCTGCATATCTCACCGCCGTTCGTCGCGAGGGCACCGAGATGCCGCTGTGACTGGGGGCACGGACCGGAAGACGGCGAAGGCGTAGCTGACACTACGTCGAGCCGGCTGGAGGGAGTACGCTCCGACACGGCGAGCAGATCGGCGTGCGCAGTAGAAGGGCGGTGAGATATGTGGGCTAGTATCGTTGCAGTCATCAAGCCCCCATTACGTTCGCAGGCTGCTCGAGGAGGAAACATGCCCCATCCCACCGCGGCGGACCAAGGAGCCCGCAGTGGCAGTCGCACCTTGCCGATGACGGTCTATCTGCTGTATCTGCTGGGCATGCTGATGGTGATCACGGCACCGGTCGGCGTGCTGATCGCGCACATCGCCAGGGGGCGGGCAATGGACTGGATGCGCAGTCATTACACCTTTCAGATACGCACCTTCTGGTTGGGGCTTCCGGCGTTGCTGGTCGGGCTTTTCCTGACCATTAACGTGATCGGATACCTGATAATCGCGGCCTGGATGATCTGGGCCGTGGCGCGCTGTGCTGCCGGCATCAGTTATCTCGCGGACTATCGTCCCGTGCCCGACCCGAAGAGTTTGTGGATCGGCAGGGGGGCCACGCGCTGAGCGGGGAAGGAGGGAATATGTCACGGGAACTGTCAGCTGGCGGCCCGGCGCGGCATCGGTCCGGCCTCGTGACCGCGCTTGCGTGGTTTTTCATTGTCTCCGGCAGCGGCATCGCGGTACTCGTTCTGGCAATCATGCTGGTACCGCAATTGTCGCTGCCATTGGCCGAGGCGGCCGTAGCGCTGGAGCGGGACAGTGGTGCCGGTGGGCTCACCGGCGCCGCCCACTGGCTGTTGGTCAATCGTTCCTGGCTGCTGATGGGGTTGCTCCTGGGGTCGGCCTCCACGGTCATTGCCGCGGTAGCCCTGCTTCAGCGTCGTCGATGGGCACGGCAAGCCTTCCTGGCGCTGATGATGTCCGGTTTCGTCGCCACCTTCGCCGCCGTCGCACTCGCTCCCATGGTGTTCAGCCTGTTGCCGGACGCCACTCTGCCGGAGGTGGATACGGATAACCCCCTTGGAGGCCTCGTCGGCATTCTGGCCATCGGCATCATCGGCGCCACGTTACTGGCCGGCCTGTTCGGCTGGGTGGGCTGGAAGCTCACTTCGCCGCCAATTCGGGGGGAGTTCGACGGCCGCAGGCGTCCCATTCCGGGGAAATAATGATCGGCCCGCACCGCCGCATCGGCGCGCGGCTTGCCGGCAGTCCGACGGAGGTCTGGCCCGCATCTCTCACCGCCGTTCGTTGCGAGGGCGCCGAGATGCCGCTGTGACGGGGGGCACGGACCGGAAGACGGCGAAGGCGTAACTGACACTACGGCGAGCCGGCTGCAGGGAGTACGCCCCGACACGGCGAGCAGATCGGCGTGCGTAGTAGAAGGGCGGTGAGATATGCGGGCTAGCCGCCGGCCCAGCCTTCCAGGGCGCGCGCCAGGCGGATCAGTCCCCAGACGACGAACGGCGCCAGCAACATCAAGGCCACACCCCAGTCATAGGTGTTGATGGCCCAGGCGAGCACGCTGATGACCAGCACAAAGATCAGTCCCACGGCCGCGTAGGCAAGATATAGCCGGGTCTGATTCATGGGTGACGCCTCCGGTTGCGAGGGCGGGGCCGGGTTCCGCTGCCGGTTATGGCCGTATCCTGCCATGACCGCACATGTCGGCGCCCGGAACCTTGATTCCGAACGATGTCCACGACGGACGTGGCTGCCATCCGGTATGGTCTCAGGAATAGGGGGGAGATGCATGGACGATCAGGCCGACTCGGGCTGGGGGCCGTTATCGGACCTGCCGGGCAACCCGCTGATGTGGGTGCTGATTCTGGGCGAGCTCGTCGTATTCGCCGCTTTCTTCGGTGTCTACGGCATTGCGCGGGCCGGCGAGCGTGAGGTGTTCGACGCATCGCAGCAGCTGCTCGATCCGCTGGCCGGCGGGATCAACACCATGGTGCTGCTGACCAGCGGCCTGTTCGCCGCACTCGCCATCGAGGCGCGCAACCGGGGTGACGTGCGGCAATGTCGTCGCCGGCTGTTGGCGGCAATGGCCCTGGGGGTGGTGTTCTGCGTGGTCAAGGTCGTGGAGTACTGGGACAAGATCGGTCAGGGCCTGACACTGGAAACCAACACCTTCTTCACCTTCTATTACCTGCTCACCGGATTCCATTTCGCCCATGTGCTGTTCGGTCTCGGCCTGCTGGCGCTGGTGCTCCGGTATACATCCATGGCCAATGTCGAGACCGCGACCGCTTTCTGGCACATGGTGGATCTGATATGGATCATCATGTACCCCTTGCTCTATCTCTTGCGGTGACAGCCATGCCTCATTCATTGCCGGGTGAGCGACGCCTGCTGGTGACCTGGGCCATCCTGATGGTTCTCACGCTGCTTTCGCTGTTCGGCGGACAGGTGCTGGGGGAAGGGCGCGGCGAGCCGCTGGCCTGGTGGTCGGTAGCACTGGTGCTGGTGGCAACCTATTACAAGGCGCGGCAGATCCTCATGATCTACCTCAACCTCGGCGCCTCGACCCCGGTCTGGAAGGGAACGCTCAGGGCGTTCCTGCTGGTGACGCTGGGTCTGATCCTGGGCGGCTATCTGCTCGCCGCCTACTCGGGCGGCTGAGGCGGGGTTCATGCCCATTCCGGCAGGCATGTTCGGAAGAGCCGATGCGCAGCCCCGCGGCGTCTGTCCGGCGCGTCGGGGATTACTGGGGGGCGGTGGCTGACCGGACTGACTGCATCAACCTCCGCGAGCGCGCGTGCTGATGCGGGCGTCAGGCCACCGTTCGTGCATTCATTGCCGACCGGAGAGCAGCGCGGTATCCAGATACTCAACGGACAGGTAATCCTCGAATATCCAGAGGCGCACGAAGCGGTTCCGGCTGTCCGCGCCGCCACCCCACACCACCAGGTGCCGGGCTTCCGCCGGCATATCGTCCTTGAGCTGCTCGAACCACCAGCCCGCCAGGTCGTCCGCCCAGGGTTCGCCGAAGCGCTGTTCCAGCCCGTCCTGCACGCGCCCGACCGCATCGGCGTCGGGGTGGAACTCGACTACAAGCGCCAACCGGTCGCTGCCCGCGGGGAACACGTAACGAACGCCGGTATCCTCTTCACCGGGATTGGCGAGGTGACCGTCAATGATCAGGTCGCCGTCGGGCGATTGCTCCACCGACGTTTCCACGACGCCGTCTTCTTCGAGCTTCGCCTTGACCTGCTCCGATGACATGCCGAACTCCGCGCTACGGTAGCCGTTCGGCGCCTGTTCGGCGTGCAGGGACGGGATCGCCAGAAGCAGGCCCGCCAGCACCGCGCCTGCCAGTCCAGTGAACCGGGGCTTTGATGGCATAAAGTCTCACCTCGGATTGCTGCGTGTCTGAGTGTCGCTGTTCCGCTCCGGAAAGTCCGGCCGAGGCGATTCCGGTCACTGGCAGCGCCGCGGCATGACAGGCCCGCTCACCATCGATCGGTTTCCCTCGTCACTCATCCGCCACCACATGGATGGTGCCGCGCATGTCGCGGTCCTCATGGGGGCGGCAGTGATACTCATAGGTTCCGGGCTCGTCGAAGCGGTGCTCCCAGCTTTCTTCCGGGAACAGCCGCTCGGAGGCCAGGTCCTGGTCCGGGAAATAGATATCGTGGCTGGTACGGCGTTCCTCGTTCACCCAGCGTACGGTTGTCCCCACCGGAATTTCCAGCTCGGCGGGAGAGAACTCGTTGTCCTTCATGGACACCTCCACGACCTTGCTGTCAGCCAGAGCGGTGGCACCAACAAAACACAGGGCGGCAAGCAACAGCGCGATGACTCCAGGGTATTTCATGGCGTTTGCCCTCCGGGCATCGGCCCATGGTTAACGGCTGACGCGTTGCGCATTGAACTCCACCATGTCCTCGTCGAAGTCCCCGGGGATCTCGGCGTCGAAGGCCAGCCCGTATTGCCAGGATACGTGATGGAAACGCGATGCCGCATAGTCGTCATGGAGCGCGATGCCGATGTTGTACTTGCCGTCAGTAGACAGAGATATGTCGCCCGTGGTTCCCGGCCGCAGTGCGCGGGTCATGTAGACCGTCCAGACGCCGTCCTTCTCGGTGGCGGAGAACACCACCACCTCGGTTTCGTCGAAGTGGCGCTCGGCCAGGATGTATCCGCTTTCGGTGCGACCGCCGTCGCCGCTCTTGAAGCGGGCCAGGTCCAGGTAGACGCCGCCACGCAGGAGTTCTTCCAGTTCCCCGTCGTCACGCAGCTTGTCCCAGCCGCCACGGGCCGCACCGCGGCGGCCGCGGATTTCGATCTCAGTCCGGCTCTCGGAGAGGTACTTGGTAACGCCCTCGCTGAGGTCGATGCGATCGGCGATCTCCGAGGCGGCCAGGGTGTCGGCGTCCGGCGCATCCGGCATGTACGTCGAGTCGTGGTGGCAACTGGCCCAGCAGCCGGCGCGGTCGGCCATGTCCACCCGGTCATCGGCGAAGCTGACGGTGAGCTTCACGGGGTTGTCCGGGTCCATGCGTCCGTCGTCCACGAACGGCAACGGCGCATGTTCGGTGGCCTCCCACTGGAAGCGCATGAACAGGTGGTCGTCGTCGAAGGCAGCCTGCACGGTCATGGGCACATGGCCGCGCTTGTCACCGAGGTTCTCTACTTCCAGCTTTTCTCCGGTGGTCACCAGTTCGCCGATATCGCGTTCCTCGCCGTCGTGGCACCAGATGCAACGGTCGCCGAAGCCGAAGGCGCGGCCACCGCCGTGCTCACTGCCGTCCTGCATCCATTCGATGGAGCCCTGACCGGTCAGGAACAGGGTGATGTCGACGGCCGGGATGTCGCTCCAGTCGAGCCCGGAGGCCAGATCTTCGACTGCATCGGTGGGCTCGTCCACGTCAACGACGTCGGGTTCAGGAACGGGCTCGGGGCGGTCCAGGTCCGTCACCGGTTCTTCCCGTGGCTCCTCCACGTCCCAGACCGGCGACAGGTCCCAGTCCTCGGGCAACTCATGGGCTATGCCCTGGTGGCATTCGATGCACGTCTGGCTCGTCTCGAAACCGCGAGCATGCTCGCGGGCGGCACGCGCCGGTTGCTGTTCCAGGTCCATGGCGTTCCAGTCGTGGCAGTTGCGGCACTCCCGCGAGTCCGTTCTGAGCATTGAGCGCCATACGCGCTCGGCAAGCTCCATGCGTTTCGCCTCGAATTTCTCCTCCGTGTTTATGCTGCCAAGGGCCTTGTGCCAGAGTTCCCGGGTTGCCACGACCTTGCGCACCATCTTGGGTCCCCAGGCTTCCGGCACATGGCAGTCGGAGCAGGTGGCGCCTACCCCGGTGGGATTCTGGTAATGCGGTCGGTCCTCGTATTCTTCGTACACCCACTGCATTTCGTGGCAGGAGGTGCAGAACGTCATGGTGTTGGTGGCCTCAACCACGGTGTTGAAGCCACCCCAGAACAATACGCCCGCGATGAAGAACGTGGCTGCGGCCCCCAAAGAGGTTCCCCAGATTGTTATCTTGCGCAGGCGTTTCGTCATGCTCTGTCTCCTGACTCCCGATATAAGCTGT
>SLSJ01000088.1 GCA_007130525.1 Ectothiorhodospiraceae bacterium | reverse complement strand
GAGATGCCGCTGAGACGGGGTGCACGGACCGGAAGGCGGCGAAGGCGTAGCTGACACTACGTTGAGCCGGCTGTAGGGAGTACGCCCCGACACGGCGAGCAGATCGGCGTGCGCAGTAGAAGCGCGGAGAGATATGCGGGCCAGGGAGACGCTTCCCGGGTTTTTCCGGCACGATCGTGGGCAGGCCGCCGTTGTCATGTGCTGCGGAACGGCTCAGATGCTCCCGCTCTGCGCGCGAACGTCCACGTGCAGGGTGAGCCGCTGCCCGGGCTGCAGATAGGCGCCCTCGCGCAGGTTGTTCCACTGCCGCAGGCTGGCGACCGATACCCGGAAGCGCTGGGCGATCCGTGACAGGGAGTCGCCGCGCCGGACCGTGTATTGAATCCGCTGCATGATCGGCTCGCCCTGACTGGGTGGGGCGTTTCCGGCGTGACGCTCGGAGCCGGTCCACAACACCAGTGTCTGCCCGGGCCGGAGGGTATCCCCGGGGGCCATGTTGTTCCATCCGGCCAGTTCGCGGATTCCGACGCCGTATTGCCTGGAGAGCCCCCAGAAAGTGTCGCCGCGACGTACGGTATGCTCCACCCGGTGACCGCGCCGTTGCCGGTTCTGCGAGCGGGCCAGGCGTTGTTCCGCACTGAGCGAATAGTGGCTGGCCGGTTGGCTGGAGGCGGGAACCAGCAGGTGGCTGCCGGCACGAATGATATGGCTGCGGCCGAGTCCGTTGGCTTCCTGGATAATATCCACCGTCGTCCCGTGTCTGCGTGCGATCTGACCCAGATTCTCGCCGGGAGCTATCTTGTGACGCAGCCAGCGGACGCGGTCTGCCTCCGAGACTTCCGCCAGTGCCTGACGGAATGCATCCGAGCGGTCGAGCGGCAGCGCCAGATGATGGGGGCCGTCGGGATCGGTGGCCCAGCGATTGAAGCCGGGATTGAGCCGGTAGAGTTCGTCGATGTCCAGTTCGGCCAGTTCGGCGGCCAACGCCAGGTCGATCTGACTGCCCACGTCCACTACGTCCAGGTAGGGTTCGTCGGGGATTTCGGGCAGCGCGATGTCATGGCGCCGGGGGTCCTCGACCAGTGCTTTGACGGCCAGCAGGCGGGGCACGTAATGGCGCGTTTCCCGGGGCAGCGGCAGATTCCAGTAATCGGTTGGACGGCCCAGCTCCCTGTTGCGGCGAATGGCCCGCATGACGGTTCCCTCGCCGGCGTTGTAGGCGGCGAAGGCCAGTTCCCAGTCACCGTCGAACATCTCCTGCAGCCGGTCCAGGTAGTTCAGCGCCGCCTCCGTCGAGGCAATCACATCGCGCCTTCCGTCATACCACCAGGTCTGCTGCAGCCCGTAATGGCGGCCGGTACCGGGAATGAATTGCCAGATGCCGGCGGCACGGCCATGGGAGTAGGCGAAGACCTGGTAGGCGCTTTCCACCACGGGCAGCAGCGCCACCTCCATGGGCATGCCTCGGCGGTCCACTTTTTCGACGATGTAGTGCAGGTAGGGCGTGGCGCGCTCGCCCACGCGCTGCATGAATTGCGGACGCTGGCTGTAGAAGCGCAGTTCGGCAGCCACACGGGGGTTGTCCGCGTCCTTCATGGCGAAACCCGAGCGGATTCGTTGCCACAGGTCATCCGGATAGCCGGAGGTATCGGCTTGCGTCTGACCGTTCAGTGACATGTCCAGCGGATGAACCATGTAGGCCGGCCAGGAGTTCAGGGTTGTTTCCTGTCCCGTCACCCTGTTGCCGGTCCTCTCGATCGCGCCTGGCTCGCCATCGCGTTCGCCACTCTCGCGGCCGAGTCCGGCGCATGCGCTCAGCAAGGTGCCGGACATCATCAGCAGAAACACAGGTGTGATACGCATTCTTGTTCTTCTCCGGAGAAACGGTGTGCCCATTCCGGCGCCCCGGGCCGGTGTGCCGCTCCAGCGAGGCGGAGATTCATTCCCCCTCATTGCGAATGAATCACTGTCTCGTCCGAGCCTTGCCTGATTATGGCCGGGAAGCCACGCGTCAGCCCTGAGCGACTGACGTCGACGCGCCCGGGCAATCGTGCTTCAGCTGGCGTCCTTCAGCCTGCGTACCGCCGCAAATACTTCGACGGCACCAGTCAACCGTTTGCCGGAGAGTTTTTCTGCGTTCCGTTTCACGTTTGCGTCATCCGGACGCAGGAACGGATTGGTGCGGCGTTCCTCCTTGATGCTGGACGGCAGTGTACATTCGCCGGCGGCCCGCTGTTCTTCAACCAGCCGCAGTCTCGTGGCGACATCGGGGTTGTCGGGGTCCACGCGACGGGCAAAACGGAGGTTGGCCTCGGTGTACTCATGGCCGCAATACACACGAGTCGTATCCGGGAGCCGCGTCAGCTTCTGCAGGGAGGCATGCATCTGCTCCGGCGTACCCTCGAACAGGCGGCCGCAGCCCGCGGCAAACAGGGTGTCGCCGCAGAACAGCATGTCATGCCCGTAATAGGCGATGTGTCCGGCGGTGTGGCCGGGTATGTCGAGGATGCGGAAACGGAGGTCCAGCGTGGCAAGATGGATCTCGTCGCCCTCGCTGAGCGGGTGGCTCATCCCCGGTATGGATTCGCGGGCCGGCCCGTAGACGGCGACTTCCGCATGATCCAGGAGGCGTTTTACTCCGCCCACGTGATCGCCATGATGGTGGGTGATCAGGATGGCATCCAGACGCAGGTTTCGGCTGGATAGGGTGTCCAGCACCGGGTCGGCATCGCCCGGATCCACCACCACGCAGTGGTTGGTGCCATCGCGCTGGATGACCCAGATGTAATTGTCCGAGAATGCCGGTATGGGGAACACGTTGGGCATGCACGCATCCTATCGTGTCTTTCCCCGGGCACAAAGCAGCGTCGATGTCCGGGCAGGACACCGGAGTTTGCATGGCATAAACTGGGGCGTTTCCCGTTTGCCTGCGACACTTGCGTCGGGACGACCGGTATTCGGGCGGAGTGCATCGATGACGAACGAGAGTCGGGACCTCAATAGCTGGTTCGAGACACCCGTGGGCCGAATGCTCGTCGGCAAGGAACGCGCTGCTATCGGCGGCCTGCTTGCGCGCCTGAGCGGCGTGCACCTGCTGCAGATCGGTAGTTACGGCGATGGAGCCGAATTGCCGGTTCCGGGGGCGACCCGGCAATGGGTGGTGTCGACCGCCGGCGGACCGGGTGTCTCGCTGAAAGCGGAGCCATACAACCTGCCCGTGTGCAGCGACAGTGTCGACGTCGTGGTACTGGTGCACGCGCTGGAGTTCTCGCCCGCGCCGCACACGGTTCTTCGCGAATCGGCACGGGTTCTGGCGCCGGAGGGCAGGTTGCTGATCGTCGCCTTCAATCCGTTCAGTTTCTGGGGACTGCGGCGGGCTGCCGCCGGTCTGCGGCAGCCACCGGCGCCCTGGCGCGGGCATTTCTATGCCGCCAGGCGCCTGCGCGACTGGTGCACCCTGCTGGATCTCGAGCCTCTGCCGGGGCGGACGCTGTTCTTCAGGCCACCGCTGCCCCGGGCGGCATTCCTGCGGCGCCTGGAGTGGTTCGAACGTTTCGGCGATCGCTGGCTGCGCTGGTTCGGCGGCGTGCATGTGATGGTCAGCCGCAAGCGGGTGGCCCGTGTAATTCCGATGGGGGGGCTGCGCGTGCGGCCACTGCCCGCCCTGGGCCGCGGAATGGCCTGGCGGCGTCATGCCCGGGTAGATGGTCCCGCGGCATCGTCGTCGGCGCGGAGTCTGGCGGCGGAGCGGATGCGCGGGGAGAGCGAATGAAGGTTGTCGAGGCATATACGGATGGTGCCTGTCGTGGTAATCCGGGCCCCGGCGGTTGGGGGGTGCTGTTGCGCTGGAACGGCCATGAGCGGGAACTGTTCGGGGGCGAGGCGGACACCACCAACAACCGGATGGAGCTGATGGCCGCCATCCAGGCACTGGAGGCGCTCAGGCGTCGCTGCCGGGTGGTGGTGACCACGGATTCCCAGTATCTGCGCAAGGGCATTTCCGAGTGGTTGCCCGCCTGGAAGGCCCGCGGCTGGAGGACGGCCGCCCGCAAGCCCGTGAAGAACGCCGACCTCTGGAAACGACTGGATGCGGTGACATCACGGCACGACGTGGAATGGCGCTGGGTGCGGGGGCACAGCGGCCACATCGAGAATGAGTTGGCGGATGCGCTCGCCAATCGCGGTATTGAAGAGATGCTGGAACAAAGCTGAGACAGATGTCTTTGCGGAAACCCGTGACGGGGCGCAAGTGGATGTGGAGAGGGCAGTGATGCGACAGATCGTGCTGGATACGGAGACCACCGGCCTCGAAACCGCCCAGGGCCACCGGGTCATCGAGATCGGTGCCGTGGAAATCGTGCATCGGCGAAAGACCGGACGCACCTTTCATCAGTACCTGCAGCCGGATCGCGAGGTGGATCCCGGGGCCATGGAAGTTCACGGCATCAGCAACGAGTTTCTGCGAGACAAGCCCCGTTTCCGGGACCTGGCGGAGGATTTTCTGGCCTTCGTCCGCGATGCCGAACTGATCATCCACAACGCGCCGTTCGACATCGGCTTCCTTGATCATGAACTGGCATTGCTTGAACGCGATCTGCCGCCGATGGAGCGGATCTGCGGTGTCGTCGACACCCTTGTGATGGCCCGTTCGCTGCACCCGGGCCAACGCAACAGCCTGGACGCCCTGTGCCGGCGCTACGATATCGACAATACCCAGCGGGAACTGCACGGAGCCCTGCTCGACGCGGAGATACTCTGCGACGTCTACCTTGCCATGACCGGCGGCCAGGCGGCCCTGTCCCTGGACGCCGATGACGCGGATCCCGGCAGTGGGGTGATGCGTCGGGCGCCGCGTCCGGTATCCGGTGACCGGCCGCCCCTGCGGGTAGTCAAGGCCACCACCGAGGAGCGGGAGGCGCATGAGGCGTGGCTGCGCCGCCTCGACGAGTCCGTTGGCGGGCGCTGTATCTGGCGTCAGCGGGAGCATCCGGACACATGACCACCGGCTTCGCCCTGAGCTTTGATCTCGACTACACCCTCTGGGACCTCGACACGGTCATAGAGCGTGCCGAAGCGCGTCTCCACGATTACCTGCGCGCCCATTATCCGCGGGTGGCGGAACGCCATTCCGTCGAAGACCTGCGCAGGCTGCGCGCCGAAGTGGTGGCGGATGACCCCGGCATTTCCCACGATCTGACCGAGCAGCGCCTGCGCGCCCTGCGCCGCGCCGCCGAAGCGGTGGGCGCCCCGGCATCCATGGCCGAGGAGGGGCTCGCGGTCTTTCTCGCCGCGCGCAACAAGGTTCGTGTTTACCGGGATACGGAGCCGGTGCTGAGACGGCTCCACCGGCAGCACCCGCTGCTGGCGCTGACCAACGGCAATGCCGACGTCCATCGTATCGGTCTGGGGCACTATTTCCGGCACACCATCTCCGCTATCGACGCAGGCGCGGCCAAACCGGCGCCACCGATATTCCGCGAGGCCTGCGAACGGGCACGACTGCCGCCGCAGCGCATCGTGCATGTCGGGGACGATCCGGAAACCGATGTGCGGGGCGCCGCCGCATTCGGCATGCGGGCCGTGTGGTTGAACCGCTCCGGCATACCGTGGCCGGCCCATCTCGAGCCGGCGCCCCATGTCGAGATTCGCGACCTGCACCAGCTTCTGCCGCTGGTTCATCGCGAGTGATCATTGGGGGAACCCCCGGCATGACCGACGATTCGCGGCCCGAAGGTTTCGGTGCCCTCATCATCGGCGACGAGCTTCTCACCGGCAAACGCCGGGATCGGCATCTGCCGCAGATCATCCGGATACTCCGCGATCGCGGCCTGGAACTGGCATGGGTGCGCATGATCGGCGATGACCCGGTGCGTATTACACGCAATCTGCGGGAAACCATGGCGGGTAACGACGCCGTATTCAGCTTCGGCGGAATCGGCGGCACGCCGGACGACCGAACCCGTCAGTGCGCGGCCGCCGCCGCGGGTCTCGAGATCGAGGCACACCCCGAGGGCCTGCGCGAACTGGAACTCCAGTTCGGTCCGGGTGGCGCGCCGCGAAGGCGGCGGATGGTGGAGTTTCCGGCCGGTGCCCGGCTGATACCCAATCCGGTAAACCGTGTGCCGGGTTTCAGCCTGGGCCATCACCACTTCGTTCCCGGATTCCCCAATATGGCCTGGCCCATGGTGGAGTGGGTTCTGGACACCTGTTACCGGGACCTGCAGGCGGCGGGAAGTATCGCCGAGCGGGCCATCACCGTTCGCGCCCGGGAAAGTGAGGTCATGCCGGTCCTGGAAGATTTCACCCGGCGCTATCCGGATCTGCGGCTGTCCTGCCTGCCGCGCTGGATACCGCCTGAGTTCGAACTGGAGCTGGGCCTGCGCGGGGCCTCGTCCCGGGTTGACGCGGTCATGGCGGAGCTGCAGCAGTCGATTACCGACCTCGGGTTCCAGTGGCAGGAGAGACCGCTCGGGGACAGCTAGCCCGCATATCTCACCGCCCTTCTACTACGCACGCCGATCTGCTCGCCGTGTCGGGGCGTACTCCCTGCAGCCGGCTCGACGTAGTGTCAGCTACGCCTTCGCCGTCTTCCGGTCCG
>SLSJ01000021.1 GCA_007130525.1 Ectothiorhodospiraceae bacterium | reverse complement strand
AGGGCGGTGAGAAATGCGGGCTAGGAGCCTGCCGGATTCGGGTGATGGTCGCGAGCCGAGTCGGAGGGCGAGCACGTTTTTCGATATTTCGAGGAGAATGGCTGTGGCTATTCGAAGGAAATGATCGAAAAAAGGGCTGCCGTCCTACCGGCGCAGTGGATCAGCACCAAAACTCCGACAGGCCCCAGGGCCTGCGCGCTCACCGTGTTGCCATCAGGCGCACGGGCAAGGCGCCGGATCGGCCATGAAATGCAGCGCGCTTTCGTGTTAAATATTGCGCCCCTTGAAATGGAAGTGGGATTGTATGGCACTGATCGTTCAGAAATACGGCGGCACATCCGTGGGTACCCCGGAACGCATCCAGAACGTCGCCGAGAAAATCATCCGCACCAAGGACGCCGGCCACGACGTGGTCGCGGTGGTGTCCGCCATGAGTGGCGAAACCAACAGGCTGATCGAGCTGGCCAAGTCCCTGCACCCCAATCCACCCGCGCGCCTGATGGATCTGCTACTTGCCACCGGTGAGCAGGTGACCGTTTCCCTGCTTGGCATCGCGCTGGACAACCGAGGTTATGACACCCGCTGCTATACCGGTGCGCAGGTGCGGATCCTTACCGACAGTGCCCATGGCAAGGCACGTATCCAGGAAATAGACGCCAAGGTCGTAACCGAAGACCTGAAGCACGGTCGGATCTCGGTGGTTGCAGGGTTTCAGGGTGTGGATGCAGTCGGCGCGATCACCACACTGGGACGTGGTGGTTCCGATACCACCGCAGTGGCATTGGCGGCGGCCCTGAAGGCCGACGAATGCCAGATCTATACGGATGTGGACGGTGTCTACACCACCGACCCGCGGGTGGTATCCAAGGCCAGGCGGCTCGAGCGAATCACCTTCGAGGAAATGCTGGAAATGGCCAGCCTTGGCTCGAAAATCCTGCAGATCCGGGCGGTCGAGTTTGCCGGCAAGTTCCACGTGCCGCTGCGTGTGCTCTCCACGTTCGAGGAGGGTCCCGGCACACTGATCACGTTTGAGGACGAGACCATGGAAGAACCGCTGATTTCCGGCATCGCGTTCAACCGCGACGAGGCCAAGCTCACTGTCATCGGAGTGCCCGATCGGCCCGGTATCGCCGGTGCGATTCTGGGTCCGGTCTCCGACGCCAACATTGAAGTGGACATGATCGTGCAGAACATCAGCCAGTCCGGGCTGACAGACTTCACGTTCACCGTTCACAGGAATGAATACGAGCGGACCCTTGAAATCCTGCAGAAGGCCTGCTCGGATCTCGGGGCGCGGGAAGTCTTCGGCGACACCAAGATCGTTAAGCTTTCGCTCGTGGGCGTGGGAATGCGTTCACACGCGGGTGTTGCCACTACCATGTTCAAGGCGCTGGCGAACGAGGGTATCAATATCCAGATGATCTCCACATCGGAAATCAAGATATCGGTGGTCATCGACGAGAAATACCTGGAACTGGGAGTACGGGCACTGCATTCGGCGTTCGGTCTGGATGACGAGGATGCGCAGGTGCAAGTTGAAGGCAGGGATGCGGGGTGAGGTCAAATGCATCATCTACCCTTGTAGTGAAGGATTCATTGTCAGGGGCGGATGCCGGGGAGGAGCGCCGTTATCCGGCAGTAGCGTTGTGACCGGGTTGTATGAGCATGGCGGCGTTGATGCCGCGACGAGAGAAAGTATTGCGTCCTTGCCATCCGGGCCCGGCTTCTGGCCGGGCCGGAGGTCTGGAGCATCGGGTGGCGCGGGCGGGGTCGCCCCTGATGGCGGTGGAAGCGGGCTGCTTTCCGCCGGGCGCGTTTCCTGAACCTTAAGGAGACAGGGAAATGCTGATTCTGACCAGGCGCGTTGGAGAAACGCTGATGATCGGTGACGATGTCACCGTTACGGTACTTGGTGTCAAGGGCAACCAGGTTCGCATTGGAGTGAACGCGCCGAAGCACGTCTCGGTCCATCGGGAAGAGATCTATGAGCGCATCCGGCAGGAACAGGATGGCGAAGAGGGACCGACCGGGACGGAGGATGAACGCGGCTGATGGGTCGGCGTTGTATCCGCGCCCTCGGGCACAGGCAGCCGGGGGTGCGCCGAAACCCGTCCCGCACACGGCTTGGCGGCGCCAATGGTCGGCGCCCCGCCGAGGGTTTACCCGCCAGTGCGTTTCCCTTATCCTTGCGCGCTCTGGCAACGGAGGCAGCCGACAGATCCCGGAGAGGTGGCCGAGCGGCTTAAGGCGCTCCCCTGCTAAGGGAGTATGGGTTAACAGCCCATCGAGGGTTCGAATCCCTCCCTCTCCGCCACTTTCCGCGGGAGTTCGCAGGTCGGTGCCGTTGACCACTCCGGCGATATTCGACATACTCTGCGACCTCAAAACACGCGCCCGTAGCTCAGCTGGATAGAGTACCTGGCTACGAACCAGGCGGTCGGAGGTTCGAATCCTTCCGGGCGCGCCATACAAAAAAAGAGAAGGGGGGCTGCCCGCGAGGGTGGCCCCTCTTCATTTGTACCGACAGGTGGGGATTCGAACCTGCGTTCCAGGAATTCGCTTCGACTCCCGAAGCGCAGCGACTGCGACCCGAAGGCCGTGGGGCGGCGCGCCACAGCATTCCTTCCGAGCGCGCCATACTAACCTGCATATCTCGCCGCCCTTCCACTACGCACGCCGATCTGCTCGCTGTGTCGGGGCGCACTCCCTCCAGCCGGCTCGAGGTGGCGTCAGCTACGCCTTCGCCGTCTTCCGGCCCGTGCACCCCGTCACAGCGGCATCTCGACGCCCTCGCGACGAACGGCGGTGAGATATGCGGGCTAATTAGCGGCCGAAGAGGCGAGGTTGGCTGTTCGCCTGGTCTCCCGAATCTTGATTGCCCCGTCTCCCGGCCGAATGAACTGGAAATCCATCATCCGCGCGGCGAGGAGGCGTCACTTGGCGGTTCGGGTGCACGGTACCTGAGATTCGGCTCAACGCTTCTTATTCGCTCCTCGTCCGATGCTAATTCCCGAATCACTGACAGCCCGGGATCGTCAGTCAGCCGTATAAGGAAACGGGACCGACCCAGATCACGGATCTCGCGGAGTCCGTAATGGCCGAAGAGCGCGTGAAGCGTTTCCCGTTCCAGGGACGCTTCACCCCGAACGATATACTCGCCAACCACTCTTTCTCCCTCGGGTTTGATGCCGGGTTCGGGCACGTCGTAACCGCTCCCGGACGAAGCGCCATCACCACCCGCCGGCGCCTCCGCGTGCCGGGCACAGCCACACCCGACAAGGGCCGTCATGAAGATTACGCAGAGAGTACGGTTAACCCGCATATCTCACCGCCCTTCCACTACGCACGCCGATCTGCTCGCTGGGGCGTACTCCCTGCAGCCGGCTCGACGTAGTGTCAGCTACGCCTTCGCCGTCTTCCGGTCCGTGCCCCCCGTCACAGCGGCGTCTCGACGCCCTCGCGACGAACGGCGGTGAGATATGCGGGTTAAACATCGTTGCTCATCGAAGCCGGACCCGCGGAGCAGACGGTGGATCCAGCCACATCAGCGCGCTGCCCGCATCGACGGCGCGACCGCTGGTGGTCTCGCGATCAAGCGCGGCTACGTTTCTGCCGCCTCCAATTAGCGCATTACGGGTATCGAGCGCGGTAAAGTCCGGATTGAAGGCGCGCACCAGGGCAGCAACGCCGGCGGCGTGTGGAGAGGCCATGGAGGTTCCGTTCAGGGTCTGATAGCTCGTACTGCCGTGCTCCAGCGTCTCGATGCTCATGTCTCGGACTGCGATTCCATCCCCCGTAACCGGACTGCCACTTTCCAACTGAAAACCGAAGGTGCAGTCGCCGCTCGCGCAGCCGGCCGGCCCCAGGCCCACTGTTACCTGCTGAAATGTCGAGGTGTGGCCCGTCGCTTCGGCGAGGGGGATGCCATTGATGAAAGGATCTCCGGTGTCGGTGCTGCCTGCGAGACGGAAATAATCGTTGCCCTCGTGCAGGCTGAAGGAGGTGGAGAACCGGGCAGATGCCGCCAGCCCGTTCGCCGGGAGGGAATGCGTTTTCCAGACTCGATCGTCGGCATCATTGGCATATGTGCCGCCCGCGCACCAGTCCGAGGGATTGGTGAGCAACCTGGATCCCTGACAGGAGGTAAGCTCCCAGTCCCCATCGGTACTCATGCTCCATCCTCCGGTCAGGGGTTCGGCGATGCTTCGTCCACCCATGGCGCTCAGCGTGTTGGTCCCCGGAGCGCCGACATGAACCACCGATTCACCCCGGTTGGAGAAATGCGCGAGCTCGTACGCCTGATCCAGGGCCGCCACACAGAGCAGATTCTCATGCGTGAAGCTGCACGGGTACTCCCTGTTAGTGCTGTCGAGGGTCAGACCGGAATTGCCGGCCGCGACGACGACCAGGACATCGGCACGGCCCGCGCCATCGATACTGTCGCTCAGCACCTGATCGAATTCCGGGACACCGCCCAGGCTCATGTTGAGAACGCTCGCGCCGTTGTCGACGGCGAAATCCACACCGAGGCTGATGCTCAGGGTCGTGCCGCTGCCGTCCGGGCCGAGCACGCGAACGGACATGATACTGGCTTGCTGACAGACGCCTGTGATGCCTTCGCCGTTGTTCCCGACCGCACCAATGACGCCGGCAACGTGGGTGCCATGATCCTCGCCGCCGCCCTCCGGCATCGGGTCGTTGTCGCCATCGAAAAAATCATAACCGTGATTCGGCCATTGCGCTCCGCCGTCCCACATGTTCGCGGCGAGGTCAGCGTGAGTGTAGTTCACCCCCGTGTCAATGACGGCAACGACAACGTCGCTGCAGTCGCTGATCAGCTCCCAGGCCCCGGTGGCGTCAATGTCATTACCCGGCACGCCGGGATTATTGGTGCTGTAGCTTCCGTCCCTGATCAGCTGCCCCACGTTATCCAAGCCCCATTGCTGCTCGAACATGGGATCCGAGGTTGCCCGGCTCGTGCGATAGACGTAATTCGGCTGTACGTGGGCCACGCTCGGATCGACGGCGAGCGTCTGCATCGCGCGTTCCACCGACTGCCCTGGCTGCAGTATGACGTGGCGATAACCCCGCCGACCCGGCCTTTCCGCCTTGCGGACCCCGGCAAGTGCGAGGCTTTGTTGCTGTCGATAGCTTTCCGTACCAGCCCGATAGCGGACCAGCAGTTCACCTTCGATGTATTGAGTGCCGTTTCTGTTTGTCATGGAGGCGTTGGCGGCGGCCCCCGGTTGAATCTCAACCAGGGATCCGGCACCACCTATCTGTGGCATCGCAGTGGTTGTCACCAGCATCAGGACTGGCAGCGCAATGATCGAGGACCAGGCCCATGCGTGATTGGGCATAACCATGGCAATCTCCTCAGGGGGCCTTGAAGGAGCTTTCGGGGGAGAGGGGACTGGTCAACTGCTGCGCCCCGCTCGATGTGTTCAGCTCGCCGTATGCCTGGACACGGAAGTACCACCGGCCGGTCACGATATTCTCGATGACCACGCTCGTGGGTGGCTTTCCCAGTTCGGGGTCGTACGGCACATCGATCGTGCTGACACCGGCACCACCGGGCTGCACGCCAGCACTCGTGCCGTAGTAGACCGTGTAACCACTGTCGGGGCTGTTCATCGCCGAGTGCCGGCTTCCTGTCCAGGAGAGGGTCACGCCGGAGGTTCTCGATTCCGACCGGCCTCCATCTCCACTCCCACCTCCGCCTCCGCAGGCACCGACGGTGAGCAGCACCACGGCCATGACGAACAGGGCCGACGCTCGCGCCAGCGGTAATAAAGGCTGCCCCACTGCCTCACGCTCCGGCTTCAGCGCCGTTTTCAGGCTGGTATCCACGACGTAATGTTCACCAGGTAAACGCTGAAGCAGCCGGTTTCTGCCGAATTGGCGTGTTTCTCGATGTGATTTTCCAGGGAAACAAGGGGGTCGTTCACGGCTCTCCCTGTTTTCGGTACTCCGTTCGACGTGAGGGCATGAAACCAGAAACGGCACTCGAAAACTGTGGTCTGTTCCCGGATAGCCCCTGGTTCACCAGCCGGAAACCTTACCCTGTCCGCGTCTTCCCAGGCTCATCGGCATGTGGACTTCATGCGGTGTCACGGACACCTGCGATCAGCCAATCGGTACGACTCCCTAAGCGTAGCGGAGGGAGCTCGCGGGAGCCACGCGCGACTGCGGTCTCCCCAAAGGGCGGTGAAGGGTGCCCCACAGAATTTCTTCCCGGCCTGCCACGCGATGAAGTAGAGGTGCCCGAGGGGATCCGGCTACTCTGCCGGTTTGCACACGTGGGGATTCGCCCTCCCGAACCGAGTGGTTTGGGTTCGCGCCCGCCGCTTCCTGCCGCCATCAAGCCAGTTGTTCGCGGTTGAGTCCGCCATGGCACCGATTGAGTGCGGAGACCCCGAGAGCGCAAGCCTATGACCACGGTTGCCACGTCAAGGGATGTCGCTTCTGCGGGAGGGTCCGGTGCTAGCCCGCATATCTCACCGCCGTTCGTCGCGAGGGCGTCGAGATGCCGCTGTGACGGGGGGCACGGACCGGAAGACGGCGAAGGCGTAGCTGACACTACGTCGAGCCGGCTGGAGGGAGT
>SLSJ01000249.1 GCA_007130525.1 Ectothiorhodospiraceae bacterium | reverse complement strand
GAGACGGCTGCAGGGAGTACGCCCCGACACAGCGAGCAGATCGGCGTGCGTGGTAGAAGGTCGGTGAGATATGCGGGCCAGAATCATCTGCATGACTATCCCGAGGGCTATTGACAATGGCACGCAAGTCACCTGTAGAACTGACGACCATGGCGCTGGAGATGTACCGGCGAGGTCCTGCACCGAAGCGTATCGCCGACATCCCGGGTCTGGATCCGCAGTCCGTGCAGACGCGGATCACCCGCCACCGGCAGCACCAGACTGCACCAACAGCGGTCGACGACCCGCGCCGCGCCTGACCCTGCCGCGCCCGGCGGCATATACCCCGTCCGGCCCACCGTCTACACTTACCCGGAATCGCCCACGTCCGCCAGTCCGCCACCGACTGCGCAGACACGTGCTTGTTGGCCTCCTGTCGAAGCGCGGCAATCCCTCTCCGGACCGGCGATGCCGATCATGGTTTCCGTCAGGGACAGTTCAACGGGAAGGGTGTAATGGAATTCGATCCGCTTCTACTGTCCAGAATCCAGTTCGCCTTCGTCGTTTCGTTCCACATCATTTTCCCGGCCTTCACCATCGGCCTCGCCTCCTATATAGCCGTGCTCGAGGCGCTCTGGTTCAAGACCAACAACCCCATCTACCTGCGCCTGTCCAAGATGTGGATCAAGGTGTTCGCCGTCTCGTTCGGCATGGGCGTGGTCTCGGGTATCGTCATGTCGTTCCAGTTCGGCACCAACTGGAGTGAACTGTCCTACTCCGCGGCGAACTTCCTGGGGCCGGTACTCAGCTACGAGGTGGTAACCGCCTTTTTCCTGGAGGCGACATTCCTGGGCGTACTGCTGTTCGGCCGCGACAAGGTTCCCCAGGGCGTCCACCTGTTCGCTGCCATCATGGTCGCGGTCGGCACATTCATCTCCTCGTTCTGGATACTGTCGGCGAACAGCTGGATGCAGACCCCGGCCGGTATCGAGATCATTGATGGCATGGTGCATGTCACCAGCTGGATGCAGGCCATCTTCAATCCATCCTTCCCCTACCGCTTCGCGCACATGGTGCTGGCGGCATTCCTGACCACCGCCTTTTTCGTGATCGCGGTGAGTGGCTGGTATCTCTTGCGCAACAAGAGCAGGGAGTACGCCAGGGTCATGTTTTCCATGACCCTTTGGCTGGTGACCCTGATTGCACCCCTGCAGGTGTTAATCGGCGATCTGCATGGTCTGGACACGCTCGTGCACCAGCCCGTGAAAGTCGCAGCCATGGAGGGTAACTGGGAAACACGGGGAAACGTGCCGCTGCTGCTTTTCGCCATTCCGGACCAGCAGGCGGAAAAGAATCACTTCGAACTGGGTATCCCCGGGGGCGCCAGCCTGATTCTCAAGCACCACGTGGAGGGCGTCGTTCCGGGTCTCAAGGACTGGGCACCGGAGGACCGACCGCACGTGGCCACGGTGTTCTGGTCGTTCCGCATCATGGTGGCAATCGGCTTTCTGATGGTGGCCATCGCGCTCATCAGCCTTGTCCTTCGCTGGCGGGGAACGCTGTACGAGGCCAGATGGTTCCACAGGCTCTGTACGCTGATGCTGCCGTTGCCGTTCGTGGCGGTGCTGGCGGGCTGGATCACTACGGAGATGGGCCGGCAGCCGTGGGTGCTATATGAACTGATGCGGGTGGAGGATGCGGTCACGCCCTCGCTCACCGGCGGCGTCGCGCTGACGTCGCTGATCGTATACGTAATCGTGTACGCCATCATCTTCGTGGCAGGCGGCTACTACATCAGCCGCATACTCGTCGGTGGCCCCGAGAAGGAGGAATCCCCCTCCGATGAGAAGCTGCGCCGGCCATCGCGTCCATTGTCAGCCGCGGACAGCCCGTTCTGATCTCGGGGAGACTGACCAATGGAAGCCATCAATATCGATCTGACGCTGATCTGGGCCCTGATCATCGCCTTCGGAGTGTTCATGTACGTTCTCATGGACGGTTTCGACCTGGGCGTCGGCATACTCTTTCCCTTCGCCCCGGACGACGCGTCCCGCGACGTGATGATGAATACAGTGGCACCGGTCTGGGATGGCAACGAAACCTGGCTGGTACTCGGTGGCGCCGGTCTGCTGGGTGCCTTTCCGCTGGTCTACTCCATCGTCCTGCCGGCGTTGTACCTGCCCATCCTGATCATGCTCGCGGGCCTGATCTTTCGTGGCGTCGCCTTCGAGTTCCGGTTCAAGGCCAGGGGTTCGAAACTCCCGTGGGACGTTTCCTTCACGGCCGGCTCCATGATCGCCACTTTCGCCCAGGGGATCGTGCTGGGCAACTTCGTCCTCGGCTTCGAAGTCGAGGGGACACGCTACGTCGGGGGTAATTTCGACTGGATCAATGCGTTCAGCATCATGACCGGCTTCGGCCTGATGGCCGGCTACGCGCTGATCGGGTGCTGCTGGATCATCATGAAAACCACCGACGAGGTGCGCGATCAGGCGTACCGGCAGGCGCCGGTGCTGCTCGGGCTTGTGTTGCTGTTCATTGTCGTGGTCAGCGTGTGGACGCCGCTGATGCGCGAGGCCATTGCCGAGCGCTGGTTCAGTCTGCCGAACCTGTTCTACCTCACGCCGGTGCCGGTACTGACCGCCCTGCTGACCCTGCTTATGATCAACAGCCTGCGTGCCCGGAACGACTACCTGCCTTTCTTCTGCTCGCTGGGCCTGTTCCTGCTCTGCTACGCAGGGCTGGCCATCAGCCTCTGGCCCAACGTCATCCAACCGGACATCAGCCTCTGGGAGGCGGCATCGTCGCCAAACTCACAGTTGTTCCTGCTGCTCGGGGTCATCTTTACCATTCCCATCATCCTGACCTACACCACCTGGACCTACTGGGTGTTCAGAGGCAAGGTCACGCGGGACTCCGTGGGTTATCACTGAAGGCATCGTCGCCGCATGTGCCTGGCGCTCGTCGGTCGCCCTTGAATAGCGGATCCTCCGTCTCATGGACCAGAGCACTCGCACCGAAGCCGATACGGTTCTGGAAGACAACCCACCGGATGCACGGGGAGCCCGTCGCTGGCTGGCGGAACAGTCCCGACCGGTGCGGCTGTTGATGCTGGCCGCCACCGGCTCGGGGCTGCTGGCGGGCTGGATCACCATAGCGCAGGCCGGCCTGATCGCGGCGATCGTACACGCCCTGGTGGTCCAGGGAACGGATCGCAACGCATTGATGGTCTGGTTCGTACTCTGGCTGCTGACCATCCCCCTGCGCAGCCTGCTCATGGCGCTGCGGGAGCACGCATCGCTGCATGCCGCACTGGGGGTACGCCGTCGGCTACGGCAACGCCTGTCCCGCCATATCATGGACCTTGGCCCCATCGGCGTCCGGCAACTGGGTCAGGGCCGGGTGAGCAGTGTGCTGCTTGACCAGGTCAATGCGCTGGAAGGCTATTATGCCCGCTTCCTGCCGCAACTGCCGCTGTCGTTGCTGGTACCGTTGAGCGTGCTGGTAGTGGTGTTTCTGCTGGACTGGCTCGCCGCTCTGCTTCTGTTGTTCGCCGCACCGCTGATCCCGCTGTTCATGGCCCTGGTGGGCATGGGGGCCGCAACGGTCCATCGCAGACAGTTCCAGGCTCTGGAGCGGCTCAGCAGTTATTTTCTGGATCGACTGCAGGGCCTGGAAACCCTGCGCCACCTGGGCCGTGGCGGAGCCACGGTTGTTGCGCTGCAGGACAATGCCGACAAGTACCGCCGGCGCACGATGTCCGTGCTGAGGGTGGCCTTTCTGTCATCGGCGGTGCTCGAATTCTTCAGCTCGGTGGCAATTGCCATGACCGCCATCTACATCGGGCTTGGGCTGCTGGGCTATTTGACACTTGGCCCGGCGGAACAACTCACCCTGTTCAGTGGGCTGTTCATACTGCTGCTTGCGCCGGAGGTGTTCTCGCCCCTGCGGGATCTGGCCACCCACTATCATGACCGCGCCGCGGCGCTGGGCGCCGCCACGGGTATACGCGAACTGCTGGATGCATCCAGTCCGGCCAGACCCCGCAGCGGGCAGAAAACCGTTTCCACCATCGCGCCTTTCCTTGAGCTGGACGGTGTAACCGTTTCCTACGATCAAGGCGGCGCAGCGGTGCTGCGCGAACTCAGCTTCGAGGTGCCGGCGGCCTCCACGACCTTGCTCACCGGTCCGAGCGGCAGCGGCAAGACCAGTTTGCTCATGGTGCTGCTGGGTCTTCTCGACCCCCACGAAGGCCAGGTCAGGATCAACGGCATCGCGGTCCCCGAACTGGCGCCGGGGGCGCTGGAAGCGCGTGTGGGCTGGCTGGGACAGAACCCGAGGCTGCTTCCCGGCACGATACGCGAGAACATTCTGCTCGGCCGTCCGGATGCCCCCCGGGCCGCGCTGGAGAGCGCCGCCCGGGAGGCGGGCGTACTGCGGTTCACGGACCGGTTGCCGGATGGGCTCGACACACGAGTCGGCGAACGCGGCAGCGGCATTTCCGGTGGCGAGGCTCAACGAGTGGCGCTGGCGCGCGCCCTGCTGCGGGACCCGCCTCTGCTCGTTCTGGACGAACCCACCGCCAGCCTGGATCCGGAGAGCCGGGGTATCGTGCTCGACGTGCTGCAGCGCATGCATGGTCAGCGTACGCAGGTCATCGCCACCCACCAGCCGGCGCAGTTCCCCTGGGCGGACAGGCGTGTCGAACTGGCAGCGGCCGAGGTCGGGACGCAACACCATGGATGACCTGATCGAGATCCTGCGGCTGCACCTGAAGCGCTGGCCCTGGCTGCTTGCAGGCATGCTGCTGATGCTGGCTACCGTGGCCGCGAACGTCGGTCTGCTGGCTCTGTCCGGCTGGTTCATCACCGCCACGGGTCTGGCCGGACTGGCTCTCGCGGCCGGCGGCGTCATGACCCTTGAAATATATCGCCCGGGGGCGGGAATCCGGTTTTTCGCCGTTGGTCGGGCGGTGTCTCGCTATGGCGAGCGCCTGGTAAACCACGAGGCTGTGCTGCGGCTGCTGGCGGACCTGCGGGTATGGTTTTTCCGCAGCCTGCTGCCGCTGGACAGCGACCGTCTGGCGCAGCTTCGGGACGGTGAACTGCTGAATCGCCTGACCGGTGACGTTGACCCGCTGGACCACCTGTACCTGCGTGTCGCCGGTCCCACCCTGGTCGCAGTAGTGGCATTACTGCTGGGCATCGGTTTCCTGGCGCTCTGGGCACCCGGCATGGCCATGGTTATCGCGCTGATCCTGGGCATCACCACGCTGCTTTGCACCGTGATGACAGGGCTGGCCGGCATGGCTCCCGCCCGGGGACTTGCCGAATCGGAGAGCCGGATGCGTGAACAGGTGGTGGGCGATCTGCACACGCTGGCGGAACTGAGGCTCTATGGGGCCACCGGAGAGCGGCGGGAAAACTGGCTCGGCAGCGACGAGGCACACATGGCCGCACGCCTGCAACTGGCCCGTCAGTCCGCAATCTCGCAATTCACCATGCAGGCTGCCGGGCAGATGGCGGTCTGGGTGGCGGCATTCATTGGCGCCGGCCTGCTGGCTGTGGGCACCATCAACGGCCCGGTGCTCGCCCTGCTGCTGCTGGCAACCCTCGCCCTGTCGGAAGTGCTGGCGCCTCTGCCCGGCGGATGGCAGTCGCTGGCACGGATTCGCTGGTCCGCCGCTCGACTGCGCCAGTTCGCCACGCCGCAGTCCCGCGTGCCCGAGCCGCAATCACCCGCACCAGTCCCGACGGAAACTCGCATCGAGCTGGAGGGAGTCTCGTTCAGGCACAGTCCATGGCAGCACTGGTGCCTGCATCACGTGGATCTGGACGTGTCCGCCGGTGAGCGCATCGCCCTGCTCGGCCCCAGCGGGGCCGGCAAGAGCGCTCTGCTCGCCCTGCTGCTGCGGCAGAGGGATCCGGAATACGGCCGGATTCGCATTGGCGGCACCGATCTCAGACACCTGGACCGAAGCACCATCGACAGTCTCACAAGCTATCTGCCACAGCGCACGGCGCTGTTCTCGGGAACACTGGCGGAAAATCTGCGGCTGGCATCCCCCGACGCCAGCGACGAGACGCTGCATGAATTGCTGGCAGCGGTGAAACTGGAACATCTCGTCGACACACTGCCGGAGGGTCTGGACAGCTGGATCGGCGAACATGGCAGCGCCCTGTCCGGGGGGCAGGCACGACGCCTTGCCCTCGCACGCACGCTGCTCAAGGCGGCCCCGCAGGTCCTGCTCGACGAACCCACCGAGGGTCTCGACCGCAGCACCGAAAAACACATCCTGGATCGAGTCGATCGGTGGCTGACCGGTCGCGGCCTGATCATCGTCGCCCATGACCGCCACCGCCTGCCTCCGGTGGATCGGGTGCTGCGACTGGAAGACGGTCGCCTTCGCCGTATCTGATGGCGGCAGAGGCCGATTCCGGTGTCCCGCTGGAGTGCCGGATCATGGATCGCGCTAGCCCGCATATCTCACCGTCCTTCGTCGCGAGGGCATCGAGATGCCGCTGTGACGGGGGGCACGGACCGGAAGACGGCGAAGGCGTAGCTGACACTACGTCGAGCCGGCTGCAGGGAGTACGCCCCGACACAGCGAGCAGATCGGCGTGCGTAGTAG
>SLSJ01000069.1 GCA_007130525.1 Ectothiorhodospiraceae bacterium | reverse complement strand
AGTCTGCTACGGTAACGAACCGGAGCGCGGACGGCGATAGCCTGAGCGCCCGAACTTCCGCGGAGCATTTCTATGCCCATGCTGTCTCGTCTGCCATGCGTCCTTTTTCTGATGCAGTTCCTGCTGTTGCCCGCCTGGGCGGAGCAGGCTTATGAGGTCGAAACCGTTGTCGAAGGACTGGAGCATCCGTGGTCCCTCGCCTGGCTCCCGGATGGTCGCATGCTGGTTACCGAGCGGGCCGGGCGGCTGCGCCTGATCGAGGACGATGAACTGAACCCGGAGCCTGTGGGCGGCGTTCCCGAGGCCCACGTGCATTCACAGGCCGGGCTGTTCGAGGTGGTGCCGGCGCCGGATTTCGCGGACACCGGCCATATCTATCTGTCCCTGGCCAGCGGCAGCCGACGGGCCAATACGCTGCTGGTGGTTCGTGCCCGCCTCGACGGTCATTCATTGGTGGATGTGGAGGAAGTTTTTCGCGCCCGGCCCGCGCGCTCAACGAGCGTGCATTACGGCGGACGCATGCTCTTCCTGCCAGACGGGACCCTGCTCATCACCGTCGGTGACGGTTTCGACTATCGCGAGCAGGCACAGGACCTGTCAAACCACTTCGGTACTATCGTGCGCCTCAACCCCGACGGCTCCGCTCCGGATAACAACCCGTTCACGAACCGGCCGGACAGCCTTGCCGAGATCTACACCTATGGCCATCGCAATATCCAGGGCATAGTCCACGACGCGGAGTCCAACAGGCTCTGGACGAGCGACCATGGCCCGCGCGGGGGAGACGAACTGAACCGGATCCAGCCCGGGCTCAATTACGGCTGGCCGGCGGTCACCCACGGCGTGGACTACAGCGGCGCCCGCATTACGCCATTCACCGAACTTTCCGGCATGGAGTCTCCCGAGCTGGTCTGGACGCCGGCCGTAGCACCGTCCGGCTTGGCCCTTTATCGCGGGGACCTGTTCCCCGACTGGGAGGGGAATCTGCTGGTGGGAGGACTCGTCGCCCGTTCGGTCGGACGCATCCTTCTGGACGATGGGTCGGCGACCGATCACGAGATGCTGTTCGGCGAACTCAACCGGCGTATCCGCGATGTCCGTATCGGGCCGGACGGTGCAATCTACCTGCTCACCGATCACGTGGACGGCCGCATCCTGCGGGTTCTGCCCTCCGACTGACGGTTGCTGCCAACGCACCGCGGGCACCCGGTTCGCAGTCTCCGCGCTCAGGCCATGAACCCGGTGCACGTCCGCGGGTCGCGTTGACGCCCGTTCGGAGAAACCCGGTAGCATGTGAACGTCCGTGGTGCGCTCTGACTTTGCAGCAACCGGGCAGCGGCGCTTTCGCTATGCCTGGCCGGCGCACTCAATGCCAATGCCGAAATTGACAGGCCCAGGATCCGCTGCCCGTGGTCAATGATCAGCACCAGCACACGCCCTGGCTTGATCGTCTGGAGCGGGCCGGTAATGCCCTGCCGCACCCGGCGACCCTGTTCGCCCTGGCCTGGGTGGCGGTCCTGTTGCTGTCGCAGATTGCGGCCTGGGCCGGCTGGTCGGTGCAGCGACCGGTGACGGACGGGGTGGTCTCCGAGACGGTCAACGCCCGTGGGCTGCTCACGAGCGATGGGCTCTGGTGGTCGCTGTCGAGCATGGTGGACAACTTTATCGCCTTCCCGCCGCTGGGCATCGTGCTGGTGGGAATGTTCGGCATCGGGTTGGCGGAGCGCAGCGGCCTGTTGCCGGCGCTGCTGGACAGCGCCCTGCGCGTGACGCCGAGCCGTCTGTTGACGCCGGCGGTAGTCCTGGTCGGCATACTGTCTTCCGTGACCATGGATGCCGGCTACGTGGTGCTGCCGCCGCTTGCCGCGATCCTCTTCCATGCAGCCGGACGGCCGCCATTGGCCGGACTCGCCGCGGCGTTTGCCGGTGTCTCGGCAGGGTTCAGCGCCAACCTGATGATCACCGCTCTGGATCCGCTGCTGGCGGGATTCACCCAGTCCGGAGCCGCGATCGTTGAGCCGGATTACCGGGTCGCGGTCACCGCCAACTGGTGGCTCATGATCGCCTCCACGGTTCTGCTTACCTTGCTCGGCTGGTGGGTGACGGCACGTTTTGTGGAACCGCGGCAGAGCCTTGGCGGGCCGGCAGGGGAGGAGGGGGATGCGCTGGAGGCCGGGCCAGCGCCCGGGCGCGGTCTGCGGGCGGCGGCATGGGCGCTGGTTGTCGTGCTGGCGTTCACGCTGGCGGCAATCCTGGTACCGGGCGCGCCGCTGCACGGGAGTGGCGAGCATTTCGCCCGCTGGGTGGAGGCCATGGTGCCCTTGTTATTCCTGTGGTTCCTGTTTCCCGGGCTGGCTTACGGGATTGCTGCCGGGACCATACGAAGCGACCGCGACGCCGCCCGCATGATGGCGGATACCATAGCCACCCTGGCGCCCTACATCGTGCTGGCATTCTTTGCCGCGCAGTTCATCGAGGCGTTCCGGCACAGCGAACTCGGGCTGTTGCTGGCCATCAGCGGCGGTCAGGCGCTGGCCGGGCTGGCGCTGCCCACGCCGGTACTGCTGATTGCGTTCATGCTGCTGGTGATGGGCGCCAATCTGCTGGTGGGCTCCGCGTCGGCAAAGTATGCCTTCCTGGCGCCCGTTTTCGTGCCCATGCTGATGCTGGCGGATGTACAACCTGAACTGACCCAGGCTGCATACAGAATCGGAGACTCGGTCACCAACATCATTACGCCCCTCAACCCTTACTGGGTGATCGTGCTTGCCGTGGCCCAGCGCTGGCGGCCGGATGCCGGCATCGGCACGCTGGTGGCGCTCATGCTTCCCTATGCCGCCGTGTTTGCCGTCGTATGGCCGTTGATGCTGGTGGCCTGGGCCGTTCTTGGCTTGCCGCTGGGGCCCGGAGCCTGAAATAACGGCTGCGATCGAGGGTGTTCGGTAACGCTCCGGACGGAGGGCGGGGCCCCGGCCCATGCACCTGGAGGCCGGCGTTACGGCGAGGCACCTCCAGGTGGCAGGGTTCGGATGCCGTCTTCGCAGCGGTCAGCCGTCCAGACCTCCAGCATGATGACCAGCCCGCATATCTCACCGCCCTTCTACTGCGCACGCCGATCTGGTCGCCGTAAAGGGACGTACTCCCTGCAGCCGGCTCGATGTAGTGTCAGCTACGCCTTCGCCGTCTTCCGGTCCGTGCCTGCCGTCGCAGCGGCATCTCGACGCCCTCGCGACGAACGGCGGCGAGAGCGGTGAGAAATGCGGGCTAACCCCGGTGTGGGAGGCCAGCCCCCTGGCCGATGGGGTCCTGGCGCTCGGCGCTCGACGCTTGGCGCTGTCACATCGCCGAGAGGGCTCGGCTCCTACAGGGGCAGGCTCACCCCTAACCCTGCATATCTCATCGGCGGTTCTCCCGGACGAATTCGACAAACCCCTGCAGGAACGCAGCGAGGCGCTCTCGGGTCTCCGCATCGTTCAGCGTGCCGTCGCCGTTGAACAACTGTCTTGCCTGCGCGACCTGCAGCGATCCGCCGAACCAGGGCCGCATACCCAGGACGCGTATCACCGGAAGCCAGGCGGCGTGCGCCAGGGCCGTGCCACCGCGCCCGGGCGTTGCGCCCAGCAGTGCGACCGGCCGATCGCCGAAGACACGGGCGATGTCCCGAGGTGGACGGGACAACCAGTCAATGGCGTTTTTCAGAACTCCCGGAATACCGTTGTTGTATTCCGGCGTGGCGATCAGCAGCCCGTCGGATGCGGCGATTCGGTCCTTGAGCTTCTGTACGCTGGCGGGAATGCCGTGTTCGGCCTCCCGGTCACCGTCATACAGCGGAATGCGCCGAAGCGATGCAGGCTCTACCCGTACATCGTCCGGTGACACCTCGGCGGCGGCGCGCAGCAGCCCTGCGTTGATGGACTCCCGCCGCAGACTGCCTGGAATTGCGATGAGTGTTGTCATGGTGTTAGCCCGCATATCTTAGCGCCCTTCTACTCCGCACGCCGATCTGCTCGCCGTAAAGGGGCGTACTCCCTCCAGGGGGCTCGACGTAGTGTCAGCTACGCCTTCGCCGTCTTCCGGTCCGTGCCCCCCGTCACAGCGGCATCTCGACGCCCTCGCGACGAACGGCGGTGAGACATGCGGGCTATCCGGTGGTGATGTCATTGGTGGACGCCGCCCGTTTCGGGATGCCGCTCGAGTTCCAATCTGCGCGACTCTCCCGGAAGCAGCCCGTCCGTGGTCCAGGATCCGACCCGGTAGCGGATGAGCCGCAGGGTTGGATGCCCGACGGCCGCAGTCATACGCCGGATTTGGCGGTTGCGGCCTTCGCTGATTGTAATCGCCAGCCAGGTGGTGGGAATGGTGGCGCGGTAGCGAATGGGTGGTACCCGGGGCCAGACCCCCGGCTCATCCATAACGGCGACCCGGGCCGGACGGGTGACGCCGTCCTTCAGCGCGACGCCATGGCGAAGCTGTTCCAGGGCGCCTTCCCCGGGGGCGCCTTCCACCTGTACCCAGTACGTCTTGCTCATTGCGTTGCGGGGCTGCGTGATGCGGGCATTGAGAACGCCGTCATTGGTCAGTACCAGCAGGCCTTCACTGTCGCGGTCCAGGCGCCCGGCGGCGTAGAAACCCGGTGCATTCACGTAGTCCGCAAGGGTGGGGCGTCCCGATCCGTCCGTGAACTGGGATAGGACGTTGTAAGGCTTGTTGAACAGTATGACGGTACGCATCGTGCTTGCCCCCGGGGATTTCCGGCGCGATGTTGGAAACGGCCTGCCGGGATGTCAGACGCTCACACCAAGGGCTTCAAGGGTCAGTCTGGCCGTCAGGGCGCTGGACGGCGGGTTCTGGCCGGTCACAAGGTTGCCGTCCCGAACGGCGTGCTCCTGGAAGTTTGCCGCCTTGTCGACGTTGGCGCCGAGTTCGCGAAGGCGAGACTCCAGCATGAAGGGCACCGCGCCATCGAGACCGACGGCGCGCTCCTCGTCGTCGGTGAATACGGCAATGCGCTTCCCGTCCACCAGACTCCGTCCGTCCGGCCCCTTTGGGCCGACGAACGCTGCCGGACCGTGACAGACCGCGGCCATCACCTTGCCCTGGCGAGCCAGTGACTCCAGCACCGTCGCCAGTTCCGGATTCTCCGGCAAGTCGAACATCGTACCGTGTCCCCCCGGCAGGAACACCGCGTCGAATTCATCCGCGTTGATATCCCGCAACGGCCATGTTCTCGCCAGGGCTTCGGATGCCTCACGCCAGGCCTCCTGTTGTTCGTCGTCGGGCTGGCTCCGCGGATCGATGGGAGCGGGGCCGCCGGCCGGGCTGGCCACGGTCACCTCGGCGCCGGCATTGCGGAACTCCAGATAGGGCACGGCGAACTCTTCCAGCCACAGACCGGTCTGCTCGCCGGACGTCATGCGATCCGCGCTGGTGACAACCATGAGGATGCGGGGAGCGGCCATACTTTACCTCCTGGGGTCGAGTGAATCGGAAAATAGTGTCGTACCGTTTTCTGGCATGGGGGTGGATGGCGCCCAATGCAACTGTCGGGTAACCACGCTGCCCCTTGCGTTTCACGCTACCGAGAGCCGGACGCGGATTTGTCCGCGCCGCCATGTTTCCCAAGGCAGCGTCTCCCTGGCCCGCATATCTCACCGATGCCGCGGTGACGGGGGTACGGACCGGAAGACGGCGAAGGCGTAGCTGATACTACGTCGAGCCGGCTGGAGGGAGTACGCCCCGACACAGCGAGCGGATCGGCGTGCGTGGTAGAAGGGCGGTCAGATATGCGGGCTAGACTGGGAGAGCCCGGGAGAGGGCGCCGCTTCAGTGCCGCGACCGGGCGTACCGGTGTCGTTGGCAGCGCGAATTGTTGGTGAGACGCACTGTGATCAAGGAGCCCAGACAATTGAAGGTGGGACTGGCCCTGGGCAGCGGATCCGCCCGCGGCTGGGCTCACATCGGCGTGATTCGTGAACTCGCTGCCCAGGGTGTTAACCCCGACGTGGTTGCGGGTTCATCCGTCGGCGCGATTGTTGGCGCCATCCATGGGCTTGGCGGTCTGGACGGGTTCGAGCGATGGGTCCGGGCTCTCGGGCGCCGAGGCATTATTGGTCAGCTGGATGTGGGGTTCAGTGGCGGCTTCTTCGAGGGACGAAAGCTTGTTCAGACGTTTCGCAGTCACTTCGGCGATCCCACCTTCGATGACATGAATCTTGACTTCGCTGCTGTCGCCACGGACCTGGAGACGGGACGCGAGGTCTGGCTGCGCAGTGGTCGGGTGGCGGACGCCGTGCGGGCCTCCATGTCGCTGCCCGGCGTGTTTTCGCCGGTTCGCAGGGACGGACGCTGGCTCGTGGACGGGGGCCTGGTGAATCCGGTACCGGTTTCCGTCTGTCGTGCGCTCGGGGCGGATGTTGTCATCGCGGTAAGCCTCAATGGCGATATCGTCGGTCGGCATTTCCGGTCCAGCGCCACGGTAGTCCGGGAACGGGATCCTGCCTGGTTTGACCGGATCGTGGCGGGCATCCGTGAACGGGCGAGCCGGCTGGGTATGCCGAGGAGCGGTCGAGGCGATATCGGGAGTCCGGGCCTGTTGCAGGTGGTGACGGGATCCATAAACATCATGCAGGACCGCATTACCCGCAGCCGGATGGCGGGCGATCCCCCCGACCTCGTCCTGTCTCCGCGCCTTTCACGAATCGGACTGCTGGAATTCGACCGCGGTGCCGAGGCGATTGAAGAGGGCGTGCTCACGGTGCAGCGTCTGGCACCGGCGATTCGTGCGCTGTTGGCCTAGCCCGCACATCTCACCGCCGTTCTACCATGCACGCCGATCTGCTCGCTGTGTGGGGCGTACTCCCTCCAGCCGGCTCGACGTAGTGTCAGCTACGCCTTCGCCGTCTTCCGGTCCGTGCCCCCCGACACAGCGACATCTCGACGCCCTCGCGACGAACGGCGGCGAGATATGCGGGCTGGCGATTCATCCGCGTCTGCACCTGGAATGTGCAAGGACCGATGACTACTGCGCCCCCAGCGACGGCAGCCACAGCGATATCTGCGGAAACAGGATCAGGATCACCGTCGCCGTCAGCAATATGAATATGAACGGCGGGGTGCCCCGGATAGTGTCGAAATATGGCCTTCGGAATACCGCCATGGCGGTGAAGATGTCGCAGCCGAACGGCGGTGTCGCGGAACCGATGGCGGCCTGCAGGGTGACAATGATGCCCACGTGTATGGGGTCGAGACCGGCGACGCTTACGGCCGGAGCGAACAGGGGCGTGAGGATCAGGATCACCACGATCGGATCCACGAACATGCAGCCGACGAAGAACGTCACCGCGATCAGTCCCAGCACCATGTGTGGATTGTCACCAATGACCTGCAGCACCGGGCCGAGCAGGGCCTGCGGGATGCCCGCGGCGGAGATGGTCCAGGTGAAGCCGTTGCCGGCTGCCACGAGAATGAACACCACGGCGGTTATCAGTCCGGTGGAAAGCGCAATGCTCCAGAGATCCCGGATCTTCACGGCCCGGAGAATTACGATCTCGAGTAGCAAAGCGTAGAGCACGGCTATCGCTGCGGCCTCGGTGGGGCTGAAGAATCCACCGTATATGCCGCCCACGACCACCACGGGGAAGCCCAGCGGCAGCAGCGCCTTGCGAAACGCCATGAAGCGCATTTTCCAGCCGACCCGGGGCTCCGGGGTGATGCCCATGATGCGGGAGGCGACGTAACAGTAGACGGATATCATCCCAAGGATCATCAGGCCGGGAACGATGCCGGCAATGAACAGGTGGCCGATGGAGGCGCCGGAGACGACGCCGTAGATGATCATGCCGATACTCGGCGGTATCAGCAGGGCGATGTCGCTGGCGTTGATGATCAGCGCCAGCGTGAAGCTGTCCTTGTAACCTTTTTCCAGCAACTTCGGGCGCATGGGGCCGCCCATGGCGACCACCGTGGCCTGCGTGGAACCGGAAACCGCACCGAACAGCGTGCAGCTTGCGGCGGTGGTAATGGGCAGCCCTCCCCGGAGATGCCCCACGAAGCTCTGTACCAGGTCGAGGAGCCGGTCGGCCGTATGCCCCTTTGTCATGATGTCGGCGGCGAGGATGAACAGCGGCACCGCCGCCAGCGACCAGGGCTGGACGCCGCTGATCATCTGCCCGATCAGAAGGTTCACATTGGTGGAGCCGACGATGAAGAACAGGGTCATGAGAGCTGCGGTCAGCAGCGGAATCATCATGGGGAAACCCAGCAACAGCAGTGCCAGCATCGTGATGAAGATGATCGTGAGCATTCGCGCCGACTCCTTGCGTTGCGCGGGAGAATCAGATTCCGGACGAACCGCCGTTGTCGGGTACTTCCTCGTATTCTTCCTTCTCGGAGAAAGACCGGTAGATGTCACGCGACGTCATGTTGCGGAAGGCGGTCAGCCAGTACTGTATGCCCGCAAGCAGGAATCCGATGGGGGCGATGGCGTAGGGGATCCACAGGGGTATATCCAGGGCGGACGATGTACGCCCGCGGGTGTACATGCTCCCCACGTAGCCCCAGGCAAACCAGGCGAGGTAGAACATCATCAGCCCGGTTACCAGCGTGATGATCACCAGCAGTGCCTTGCGCCGTGTGCCGGTGAGCTGGTCGTAGAAAGCCGACATGCTGATGTGGCGGGCCTTGCGAACTCCATAGCCGATGCCCGCGAACGTGATGATGACCATGGCCATCTGGGTCAGTTCCACCTGCCCGGGGACACCGATGCCCAGAAATTGCCGTCCGAGCACGTGCAGGATCAGCAGGCCTGCCAGAAACAGGATTGCGCCACCCAGGATGAATTCTTCTATATGCTCGATTCCCCGATCGAGCATGCCGAGTGCCATGCGGACCTTGCCCATGCCGAAGGCTCCCGTTTGCCTTGCTGTGTCCGGTTAATGTGACATCAGGGCACCTGACAGGGAAGCCCCGGGAATACATCGGTTTCTTCAAAGGCGCCACCGCCTCGCATTATTCTCGGTGCGAGGCGCGGTCTGCGGCGCCGCATCCGTTGATATGGCCAGGCCCTGTCACCGCGTAGACATCAATCCGCGCTGTGTTAAGGTTTATTTGATGAGGAGCAGAAATGGACTGCGATTGCCGAACCTGCGGGAAGGAGTGCCGCACATAACTGCCCGGCCGTGCCCCTTCGTTTCCAGGCGGCATGTCCATCTTTCTTGGCATGATGTTCCAGCGCCTATCACGGCTTCCGGTATTCGCGGAATTTCGGCAGCGCTTGACCTTGTTCCTGGCGGGCGGCCTCGCGGCATCCGCCAGCTCTCCCGCACCGGGTCGTTCGGTTTTTCAAAGCGCGAAGCGATTGCCCGGTCTTCATGCACGATCTTAAGGAGGTCCTCATGTACTGGCGTTATGGACTGGTAGCGGCTGGGGTTCTTGCCCTTGCCGCCTGTGGTGAGTCGCCTGACCCGGATGCGCGCGATACCTGGCGATTCGGCCTCGAGGAAATCGAGGGCAGTGTTCAGTACGAGTACGCCGCCAGGTTCAAGGAAATCATCGAGGATAGAACCGACGGTGCGGTCGAGGTACGCCTTTACCCTTATGGCCAGCTGGGTGGCCTGACCGACATTTACGATCAGGTTCAGGAGGGCGAAATCCAGTTGGCATTCGGTTCCGGATTCCTCGGTGGCGTGGTGCCTGAAAGTCAGCTTTTCAGCCTCAATTTCATTCTCTCCGACGATGAATGGCTGAACACGCAGGTGCTGAATTCCGATACGTTTCGCAAGAGCGAGGACTTCGTGGATTCCTTCCGTGACCGCGATCTTCATCCGCTTGCGATAGTGCCGGAAGGCTGGCAGGTCTGGGGCGCCCAGAAGGAAATTCGCACCCCTGAGGACTTCGAGGGCGTGGCGATTCGGACCATGGACAACCGCCTC
Source organism: Ectothiorhodospiraceae bacterium (assembly GCA_007130525.1). Classification (GTDB taxonomy): domain Bacteria; phylum Pseudomonadota; class Gammaproteobacteria; order Nitrococcales; family Aquisalimonadaceae; genus Methylonatrum. The sequence goes on along the minus strand of SLSJ01000069.1, from coordinate 11,791 downwards.
CTGCGTGAGACGTACAGTGCCTACGGCGCCGATCCGACGACCATGGAGTACGGGGAGATATACAGCGGGCTTCAGCTTGGTCAGATAGATGCCCAGGTGCAGCCCGTGTTCGCCCATGAGGAAATGGACTTCTACCAGGTGCAGGACTACCTGATCTTCGCCAATCAGGCTCAGTTCATCGCCACCTTCATGGCCAACAGGGACTGGTATGACGGTCTGTCGGACGAGTACAAGGACATGGTCGAGGACGCAGTGGTGGAACTGGTCGAGTACATCCACGAGCTTCAGGTGCAGCTCAATGAAGATCGCATGGATATCATCAAGGAGAACAGCGATATCACGGTGGTCGAGTTGACCGAGGAAGAACGTGACCGGTTCCGTGAGCTGAGCATGCCCGTCCGCGATACCTTCGTCGAGCGCACCGGTGACCGCGGTGAACGGCTCCTCAACCTGTTGCTGGAGGAGGTTGAGCGGGCTCAGGGCGGGAGCTGATCCGTCCACAACGAATGTCATGACGTGTCCGGGCTCGGTCTGCGCAATGCCGGGCCCGGCCAGCGTTCATGACCATCAACCTGGTCACGCGCGCAAGGCCGCCTCGGGAACGTGTCCTTAGTCCGCCACACAACAGGGGTCTGCTTCGGCACGAGACCGCACACACGCCGGATACGGTACGTGGATGTTTAGGGGGCTGTAGTGGCGCTATGCTGATGTCGGATTGCAACCAGAGACAGGAGGACCATCAGTCATGCCAACCGTTGCATCGGACACTCTCCCGCTGGGCAGCCCGGCGCCGGACTTCAGGCTTCCCGACACCCAGGGAAATATGGTTGCCCGGGATGATTTTACGGACAAGCCGGCACTGCTCGTGATTTTCATGTGCAACCACTGCCCCTACGTGAAACACCTGAGTTCGGCGCTCGCCAGCTTTGCCCGAGAATTCGAGCCACGTGGACTTGCGGTGGTGGGGATCAATTCCAACGATGCCGAGAAGTATCCGGATGACAGCTATGAGGCCATGAAGGAGGAGAAACTGCGGGCCGGCTATCCCTTCCCCTATCTCCATGACGAGGATCAATCCGTAGCCAGGGCATACCAGGCTGTGTGTACGCCGGATTTCTTCCTGTTCGACTCCGACCGCAAGCTGGTCTACCGGGGCCGGTTCGACTCCAGTACGCCGCGCAATGACGAGCCGGTGACGGGTGACGACATGCGAGATGCCGTCACTGCCGTGCTTACCGGCCAGCCGTTAGCCGAGGAACAACCGCCGGCAATGGGGTGCAGTATCAAGTGGAAGACATGATAGTCGCAGTTGGCAGGAATGACCCGGTAAAGGCACGTCTCGCAAGGTTCTTCCAGCTCGCATTGGCAGGCGTCACGTCTGCGTGACACCCCGCTTCCAGGCAATTCACTATGGTGCTCATTATTCGGTACAGCCGAGATGCGCCCATGCCTTCTCGATGTTGTCACCGCCGGCATGGACGATTTGGCTGGATCTTTGCATTCATGGTCGTAACCGGGAGTTCTTCTGAGCCGGCAACCGGCTTTCGGAGGGGGCAGTTATACCTCCTCCTTTTTTTGGTGTCAGTCTGCTCCCAGCCTGAATCTCCTTATGCTCGCCCCTGTGCGTGTCGATGGCGTCATTCGTGGTGAGGATCTGGCCCGCATATCTCACCGCTCTTCTACTACGCACGCCGATCTGCTCGCTGTGTCGGGGCGTACTCCCGACAGCCGGCTCGACGTAGTGTCAGCTGCGCCTTCGCCGTCTTCCGGTCCGTACCCCCGTCACAGCGGCATCTCGACGCCCTCGCGACGACTGCGCGGTGAGATATGCGGGTTGGTGGAATGTCACCCGAACCGCTGCGGAACCGAACATGAGCCGCAACACTCTGTATCGGAAGATGCGGCGGCATGACATCGTGCCTCCGCCGGGACGTTGAACGCCGGCGTTTCCGCCGAGTCAGGCAATCGATGGATCAGGTCCGGATGCGCGCGCGCACTGCCGGATTGGTGCTCAGCCGTTCCACGTCTTCGTCCCGTGGAAGTTGTGGACGGTCACGCTCGCGGTCGACCATGCACAGGAAGCCCAGGGCGTCGTCACCGGTGGCATGAAACTGGTGAAACGTGTGCGGCGATATGTAAACGCAGTCGTGCAGTCGCACCCGTTCGACACGGTTTTCGAGAACCACCTCTCCTTCGCCGCGAATAATGACCACCACATGCGGATGTTCATGGCGTTCCAGGGATGAATAACCGCCGGGCTGCACCTCGAAGTAGCGGGTGATGAAATTCAGCCGTTCCTCGCCGTCCGCCTCCCCCAGCAGAGTCTGCCGGGTGACATGACGAAAACCCGTGCCCTCGGTCTTGTACTCCTTGAGCGGCACGTTCCAGCGGTAGTGCTCGGCTCGGATGATCTTTGCCATGCTCAGCGTCCCAGTGCATGCATCAGTTCGCGGGCGGCCCGGGCAACGTCTCCGCGCTCGTACAGGCTGCCGCCGATCAGGATCATGGTATCCGGCCCATAGGCCTGTATCCAATGCGGTGCGCGTCGCACGTCCATGCCGCCCCCGGGAGCGGGCATGGCCGGCTTCAGGGCGCCCAGCGGATCGCGCAGTCGTTCGTTGATGGCTTCGCAGGTCGCCTGGCTGAAACCGAAACGCCCACCGGTGTTGGGGTAGATCGAGGCGTCGGCGCCGGCGACGCGGAACAACTCCCCCAGCAGCAGTGCCGGTGTCAGCCCGTGGCGTTCGCCGAAGTAGCTTCCGGTGAGCGCGGGGTGGGCGATTATCGCCAGTCCATAGGTGTCACGCGCCCATCGCATGCTGTCCAGTCCGGTGATCCAGGGGCAGAGCAGAACCCCGCGACAGCCGGCGTCGCGGGCGGATTGCAGGCGGGCGCCCAGGAGGTGCATGGGGGCGGTCACATTCGGAAAGTAGAGGGTGTTGCCGCCACTGTCCCGGTTTGCTTCTTCGACGGCCGCTTGGCAGGCAGCGAGGCGCTCGATGAAAGGCGCCTCCGGCTGGTTTGCCAGGCCATGGTCATCCTTGATGATATCAATGCCGCCGAGCGCGAATTCCCGAGCCAGGGCGGCAAGCGCGCCTGACGTGCTGCCCATCGGTTTGAGGGCGGTACAGGTGAGCGGGAGACCGGCGGGTACGGAGGTCAGTTCACGCAGGCCATCGATGCCCAGAGCCGGGCCGCCAAAGCGCTCCAGCAACGCTGCCGGCCAATCGATCCGGATGATCAGCATGCCGTCCTTGAGGGATATGTTACCGAACAGGAGGTTGAGAAACTGGGTCAGTTCGTCCCCCACCAGTCCGATCGGGTAGCTTATGACGGTGCTCCAGCCGTTATCCGGGAGCGGTTCCATCCGTTCCACGGTGCCGACATGGTCCCTCAGGATGGGGTCACTCACGCAGTGCGCCGGCAGTTCGGCGGTCTGTTCAAGGGCGATGTCCCGTGCCTTGCGAGCGGGGTCCTCGCCGGGAGCGCAATACAGGTGGTAGTGCAGCCGAAGACAATCGGGCATGCGTCGACGTTCTCCCGGGGCCGGCGGTGCATGAGCCGCGGAAGTGTAGCAGAAGTAATTCGGCGCCAGTGAGCCGCGTGGACGCCCGTTGACGATTCCCCGCGAAGTCCGGGCCGCAGGGCGGCGTGTCGCGGCTGACAGGATCCGGGTGTGGTGCGGTAGCCCGCATATCTTACCGCCCTTCTACTACGCACGCCGATCTGCTCGCTGTGTCGGGGCGTACTCCCTGCAGTCGGCTCGACGTGGTGTCGGCTACGCCTTCGCCGGCTTCCGGTCCGTGCCCCCCGACGCAGCGGCATCTCGACGCCCTCGCGACGAACGGCGGTGAGATATGCGGGCTGGCCCCGAACTCAGTTGTCCCGCCGGCCTGGAGGGCGCTTTCCCAGGGCGTTGCCGATTCGCGCAAGCGCGACGATGGGTGATCCGATCACGAAAATCGCTAGCAACACAAAGGCGATCATTACCGCCCAGTCGGGCAGCCGCGGCCAGAGCCAGGCAAAGAACAGGTAAAGGACCAGGATGTAGCCCGCCGTGAACGCCAGCGCTGCCGCAACGGCGGCGGCAATTCGCGATCGGGGCGTCGGCCGGGTTTCCATGGGCATATTGTACGCCCTGCCTCGGGAACAGGTTGCCGCCGCGACACCGTCGATTTACCTTGGAGCAGATTCAGCCGCGCCGCTGGCGTGCAAGCCCACTGGCAAGGAGCAGTCGCCGTACATGAGCCTCAGAACCACCGACCTCTGCGATGAATTCTCCGACCGTCTGCGTATCGTCAGTCCCATGTTCCGTGACTACGGCGGCCGTTCCCTGTTCAACGGCCCGGTGGCGACCGTCCGCGTGTTCGAGGACAACTCGCTGGTCCGCGAGGCGCTCGCCGAACCCGGTGAAGGACGGGTACTGGTGGTGGACGGTGGCGGATCCATGCGCTGCGCTCTGCTCGGCGACAACCTTGCGGCCCTCGGACGGGATAACGGCTGGTCCGGTGTCGTGGTCTATGGTTGTGTTCGTGACGCTGCCGACCTGCGCGGCATCGATATCGGTGTCAGGGCGCTGAACACGCATCCGCTCAAGAGCGTGAAGAAGGGCGAAGGCGAGCGGGACGTGGCCGTGAGCTTCGGCGGTATATCGATTCGCCCGGGTGACGTTCTCTATGCCGACGAAGACGGTATTATCGTCTCGGCGGAACCGCTGCGGGCAACCGACTGATGTCAGGCTCCATGGGTGGTCGACATGACTTCGGTGCGGGATCTGATCCGCACCCGGGGGACGAGCGGGCCGCGCCATTGCCGAGCCGACCAGGTCCAGTGATAAGGTTTCCGAATGACGGAAGAGGCGGTACGTGTTGACCGGTGGCTGTGGGCGGCGCGGTTTTTCAAGACCAGGCGGCTGGCCGTGGAAGCCGTCAACGGCGGTAAAGTGGAGATCAACGACGTCCGCGCCAAACCGGCGAGGAGCGTTCGTGTCGGCGACCGTGTTCGGGTGCGCAAGGGCGCCTTCGAGTTTCACGTGGTCGTCAGGGATCTTTCCGCGCAGCGTGGTCCGGCCAGCGTGGCGCAGACTCTTTACGAGGAAACGCCCGAGAGTATCGAACGGCGCGAATTGCTGCGCCAGCAACTCCGCGCCCAGTCGGCCGCTTTTCCCCGACCCCATGGCCGGCCGGACAAGCATGACCGCAGGCATCTCGCCCGTTTCAAGAGGGGAGATAAGTAGGCGCCCGGCGCCCCGCGCCCGGCAAGAAGGGTGTCTGTTCCCGGCTGGGCGCGGGGCGCCGGGCGCTTGCAGCTTTCCCTATCTGAAATCCCTGGATTTCGTCACCAGGTCTCCGAGCAACTCCGACCGATCCGTCAACCGGCCCGCCACCAGATGGCAGACTTCGCCGCGGCGTTCCCAGCGACCGGCCACTTCCAGCAGGCGGGCGCCGAGCAGGGCGCGGCGCTGCTGGTCGCCGGTGTCCCGCCAGATCACTACGTTGACGTGGCCGGTCTCGTCTTCCAGGGTTACGAAGGTCACTCCGGCAGCCGACCCCGGGCGTTGCCGGTTGACCACCAGACCTGCTGTCCGGACCAGTCGGCCATCCTCAACCTGGTGCAGCGCCTGTGCCGTGCGCAGTCCGTGGCGGCGCAACCGCCCGCGCAGGAGAGCAAGCGGATGGGCCTCCAGGCTGAGTCCCAGGCTGGCGTAGTCGGCCACCACGTTCTCGGCCGTGTCCGGTGCCGGCAGCAGCGGTGGTGGATGATTGTCGCCGGCTGCCGCAAGAAGTGGCAGGCCGGTATCCACCCCCAGTACCTGCCACCAGGCCTGTCGCCGGTGTCCGGCCAGCGTCGCCAGTGCGCCGGCGCGGCCCAGGGCCTGCAGGTCACGCCGCTCCAGACGCGCGCGACTGGCCAGGTCGTCCACGCCGGTGAAGGCTGCGGCACTGCGCGCGGCAACTATCCGCTCCATACCCGCCAGGGACAGACCCCGGACCATACGCAGACCAAGCCGCAGGGCGTATCCGGCGTTTTCCGGTAGTGGCTCCATGGAACAGTCCACGGCGCTGGCATTGACATCCACGCTCCGCACTTCGACACCGTGCTCGCGGGCATCGCGCACCAGTTGTGCCGGTGCATAAAACCCCATGGGCTGGCTGTTGAGCAGCGCGCAGGTGAACGCGGCCGGGTAATGATGCTTGAGCCAGGCGGAGACCCAGACCAGCCGGGCGAAGCTGGCGGCGTGGGATTCCGGAAAGCCGTATTCGCCGAAGCCCAGGATCTGCCGGAAAATGCGTTCGGCAAATTCAGCTGAATATCCCCGCGCCTGCATACCCTCCCGCAATCGCTTCTCGAAGTGATCCAGTCCGCCGCGCCGGCGCCAGGCCGCCATGGAGCGGCGTAGCTGGTCGGCTTCGTCCGGGTTGAAGCCCGCCGCCACCTCGGCAAGCTTCATCACCTGCTCCTGGAAGATGGGCACCCCCATGGTCCGCTCCAGTACCTCGCGGACTTCCTCCGATGGGTACTCCACCGGTTCCAGTCCTTCACGCCGTCGCAGGTAGGGATGCACCATGTCACCCTGAATGGGGCCGGGGCGGACGATGGAAACCTCGATCACCAGGTCATAGAACGTTTTTGGCTTCAGTCGTGGAAGCATGGACATCTGGGCCCGCGACTCCACCTGAAATACACCCACGGTGTCGGCCCGCTGCAGCATGGCGAAGACAGCCGGATCGTCGGCCGGGATATCCGCGATCGCGAGTCGCCGGCCGTAATGTCGCGCCAGCAGGTCGAATGCCCGGCGGATGGCGCTGAGCATGCCCAGAGCCAGCACGTCCACCTTGAGCAGGCCCAGGGATTCCAGGTCATCCTTGTCCCACTGGATCACGGAACGCCCGTCCATGGCCGCGTTTTCCGTGGGCACCAGTTCACTCAACGGGCCGCGGGAAATCACGAAACCGCCCACATGCTGCGACAGGTGGCGGGGAAAGCCGACAAGTTCCCGTACCAGGGTGAGCAAACGGTGGATGACGGGATTGTCGGGGTCGAGTCCGGTTTCGCGCACACGCTTCGGTATTGCCCGCCGGCCGTCCCACCACTGCAGGTTCCTGCACAGCCGCTGAACCTGATCCGGCGCCAGCCCCAGGGCGCGGCCCACGTCCCGCAGCGCACTGCGGGGCCGGTAACTGATTACGGTGGCGGCCAGCGCAGCCCGGTGGCGGCCGTACTTGCGATAAATGTACTGGATCACCTCCTCACGCCGCTCATGTTCGAAGTCGACGTCGATATCCGGTGGCTCGTCACGCGCGCGGGAGATGAAACGTTCGAACAGCAGCCGGCTGGTGGCGGGATCGACCTCGGTGATGCCCAGACAGAAGCACACGGCCGAATTGGCGGCCGAGCCCCGGCCCTGGCAGAGAATGCCGCGACTGCGGGCGAAACGGACCATGTCGTGAACGGTCAGGAAATAGGCCTCGTAACCCATCTCGCTGATCAGGCCCAGTTCGTGCCGCACCTGCCGGTGGATATCGACGGGCGGGCCATGGGGCCAGCGCCAGCGGATGCCTTCCTCGACCAGTTCTCGCAGGTGCACGGTCGGGGTACGTCCGGCCGGAACCAGTTCCTCCGGGTATTCGTAGCGCAGTTCCTCCAGGGAGAAGTCGCAGAGAGAGGCGATGCGCATACTCTCCCTCATGAGTTCCGACGGGTAGAGGCTGGCCAGTGCCGACAGGCTGCGCAGATGGCGTTCACCATTGGCCATGCGCTCCAGGCCCAGATCCGCCACCGCCCGGTTCAGGCGTATGGCGGTCAGGGTGTCCTGCAGGGCCCGCCGGCCACGGCGATGCATATGAACATCGCCTGCAGCCACCAGCGGCAGGCCGATGGCCGCTCCCAATGCCTGCAGGTGAAGCAGTCGGCCATGGTCGTCGGGCCCACGGAACAGTTCCACGGCCAGCCAGCCGCGGCCGCGGAAACAGTCACCGAACCAGACAGCGCTTTCCTGATCGGGTCTGTCCCCGGGGATCAGCAGGGCCAGACAGTCCGGTACTCGCCCGACCAGATCTTCGCGGCACAATCGATACCGACCCTTGGGTGCGCTGGTGCGCCCCAGACTGATCAGCGCCGACATCTGGGCATAGGCCCTGCGGTTCGGACTCAGAAGTACCACCGTGGGCCCGTCCGCCAGTCGCAGTTCAGTACCCATAATCAGTTTCAGGTTGCGGTTTTTCGCTGCCTGGTGCGCCCTTGCGATGCCGGCCACCGAACATTCATCGGTGATCGCAAGCGCCCCGTAACCCAGTTCGACGGCGCGCTCCACCAGTTCCTCCGGATGCGAAGCGCCACGCAGGAATGTGAAATTGCTGATGCAATGGAGTTCGGCGTAAACCATGGGAAATGCGCATTCCAGTCATGTGCTCCGAGCACAGAATAACTGTATATAAATACACCTGTTTCGTGCAATGTGTCCCCGTCGACGATTGCGAATTGGCGAACGGCCGCGATCGTGGGGAAGGTCCGGGCTTGCCGGCGCGGATCGTCCCGCAGTCGCCGCCGCTGCGCGATTCGGTGAAATGATGAAACCCCGGCGGGTGGTGATTCCGTGAAGGAAGAACAGGCAGGGGGGTGTGAGATGGCCGGGCTGTCTTCTGAACGTCGCACACGTGGCAACTCCGCCGTGATTGCCGTGCTGCTCGTCATCACCGTGGCCAGCCTTGCAGGTTGCGCCTGGCTGTACACCGGGCATCAGGAATAGCGTCAGGCCTGGGAACAGGAGCGCGATACGCTCACCGCCCGCATCGAGTCCCTGCAGTCCGACAACCAGTCCCTGCGGCAACGCATAGGACGACTGGAACGCGACAATGCTGAACTGGAAGAGCGCTTGCGGGCCCGCCGTGCGGACGACGATGCGCTGGTCGAGGCACGTCGCGATCTCGAGGCGGCCCATCGCGAATTGACCGAACTCCAGGAGCAGGCGGAAAGCCTCCGCTCCAGCAACAGGGATCTGACAGAGGCCCGCGACTCATTGACCGCGGAACTGGAAACCCTACGGCGAGAGGCGGGAGAACTGGAACAGGTCCGGGAGCAAGTTCGGGAATCGGAGACCCGCTTGCAGGAACTGGAAGACGTGCTGGTGGACCGTGAGCAGAGGCGGGCAGAGCTGGAGCGGGACCTGAGCGAGCGGGAACGGCGGCTGCAGGATCTGGCCGGGCGCGAGGAGGTGTTGCATCAACGCCTGCAGGTACGCACCGGCATGCTCGACCGACTCAAGGAACTGATCGAGCGCGTCGAGCGCAACCTCGAGGACACCCTGCAATGCCTGGAAGCCGCAGAGGCCGAACTGATCCGTTATCCACAGTTGCTGCTCGAAGATGATCGGTAGCGGGACGCATGAGGCGCGTTTCCCGACGGGCTGGCCGTCGCGGCAGCCTGCCGGACACCGCCGGGACCCTCAGGCGGCGGTGAGACCGGCGCCTGTGCGCACCGTGGTCGGGGCGCCGGACGCCGGCGCGGTCTTCTCACTGAGGGTGGACGGAGCGCTGGCCGCGCACCGCGCCCGAAGCCGCCGCTACTGGTTCGCAGTCCGCCACCACTGCGGATGGTCGCGCCGCAATTCCGCGTGGGACGGCATCGGGAAGCTGGCGAATTCCTCACCGTTACCGATATAGAACCCGCTGCTGACCATGCGGTACAGGAAATCCGAAGACTGCGCGCGTGCGACAAGCTTGGTCTGCTTCTTGTCGCTATCGAGTTCGAGCAGCGAGTCGCGCAGGTGATGCACATAGGAGTAAGGAAGCTCACCGAGGTTGCCGTTCTCCGGATCCCTGGCCAGTTCTCCGAGCCCGAGTTCCACGAAAGCGAGCGCCGGGAAGCGGATCAACTTGCTCGGCCGGGTGACGACGGTGTCGTAGAACGCGCGCGGCTTCAGCAGGCTCGCCACCAGGCTGTTTACGGGTGCAAGGTCCTGGTACAGGTGGTAGGGGCCCGGGCTGTCCGGTTCGCCGTGATCGGCTCGCTTCAGGGGCAGCGTCCGGCCATAGGCCGTAACAAGGTGCAGATCCCCCAGCGCACTCAGCGGCAGGTGCTCGAGCACCCGGTAGGTCGAAACGTAAACGGAGTTCTTTGGTTGACCGTCGGAATGGGGAACACAGCGTGCGATGGCCTCGTCGATCGGAAAATACTCATGTCGGAATCCGGGATCGATCTCCACGAACGCGGCCTGGCCGCGCGTCTTGTAGCGCCGGCCGGTCGCAAAATACTGGCCAAACTCGGCCGGCGGCAGCATTGATGCCACAAGTGCCTCGGGAATCAGCGAAAAGTAGAGGTGGACGGTCATAATGTTAGAGTTCCTCTTGTCGCGGAGATTTTTGTTTATCCGTATAGAGGATACAGCCAATGGCTTCATCCGTCGCCTCCACGCAGGATTGAACAGGCTCGAGTCACGCTCGTGGCATGGCGCCGATCTGTGTCCGGGCCCTGCGGACAGTGCGATCGGTTGAGCGGCGCCGGCGTTTGCTACACTCCCGAGGTGGTTGCGAGCCGGCGGGCTGCCGGCATACAGTTGCCCGGCTCGGCCATGGAAGCGCGGCGCCCGGGCTCGAACGCAGGGGTGTTCCTGCCCAAGCGGGCCCGTGTGAATACTTCGGTGTTTCCCTGGGGCCGACCGGAGAAACGCACCACGCATTCGTCTTTCAACAGGCCGCAAACGCGGCCTGCGTAATTCCTGGGAGGAGTCGTGGCATCGACGGTCTATGTCGTGGGGCATCGCAATCCGGATACGGACAGTGTCTGTTCGGCGATTGCCTACGCGGAACTGAAACAGCGCCTCGGTCATGCCGGCGTGCGGCCGGCACGGGCGGGCGAGCTCAATACCGAGACGGCGTTCGTGCTGCGGCACTTCGGCGTCCCCGTGCCCGAACTCATCGAGGACGCCACCGGATGCGATCTGATCCTGGTTGACCACAACGAACGTGCGCAGGCGCTGCCCCATATCGAGCGCGCCAACATTCTCGAGATCTGGGAGCACCATCGCCTCGGCGACCTGCGGCCGCCGGCGCCGATCGTGTTCCACTGCGAGCCGGTCGGCGCCACCGCGACGCTGATCGGCGAACAGTATTTCCTGCACAGCATCGAGCCGTCACGTGCAATGGCGGGTATGCTGCTCGCGGCGATCTGGTCGGACACGGTCAACCTGCGCTCGCCCACGACCAGCGACAAGGACCGGCGAATGGCGGCCCGTATGGAGCCGCTTGCGGGCGTCGATGCGAGCTTCAGCGAAGAGATGTTGCGCCTGAGAACGGACTCGGTGGAGAAGCGAAGCGCGGCCGAGTTGATACAGGAGGACTACAAGGAGTTCGAGTTCGAGGCCGGGCGGGTCGGCGTCGGACAGGTCGAAGTCATGGATTCCGACGCGCTGGCGCCGCGAAGGCAGGAGATACTGGAACAGATGCACACGCTGCGCGAGTCCTCCGGGCTCATGCAGGTAATCCTCATGATCACCGACGTGCAGGCCGGCGCCAGCGACCTCTGGGTGGTGGGAGACCGCCTCGATCTGTTCGAGCGCGGGGTGGGTCCTCTGCACGATGGCGTGATCCGCCTGCCCGGCTGCATGTCGCGCAAGAAGCAGGTCGTCCCCCTGCTGGAGCAGGCGTTCGCCATGGTGGATGCGCCGGCGGGCCGATAGCGCGCGCCCCGAATCGGATGCCCCCGGAGAAACGCTTAGAACGCATACCCGCTAGCCCGCATATCTCACCGCCCTTCTACTACGCACGCCGATCTGCTCGCTGTGTCGGGGCGT
>SLSJ01000277.1 GCA_007130525.1 Ectothiorhodospiraceae bacterium | reverse complement strand
CCACCCAGTTCGCTCCGCCCCTCCCCGAACCGGTAGCGGTAGAGGACATCCACAGTCGAACCGTCGTGACCGGATGTCCTACACCCCTTGTTTCGGACCGGAAATTGAAGCTTTAAGGAGACGCTGAAGTATTCACGCGCTCGCGTTGGTATCGCATTTTTCACGAGGCTAGGCGCGCTGCGCAGCGCCGCAGTCACTCTGCGGTCAAGCAGCGCAACACCGCATTCGGGGAAAGAGGACATCCATAGAGCGAACCGCCGTAACCGGTTGTCCTATACCCCTTGTTTCGGGCCTGAAATTGAAGCTCTAAGGCTTTCAGACCCCAAGGATCTCGAACCGATATCCCAGGCACTCAGTTAGTTAGCGAGGTCCGACCCCGGCGTTTGCGGCGTTCGCCCCTTTTCCGGGGTATGCCGGCAGGCGTAGCATCGGCCTGTCGGCGTCTCCGGAATCGCGGCGTAATAGCGTTTGCCGGTGCTGCCGGTGGAATCCGCCGGGACGGCAACGCGCCAACAACATGACCGGACCGCGCGACAACGGCAGCGGGAGATGCAATGAGCACACCGGGGCGTCTCAACGAGTGGTTCGTGCCGTCCGTCGGCCCGCCACGCTTTCGTGCGGCGATCGGCCTGCTGTTTCTGCCGTACACCGGCATGGTGCTGTCCTTCACGGTAATCGGCTCGATGCTCGCGGAGACGGTCCAATGGGACCGCGTTGCGGCGATCATCGTCATTTACTTTCTCGCTCTGGGCATCGGCGCGCATGCGCTGGACGCGGTCGGCAGCAAGGGGCTCAAGCCGTGGGGCGCGGCGTTCACGAGACGTCAGCTTTGGCTGCTTGCTGCCGTTTCCATCGGCCTCGCCTATGCGATCGGCATTTACTACATTGTCAAGTTCGCACCGCTGCTGGCGGTGATCGCCGTGCTGGAGGGGTTCTTCCTGCTGGCCTATAACCTGGAATGGTTCCGCGGCCGCTTCCACACCGACGGCTGGTTCGCCTTCTCCTGGGGCTTTCTGCCGGTACTGGCCGGCTTCGTGCTGCAGACCAACTCCGTCTCCCCCGCCGCGATCATGGTCGCGGGATCGATGGCCGCGCTGAGCCTGGTCGAGATCAAGGCATCCCGCCCCTACAAGGCCCTCAAGCGCGGCGCGGGCGGTGGCGCCGCCGAGGGCCGGGCACAGATGGAGCGACTCGAGGCAATACTCAAGGCCGTCAGTCTGGGGGTGATTCTGCTCGGCATCGCCCTCGCGGTCTGGCGCTGGAGCGGTTGAGGCGATGACCCGCAACGAAGCCTTCCTGGATTACTGGCATGCCACGTCGGCACAGCTCGATGCCGCCTTCGAAGAGTGGATTCCCCGGTTCTTCGGCGGGCATCCGGGGAGCCAGGCGGCGGCGGTCCACAAGGCGCTCGACAATGGCAAGCGCCTGCGTGGCTGCCTGCTCTGCCTGGTCAGCGATGCGCTGGGCGGCCGGCGCGAGGATGCGCTGCCGCGAGCCGTCGCCGTGGAGTGCGTTCAGGCCGCCTCGCTGATACACGACGACTTCGTGGACGGCGACACGCGGCGCCGCGGCCGTCCCGCCGCATGGACCAGCTACGGCCCGCGGAAGGCCGTGCTGCTCGGCGATCTGATCTTTGCGACGGTGCTGGCGCGCATGGTCGAGACCGGCCGCGCCGACGGCCTCGCGCTCGCGGAGGTCATCGCCATGATGGCAGGCGGCGCCTGGCACGAGCCGTTGGAATCCGCCGAACTCGACCCGGCACGATTGGCCGATGGCGATCGCGGCAGCGGTCTGTATCCGAAGGTCATATACCTGAAGACCGGTGCGCTGTTCGGAACAGCCGCCCGTCTCGGCGCGATCAGCGCCGCCAGCACGCCGGACATGGCGGATCTGGCGTTCGATGCGGGCGCGCACCTGGGGGAGGCGTACCAGATTGCCGACGATTTGCGCGACCTGGTCGGAATCGACGGCGGTGAGCACGGTGCATCCGAGCCCACACTGCTGTCACCCGCGATAGCGCACTTCTGTGGCCCGGAGACACTGGTGCGAACCGCCTGCCGCACCGTTGCCGGGAAACCGCGCGCTGCCGCGCTGACCGAGTTGATGCCGCTGCTGCGCGAGCGCATGCACCAGGCCGTAAGCGCGCGGATCGCGCGCGCAGTGGACAGCGTGGACGAGTTTCCGAATAACACATACACGGGCCTCCTCCGCGCTGCGCCATCGCAGATCGTGCGGATGATGCTGCATGGCGACTAGCCCGCATTCCTCACCGCCCTTCTACTACGCACGCCGATCTGCTCGCCGTAAAGGGGCGTACTCCCTGCAGTCGGCTCGACTTAGTGTCAGCTACGCCTTCGCCGCCTTCCGGTCCGTGCCCCCCGTCACAGCGGCATCTCGACGCCCTCGCGACGAACGGCGGTGAGATATGCGGGCTAGTCCGCCGGGACCCGGCCGGCGCCCGATGCACCCGCGGCGACATGCGGTTTGCGCGCGCTCACGATGGCGCTGCCATACAGCGTCAGGTCCTCCCGACGAATGTCGGTGAACCCAGCATCGGCCAGCGCGGACTGGATGTCCTCGACCCAGGTGCTCCGTTCAATCAGCGCGGGCAGCCCGTAGTAGATTTCACGCCATGATGGAAAAAGTCGGCTGCCGACAACCTGAAGGATTCCGAAATAGAGGCGCCAAAGGCGCACCAGGTGCGCCTTCGGCGGATAGGTGAAGTCGTGCGCCAGGAAGACGCCGTTCGGATTCAGCATGGCGAAGGCGTTGGAGCACAGCAGCGGAAGGTCCGCGTACTTGGCGAGGTAGGAAGAACTGATGCAGTCGAACGGCACTTCCGAGCGATAGTCCTCGGCACGGCCCAGTACCAACTCAATGTTCCCGGCCCCGCGCCGCCGGAGTTTGGCGCGCGCGATCTCCAGGTACTCGTCGCGAAGCTCGACACCGACCACGTGGCACTGCGGGCGGCGTTTCGCGATAGCCAGCGTCGAAATACCCGTACCGCTGGCGAGGTCCAGCACGCGCCGTGCGTCCGGCGGCACAAGGCTCACGAGCCGGCGCTTCCACAGGCGGTCGATGCCGAACGTTGCGGCATGGACCATGACGTCATAGCTGCTGCCGGTGCCCCGAAAAAATCGCTCCACAAGGGCAACGCGCCCATCGTCCGGTGTCTGGGTACTCATTGCGGCGGTCTCCCGGGCCCGCCATACGCACCTCATGGTGACCACGAAAATCCCATGGAATTTCGCCACCATCGCTGGAAAGCCACACTCTCCACCCCGACTTTCCGTCCAGACCCGGCGGTCGGGTCAACCGTTCCCCTGTAGTGCAAGACGGGGAGCCCCACCAAGAAGCCCCTCTCAGTCGCACATGGTCGACAACACCGCGCCCTGTGCGCCTTGCGGGCCCATAGTCCGCGCGTACATCTGCCTGTCAGCGGAATAACACCCACAGGCGGCCTCCTCCAGGCCACGGCGATCCAGAATCGTGATATGCCCACGACGATACCGGATCAGCTGGCGCTTCTGTAGTGCGGAAGCCGAGCTGGTGATGCCGACACGGCGCACACCCAGCATGTAGGCGAGAAATTCGTGGGTGATGTCGAATGTGTCCGAGTAGGCCCTGTCCTGCGTCATCAGAAGCCAGCGCGCGAGGCGCGCCTCCACCACATGGAAACGGTTACAGGCCGCCGTCTGCGCAAGCTGCTGGATCATCACATGGAGATAGCGCATCAGAACGCGGCGCAGCGCAGTACTCAGCTCCAGTTGACGACGGAACTCTGCGGCATCCATGCGCAGGGCCGTACCCGCACCTTGCACCAGGGCATGCGTTGGCGACTGATCGATACCGAGAATCAGGGATGCACCCAGCATGCCCTCGTCACCGATCAAGCCCACTTCCAGTCTTGGCCGCCCATCGATGGAGGTAATCATGGAGATGAAACCGCCGGTCGGAAAGTAGACATGACGCACCAACTCATCAGGTTCAGCGAGAATCGCGGAAAAAACCAGGGTAACGGTATCCGCATGCGTCAGAAACCGCTCACGATCTTCGTCGGGCAGGGCTGCAAGCAGGCGATTGATGATCGGAGCGGGTACAGGCGCGGACAATTGGAATCTCCTCGTGCGGCCAGACCCGGCAGGCGGAACACGTGTGATTCACCCTCGATACCGACATCGGACGAGACTTCGGGGGCGAGCCTTGCGACCGGATAGGCGATGCACATTCTAGCGTCACATGAAAATCGCGTCTGAGCGCTACCGCACCGACGCCGTTCCGGGGAAGCCGTACTGTCAGACAGTCACACAAGACTGGCAGCAAGAACGGTCCCTTAATCGCTGTCGTCTCATGGAGCACCGACATGCATCAATCAACCTCAACAAACCTCCTCCGGCGCCTGCGCGTTGCCGCCGGCCTGGCAGTTGCCGCTGTACTGCTGGGCGCCTGCGCCTCGGCTCCGACGGCACCCCCCAACGCGTCATTGACAGAAGCCCGCGAGGCCATCAGCAAAGCGGAACAATCGGGTGCCCGGCAATATGCAGGCGCCGAACTCGACGAGGCACGCCAGAAGCTGGAGATGGCAGAGCGTGCCGTCGGAACCGAAAGCATGGTCGAGGCGGAACGCTTCGCCCAGCAGTCGCGTGTTGCAGCCGAGCTCGCGTCGGCGAGAACCGAGTCCGCCAAGGCGGAGGAAATCAACAGGGAAATGGGCCTGGGCGCCGAAGCCCTGCGCGAAGAAATGCAGCGCAAAGGAGACCAGCAATGAACATTCTCACTGCCAGACAGACGCAATACGGTAGAGCATTCGCCGCACTGGTCCTCTCGTCGATCTTCCTCGCTGCATGTGCCAGCACGCCGGCAAGCCCTCCCGGTGCCGCCGAGGTGCGTGCCAAACTGAATACACTGCAGAATGATCCGAACCTCGCCGAACGGGCACGGGTCGAGCTCAGGCAGGCAGAAGAGGCAGTACGCCTCGCGGAACAGCCAGTGTCCGCAGCCGATGCACAACTGGGCGAGCACCGGATCTACATGGCCGAACGAAAGGTGGAGATTGCCAGGGCCAAGGCCACCACCCGTTACCTTGAGGATCAGCGTGCGCTGTTCGGCGAGGAAAGAGCCAGGGAGCGGCTGGAGGCACGCACTCGCGAGGCCGAGGCGGCGCGCAGAAGTGAGGCGGAAGCGGAGGCCGAGGCGGCGCGCATGGAGGCGGAACTGCGGCGGCAGATCGATATCCTGGAAGCGGAAGCCACTGAGCGTGGACTGGTACTGATACTGGGTGATGTCCTGTTCGCCACCGCCAGCGCGGAGCTGCGGGGTGGCGCCTTCGACAGCCTGAACAAGCTGGCCAACTTCCTGAACGAGTATCCCGACCGGCGCGTTCTGATCGAGGGGCACACCGATAACGTCGGCAGCGCCGAGTACAACCAGGGGCTGTCACAGCGTCGTGCCGAGTCGGTCAGGTCATACCTGATGCAGCAGGGTATCGCGTCCCATCGGTTGTCCGCGTCGGGCATGGGCCTGAATCGGCCCATTGCGGACAACAACACGGCAGCTGGACGCCAGCAGAATCGTCGCGTCGAGATCATTATCGAGCATCCGCCGCTGTCCTCTTCAGCGGTCGACTCGCGCCGATAAGGTTGATCTGCGGGCCATGACCACCGGGTGACTGCGGTGCCGGCGCTTCGGCTCCTGCCCGCAGTCCGCCGTTCCTTTTGCAACCCGGCAGCTCCCCCACCCTGGAGAAACACTTACAGGGCAACCGTTGCCGGAAGCAGGCGATCGTATTCCTTTTTGACAACGCTGTAACACTCACAGGTGCGGGCTTCCAGCCCGGCGCGCTGGGTAATGGTGATATGGCCCCGGTGGTATTTGATCAACCCGGCTTTCTGCAGCTGCCCGGCAGCCTCGGTAACACCCTCGCGCCGCACTCCGAGCATGTTCGCGATCAGCTCCTGGGTCATGACCAGTTCATCAGTTTGAAGCCGGTCATGACTGAGCAGCAACCAGCGACAAAGCTGTTGGTCCAGGGAGTGGTGACGGTTGCATACGGCCGTCTGCGCCATCTGCGTCAGCAGGGCCTGCGTGTAGCGCAGCAGCAGGCGTTGCATGGGGCCGGCACGGTAGAACTCGTTCTTGAGGGTACTGCCCTTCAGCCTGTAGGCATGCCCGGCGGATTGCACCACTGCCCGGCTGGGCGTGGTTTCCCCACCCATGAACAGGGATACACCGACGATGCCCTCATTGCCGACCACGGCGATTTCCGCAGATTTTCCGTCTTCCATGAGGCAAAGCAGGGAGACAATGCAGTCCACTGGAAAGTAGACATGCCTCATCTCGGTATAAGGTTCGCAGACGGAATCACCGAGAGCCAGCGGCACGAGCTCCAGCCCACCATTTATACGAGCAAACTCGCTCTCGGGTAAAGCCGCAAGCAACTGATTTTGAGAGGGCTCTTTGGTAGTACACATACTCGTCCGACGCCCGCGCTGAATTATCAGGAGTGACGGCGCTGGGGCACTCGCGGGTGCTAAACAGGTTAGTGTCAACCATATCACACTGCAGCCACCCTGTGTTCGCTGCCGCACATAGCCGTAATCATCCCTCAGGTTGCATGCAGTTCCTGATGGACGTCACGCCGCTAACATCACTG
>SLSJ01000229.1 GCA_007130525.1 Ectothiorhodospiraceae bacterium | reverse complement strand
CAGCCGAAAACGGTTGTTCTCCACCAGGTTGATTACCTGCTTGGTGATCGTCCGGTAATTCAGGGCCGCATCGGGCGTATCGGAATGGGCCGCCCGCAGTGCGTCGTAATCCACCACGATGTTGATCACCACATCCTGGCGCTTCTGCTGTTCGTCCGGGTTCAGCCCCACGTAGGTGCGAAGACGAAGGTCCTTGATCCGGATCCTGGAGGTTTCAAGACGGGCGGCGGATTCCTGGAACAGCGGCTCTTCGGCGTGCATGGGCGGCACTCCTGATCATCCCCGGATGAGTTGCAGAAACTCGTTGCGCGTGGACTGGGAATCCCGGAACGCGCCTAGCATCACCGAGGTGCTCATGGACGAGTTCTGTTTCTGCACCCCGCGCATCATCATGCACATGTGGCTGGCGGAAATCTGCACCGCCACCCCGCGGGCATCCGTTACCGACTGCAGCGCTTCCGCGATTTCCCGGGTCATGTTCTCCTGAATTTGAAGCCTGCGCGAAAACATATCCACGATGCGCGCAATCTTCGACAGTCCGATCACCCTGCCATTGGGTATGTAGGCAACATTGGCGCGCCCGATGAACGGCAGCACATGGTGTTCGCACAGCGAGTAGAACTCGATGTCCTTCACGATCACCATCTCGTCGTTGTCCGAAGGGAAGATGGCCTCGTTGACCAGTTCCTCCAGGTTCTGTGAATAGCCCTCGGTGAGGAAGCGGAACGCGCTGGCTGCCCTGGCCGGTGTCTTTAACAGCCCGTCACGGGAGATATCCTCGCCGAGCGCGGAGATGATTTCCTGGAAACACCGGGTAATGTTGTCTGTCATGTTGAAGCGATCCTCGAATGCGAACTGTTGCCCGCGGTCCATCAGCCAGCGTGCTCAATAAATGTATAAGCATTGTACGCTATCTGATTCATGCTCACGTGGGGAAATCCCGTTGCCACCAGAGGATCATACGGTCGCTTGCAGCTCACCGAGGCCGAGGCGGTCCAGAGGCAACGGCCGTTCGATCCCGTAACCCTGCCCGAAGTCCATGCCTATCGCCACCAGCCGCTCGCGTACGCGGTCGCTTTCCACGTACTCGGCGATAGTAAGTTTACCCATATGATGGCTGAGTTCGTGAATTGATCTGACCATGGCATCGTCGGAGCTTTCGTGCTCGAGATCGCGGATGAACTCACCGTCGATCTTCAGGTAGTCGGCCGGCAGGTTCTTCAGATACGAATAGGATGACAGCCCGGTCCCGAAGTCATCCAGTGCGAAGCGACATCCCATGGCCTTGAACTCCCGGATCAGGTCCGCCGCCATCGCCAGATTGGCGACCGCCGCAGTTTCCGTGACTTCCAGGCAGATCTTCTGGGGTGGTACGCCGGTCTCCCGAAACTGGCTCTTCAGATAGTCCGTGAAGCCCACGTCATTGAGCGTCTGTCCGGACAGATTGATGCTGAGGCCGTCCACCTCGCGCAGCCGACCCGGATTACTGGCCGCCCACTGAAACGCTTCACGGATGACCCACCGATCCAGCGCCGGCATGCGTCCGAAGCGCTCGGCGGCGGGAATGAACTCCGCGGGGTCGATGCTCTCCCGTGCCTCGTCCCTGATCGAGATCAGGACCTCGTAGAGGGGGCGTGAGCCCTTGCCCTGCAGGGGCTCTATCCGCTGGCAGCGCAGCATCAGAAGACCGGCATCCAGCGCCTGGTCCAGGCGAGCCGCCTGCGACATGCTCCTGCGCAGGCTTTCCAGTTCTTCGTCGCCGGGGCTGTAGACGTGAATCCGGTTACCGCCGTTTTCCTTGGCGGTAAAGCAGGAGCCGTCACCGTCCTTGAGCAGGTCATCGATGCCGTGGCTTCGCCGTGAGAAGGGAACGACGCCGATACTGGCCGACAGCCTTACCGTCTGGCCGTCCACCTCGAACCGGGTCTGACGCAGGTCGGTCCGGTATACTTCCGCCATTTCCGCGCCGGCGTCACTGTCGCAGCGCAGCAGCAGGATACCGAACTCATCGCCGCCCAGTCTGCCTACCACGCCATGATTCCCGGTGATTTCCAGCAGCCGTTCCGCCACCTGCCGGATGACGCGGTCGCCGCCGTGGTGCCCGAGAGTGTTGTTGACGACCTTGAAGTCATCCAGCCCGAGATGAATGAGCACATGTTCGCGGTTGTCGGAGGAACGTTCCAGGCATGCGCGTATCCGGCGCTGGAATGCCCGCCGGTTGAGCAGGCCGGTCAGTGAATCATGCGTCGCGGAGTGGACCAGTTGCTGGTTCAGCTTCACCAGCATGTCCTGCCAGCGACGTTCCGTGACCGGCGCATTGTAGTCCGTTTCCGCCGAGGCCTGCCGTTCGCCCAGTTGCCTGGCCAGTGCCTCCAGGGTAAGCTCGGCCGCCTTCCTGCCATGCCTGTTGACGAAAACGAATCGATCCCGCTTTCGACTTACCCAGGCCAGGCGCAGTTGTTGGCGATGCCCCTGGTCGTCTCTCAACTCCAGCCAGTCACCGAGCTGCATCAGTTTGGCCTGGCCAAGCCATTCCTGCGGCAGATCCGGCAACTTGGGCTCCGTTCCCGGAGCGGGCAGACGGCTGGACGCGGGCATGTCGGTACTTTCGGCGGGTCGCTCCAGCCATTCACGCAACGCGTTCAGCACGTCCTCCACGTCCCTGGGCGGGCGGTTGCTGGCAAGCAGTTGCCTGCGCACGTAATCGAGTACGCGATCCGGCTCACGCGGGAGTCGGCGTGGAATGTCCGGCGAACCGATTCCGGCCGCCAGCACATCGACTGCGCGCAGACCGCGGAGCCACTCACGGTTGTCGGTACCCTGGCGGAGCTCGACCAGTACCAGGTGGTTGCGCCAGCCCCGGTCCAGCAGCCGGTGGACCGGATCCGGCAGCCGCTTGCCGCCAAGCGACCGGTGAAGCGCCTCTTCCACCGCCTGGCGGGCCAGCTCCAGGCGTTGACTGCCTTCGCAGGTCTGGCGGACGCGTTCCATGCCCGTTTCCAGCAGGCGCTGTGCCCGTTGCAGGGCCTGTTCCAGTTCCCCTGCCGCCCTGGTCAGGGTTTCCGGCCGACCGTCGAAGTCGTCCACGGCGGCTTCCAGTGTCGGCGTTAAGCGGTGTTCGAGATCGGTTCGCTCCTCGACGGGGGAAGCCGCCATGACCTCGGCGACCCGGTCCAGTGCATTCACGAGGCGGTGCACGGCATGATCGCGACTTTCGAGGAAAGCGCCGTTGCACAACTCTTCCTGCAGTGCGATGGGTTTGAGGCGCTGGCTCCAGTAGTGGAAAAACGGCTGTTCGTCCTGGTCCGGGCGCAGTTCCATGAACCACTGATCAAGCAGTTCCACGGTCTCCGTCTGTTCGCCATTGAGTCGCGGCGTCTCGTTGGGGAAGGCCTGCTGCAACGCCCGGTGCAGGCGCTCGGCCAGCGGCTTGTCCTCTTCCCCGGTATTCGCGGCCTCGCGAAGCACTTCCGTGGCCCGGGCCAGCGCGTCCCTGGAGACCGGGGGACCGGTGTCCACGCTGAAGTCCCCGCCCGCCTGCTGGTGTCTCTGGGCGCGGAACAGATCGCGGACACTGCGATAAAGGCGTCCGATGCCGGCACCGCGAGTTGATCCCGGCGTGCCGTCCCCAGCTCCCGCGGTTTCCTTGACGCTGCCTGCGCCCTGATCCGGGTCGGCAGTTCCGTCATCGGCGCTTTTTTCCGGCTCCTGCTTCCGGACCTTGAAGCCCTCTCTCTCCAGATTCGGCAGAATGCCGGCCGCGCGGAGGTGGGCGTTCAGTTGATCGTAGAGTGAACCCAGGGGTTCCAGCAGGCACTGCCCGAGCACGGGGTAGACCGTTTGCCGGACCTCGTGGTCCGGTTCCAGCCGGTCCAGGCGAGCTGCGACTTCATGACAGAGCGCTGCCGGAGAAAGCGGGTTGCGGTAATCGTCGATGGGACCGCCGGCGAGATGTGAGAGTCGTTGCTGCAGAAGCCGCAGCTGGCGGATCAGACGGGTTTCGGCGCGGCTGATGACGTCCGACTTGGCGAGCCAGTCCTCGAACACGTGCTCGTCCACCAGCGAGAGTTCCTGCGGACTCTCCGCCTGGGGGGCGGGCGGGTCGATAGCGTATTGGCCAATCCGGCCCCA
Organism: Ectothiorhodospiraceae bacterium; assembly: GCA_007130525.1. Classification (GTDB taxonomy): domain Bacteria; phylum Pseudomonadota; class Gammaproteobacteria; order Nitrococcales; family Aquisalimonadaceae; genus Methylonatrum. The sequence continues at coordinate 2,579 of SLSJ01000229.1, read as the reverse complement.
GTTGTGGAGTATCGTCTCCCGCAGATCCGTGATAACGCTATCGCACTCGCGCTCGAAAGTGCTCAGCCCCATGGATCCGCCCTGGCTTTCCGCATGCGGGCGGTCAGGCGGCGTTGCCGAGAGTCGCTCGCCGCAGCGGCTGAAGAATTCCCGCAGATGGGTGTCCAGATAGCTGCGGATCAGATCCTCGCATTGCGCCAGCTGGCTGCGGTTCTCGCGCCGCCGTTCGGCGGAAATCGGTTCCGTGGCCCCTTTGGCATACAGTTCGTCGGCAGCGGCGGAGCGTACTCCGGCGGCCACGGTCAGCAATGCCGAAACGATCTCGGTCTGCGGCTCCCGGAAGCTGACGCCAAAGCCGCCGCCGCCGCTGCGGACCACACGGGCCTGCAACTGGCGGCGTTGGCCCGATACCGGATCCTGGAACTGTACGCGCACCGTGGAAGTGCCCTGCAGGTGCTGGCGCAGGCCGGCAGCGGCGCCCCGGGTTGCCGGCTGCAGGAACAGGCCGCCGGCACAGAAATCCGTGATCACGAACGCCAGTGGCGCGAATCCTTCGCCTGCCACTTCCGCATCCCAGTGTACGGGGTGCCGATTGTATGCGCGTCTTTCCGCTCTCACCCCTGCTCCGTGTCGCGCGCTTTCGGTGACTCCCGAGTATATCGGAAGTATGCCCTTTCCCCCATGGCGGCGGGTATGGTCGGCAGGATTCCCCCGACCCCCGGAATCGACTAATGTGTCACCGCGGAGTCGTCTATCCGGGGGTTGAATCGATGGTGCCTTGCCGGTTCCGCCCTCCGCCCTCCGGCCGGGACATGGCACCACGTCCGGGAAGGTCGGCAAGGCGCTCATGGAGTTCCGATGCGGGAGCAGTGGCAGTTCTGGATCGACCGCGGTGGCACGTTCACCGACGTTATCGGAAGGCATCCGGATGGCCGGCTGGTAACGCGCAAGCTGCTTTCAGACCATCCCGAACGCTACCGGGACGCGGCGCTGCAGGGAATACGCGACATACTGGGGCTGACGCGCGAACAGGCCATACCCGGTGATCGGCTGGAAGCCGTCAAGATGGGCACCACGGTGGCTACCAACGCCCTGCTCGAACGCAGGGGCGAGCCCACGCTGCTGGTGATCACCGCCGGTTTCGCCGACGCTCTGCGCATTGGTTACCAGTCGCGACCCGACATCTTCGCCCTCGACATCCGCCTGCCGGAGACGGTCAGCGGCGCCGTGCTGGAAGTCGACGAGCGCGTGCAGGCGGACGGCACGGTCTTGCGTGCGCCGCGGGAGGAAAGGGTCCGGCAGGACCTGCAGGCGGCGTTCGATGCCGGTTATCGTGCCTGCGCCATTGTCCTGGTCCACGGCTATTGCCACACCGCGCATGAACGGCAGCTTGCGGCTATCGCACTGCAGGTGGGGTTTACCCAGATCAGCGTCTCCCATGAGGCGAGCCCGTTGATACGGCTGGTGGGGCGCGGAGATACCACCGTTGTCGATGCCTACCTGTCGCCGATACTCAGGCGCTATGCCGGGCAGGTGGCGGCGGAACTTGGAGACACCCGGCTGCAGTTCATGAAATCCGATGGCGGCCTCGCCGACGCCCGGCATTTCGAAGGCCGCGACGCCATACTCTCGGGCCCTGCGGGCGGCATAGTCGGCAGTGCGCGGACAGCGCAAATGGCCGGTTTCGACCGTGTAATCGGTTTCGATATGGGAGGCACGTCCACCGACGTATCCCACTTCGACGGCGAGTTCGAGCGCAGCTTCGAAACCGTGATCGGTGGCGTGCGCATGCGCGCGCCCATGATGCGCATCCACACCGTGGCGGCTGGTGGCGGCTCCCGGCTGTTCTTCGACGGGTCCCGTTACCGGGTCGGACCGGAGTCCGCCGGAGCCGATCCCGGGCCCGCATGCTATCGCCGTGGCGGTCCGCTCACCGTTACCGACTGCAACGTCATGCTGGGGAAACTGCAGCCGGCGTTCTTTCCCCATGTTTTCGGGCCGGACGGCGACCAGCCGCTGGACGACGCCGTAGTGCGATCCGAGTTTGCCGCGCTCGCCGCCGAAATTCGCGAAGCGACCGGTGATCGGCGCACGGCCGTCGAGGTCGCCGACGGTTTCCTCCGTATAGCGGTGGAGAACATGGCCAATGCCATCAAACAGGTGTCGGTTCAGCGCGGGTACGACGTCACCCGCTACACCCTGAACTGCTTTGGCGGCGCCGGCGGCCAGCACGCGTGTCTGGTGGCCGATGCGCTGGGCATGCGGCGAGTGATGATCCACCCGCTAGCAGGCGTGCTCTCGGCCTATGGCATGGGGTTGGCCGACCTCACGACCATTCGTGAACTGTCGGTGGACGCGCCGCTGGACGACGCGCTGTTGCCGTTACTGGAGCGACGCCTGGAGGCCCTCGAGCAGGAAGGTCGCCGCGAACTGCAGGAGCAGGGGGCTGACCCCGATGCCATGCGTGTGCAGCGCAAGCTGCAGCTTCGGTACCGGGGCACCGATACCACGCTGCTCGTGGATTACACCGGCACAAGGGCGCTGCGCGCTTCCTTCGAGCAGATTCATCGACGACAGTT
>SLSJ01000140.1 GCA_007130525.1 Ectothiorhodospiraceae bacterium | reverse complement strand
GTTTTCAGTTTTCGGTTTATGAGTTTCCGCCATTTGCCGGGCGTGCGAACAGCATCTTCCTCATGCCAGTCTGGATTACCAGCCCCCGGTCAGCCGCTTGGGGCTTACCGTGAACAACCTAATGGGTTTACACAGCTAGACGGCGACCGGCGCCTTGATGTGTGGATGGTACTGGTAGCCCTCGAGCCGGAAATCCTCGTACCGGAAGGCGAACAGGTCGCTCACGTCCGGGTTCAGTGTCATCACCGGCAGCGGAAAGGGCGTCCGCGTCAGTTGCAGATCGGCCTGCTCCAGGTGATTCAGGTACAGGTGTGCGTCGCCGAACGTGTGTACGAGATCGCCGGGCCGGAGCCCGGTCACCCGCGCCATCATCAGCGTCAGCAGGGCATAGGAAGCGATATTGAAGGGCACACCGAGGAATATGTCGGCGCTGCGCTGGTAGAGCTGGCAGGACAGCCGTCCCTCCGCGACATAGAACTGGAACAGGGTGTGACAGGGTGGAAGTGCCATGTGGTCGACTTCGGCCGGGTTCCAGGCGCTGACAATATGCCGTCGTGAATCCGGGTTGGTCCGGATCTGTTCAACGACGCGGGCAATCTGGTCGAGGCTGCCGCCGTCCGGGGTCGGCCAGGCGCGCCACTGCACGCCGTAGACCGGACCCAGGTCACCGTTGTCGTCCGCCCACTCATCCCAGATGCTCACCCCGTGTTCCTTCAGATAGGCGATATTGCTGTCTCCACGCAGGAACCAGAGCAGTTCGTGGATCACCGATCGCAGGTGAATCTTCTTCGTGGTCACCAGCGGAAATCCCTCGGACAGGGGAAAGCGCATCTGGTGACCGAATATCGACAGGGTTCCGGTTCCGGTCCGATCGTGCTTGCGCACGCCGTGATCCCGGACCCGACGCATGAGATCGAGATACTGTTGCATTGCCTAAGCCTTTGCCGCGCTATTGCGGTGTGCCAGGTACAGCAGGATACCGCCCAGCGCGATCATGGGCACCGACAGTACCTGCCCCATGGTGACCCAGCCGAAAGCCAGGTACCCCAGTTGCGGATCCGGCAGGCGGACGAACTCGACCAGGAACCGGAAGCTGCCGTACAGCGTCAGGAACAGCCCCGAGACCGCCATGGTCGGCCGGGGCCGCCGTGAATAGAGCCACAACACCGTAAACAGCACCGCTCCCTCGAGCAGGAACTGGTAGAGCTGGGATGGATGGCGCGGATCCGGGCCCAACGGCGGGTAGACCATGGCCCAGGGCAGATCCGTCACCCGGCCCCAGAGTTCGCCGTTGATGAAGTTGCCGATACGGCCGGCGCCCAATCCGATCGGCACCAGCGGCGCCACGAAATCCATCAGTTTCATGAAGCCGCAGCCAACCTTGCGGGCGTACAGCCAGCAGGCGGCCAGCACCCCCAGCAGGCCGCCATGGAAGGCCATGCCACCCTCCCAGATGCGCAACGGACGCAGTGGATCGGAGGCCAGACCGGCGGCATCGTAGAACAACACGTAGCCAATCCGGCCGCCCAGAATCACCCCCACCGCGCAATAGATCAGCAGGTCTTCCATCTGCCGCGGGCGTACCGGGGTGTGAGGCATCGCCGCCCGGTAGCGCCCCAGCAGCCAGGCTGCCAGGAAGCCGACGCCGTACATGAGGCCGTACCAGTGCACGGCCAGCGGGCCGATGTGGAAGGCGACGGGGTCAATGTCGGGATATACCAAGATGCCGTAACTCCAGGTGTCGCTCTCAGGGTGTGCTCCACGCCGGCAGAACCCTGCAGAAATGCGCCTTCAGGTAGCGGGTTTCAGGAATCGCCGGATGAATCGGGTGGTCCGGCGCCTGGTGTCCGCTTTCGATCAGCTGCAGACTGCGATCCAGGTGCCGGGCCGCGCCCAGTGTTTCCCGGAGCAGTTCGTCGCCGCTCACATGGGAAGAGCAGGATGCGGAGATCAGTATCCCGTCCTTCTCCAGCACTTGCATGGCCATCTGATTGAGCCGACGGTAGCCGGCAAGGCCTTTCTTCAGGTCTTTCCTGCGTTTGACGAAGGCGGGCGGATCCACGATGACAACGTCAAAATGCTGTTTCTCGTCGCGCAATGCGTGTAGCGCGGCGAATGCGTCTCCTTCGATGGTGGTCAGTCGTTCGCCGACGAAATTGCGTTCGGCGTTGCTGGCAGCATGATCGAGCGCCTGCGACGAGCTGTCCACGCAAACCGCTTCCGAGGCCCCGGCTGCCAGGGCCTGTACCGCCCATGCGCCCATGTAGCTGAACACATCCAGAACACGCCGTCCGCGCACGTAGGCGGGCAGTCGGGATCGGTTGGCACGGTGATCATAATACCAGCCCGTCTTCTGGCCTGTTGTGGCGGGTACGCAAAAGTTGCAGCCGTTCTCCTCCAGTTCCAGCATCTCCGGACCTTTGCCATCCGCCCAGGCCACATAGCTGTCCAGGCCTTCCAGTTCGCGCAGGCTGCTATCCGCCCTGATCAGTATGTGCCCGGGGCTCAACACACGTCGCAGGGCGGCGATCAGTTGCTCCCGTACACGCTCCATGCCGGCGGTGTTCAGCTGCACCACGCAGGCGTTGCGGAATCGGTCGATGACCAGGCCGGAAAGCCCGTCGGCATCACCGTGGACCAGGCGGTAGCAGGGTCCGCCGAAGAGCCGCTCCCGAAGATTGAGCGCAACGTTGAGGCGGTGGACCAGCAGGGACTCGTCCAGTAACCGCGCCGGATCGCGACTTACCAGGCGTGCGCAGATCAACGAGTGTGGATTGACGTACGCGGAGCCAAGCGGGCGGCCACCGTGATCGTGGATGATTGCCGTGGCGCCCGGCTCGAAGTCCCGCAGCGGTGTCCGCTCCGTGTCGACCTCGTTGCTGAATACCCACAGATGGCCGCCACGCAGCCGCCGCTCCTCGCCCTTGCGCAGTCGCAGTTCCGGAATCCGCTCACCCATCTCGTCTCTCCGTCCTACATGCCCGACGAATCAGAGGGCTTCCCGGCGCCTGGTCGCGAATTATCCTGAGTCATGCCGCGCAGGCACCGGTGGCGCGATTGTAGTGTGTCGACGCGGCCGGCCAAAGGGCGAATACTGTCTCTGTCCAGATTCACCTTGCGGGGTGACGCTTCTTGGATACAATCGGCGAACATTCGAACCAGATTCCGGGAGATTGTCCGTGCTGAAGAGGTCCCTGTCCTTAGCCCTGTTGCTGATTCTGCTCCTGCCCGGTCTGGCCATGGCGCAACAGGCGCGATTCATCAGTGACGAGTTGGCGCTGGACCTTCGCAGCGGTCCCGGCAACCAGTATCGCATTCTGCAGATGGTACCGGCAGGCACCCGGGTCCAGGTGCTGGATTCCGACAGCGGTTGGACGCAGGTGCGCCTGGGTACCGGAATGGAAGGCTGGGTTCTGAGCCGTCTGCTTACGGATCAGCCAAGCGCCCGCTCCAGGCTGGAAAGTGCCGAGCGCGCGCTGGAGGAGGTGCGCGAGGAAAACCGGGAACTGTCCGCTGAACTCGAGGAGGCCCGGACCCGACTCGGCGTGCTGGAGGCCGGTCTGCGGGAGGCGACGGACGAGCGTGACGAGATGGAACAGCGGCTGGCCCGGGCATCCCAGGGCCTGGAGTACTACGAGGACAATCAGGAACTGCGCAAGCAGGTGATTGACCTGCGTCGGGAAATCGAGGATCTGACCCATGAAGCCGAACGCCTGCGTGGTCGCAACGACCAGCGCTGGTTTCTTGTCGGCTCCGCGGTTCTGGGCGGCGGTATCCTGTTTGGACTGATCATCCCGCGCATACGCTGGCGGCGTGAACGATCCGGCTGGGGATCGGGCGGACTGTGAGCCGACGAGCGCCAGGAGCAGGGAGCCGGGAGCGCGGCGGGTGTTGCGGAATCCGTGCCCGCAGGTGGCGGTGAGCGGTGGATCCGGTTGCCCGCAGCGCTTGTATTCCCCAGAATCACTGACTTGACGGGTGGCCCGCGGCTGCGTGCCGTGGGGCCGTAGTCTTGACAAGACGCCAAGTGCCGGATCCGGGGAGAAATGATGGCGACCAACCCGCCACCGTTGATGGACATGCTGGAGCAGCTCATCGCCATTTCCTCGGTGAGCAGTGTCAATCCGGCCATGGACCAGGGAAATCGAGCGGTAGTCGAACGGCTTGCCGAGTGGCTGGAAGGCATGGGCTTCGCCTGTGAACTGCAGCCGATTCCGGACGCGCCCGACAAGGCCAACCTTATTGCCACCCTCGGGCGTGGCGAGGGCGGGCTGGTGCTGGCCGGGCATACGGATACGGTGCCGTATGACGAGACTGGCTGGACCTCCGATCCTTTCCGGCTTACCGAGCGTGATGGCCGCCTGTACGGTCTTGGCACCTCGGACATGAAGTCCTTCCTGGGGCTGGCTGTGGACGCCGTGCGTGGCCTGCGTGCCTCCGACCTGCGGCAGCCGCTGGTCATCCTGGCCACCGCCGACGAGGAAAGCGGCATGACGGGTGCCAAGGCGCTGGTGGATGCGCAACGGCGCATTGGTCGCCATGCGGTGATCGGCGAGCCCACCGGCCTGCGGCCGGTGCGCATGCACAAGGGCGTGATGATGGAGTCGATCCGTATTCGCGGCCGCTCGGGTCATTCCAGTGACCCCACGCTGGGAGCCAGCGCCCTGGAAGCCATGGTGCGGGTGCTCAACGACATTGTCGCCTGGCGGCAGCAGCTGCAGTCAAAGAACGTGGACCCGCGTTTTCGCGTGCCCGTGCCGACACTGAATCTTGGCCACATCCATGGCGGTGACAACCCCAACCGGATCTGTGCCAGCTGTGAGCTGCAGATCGATATCCGGCCGATGCCCGGCATGTCACTCGAGGAACTGCGCCATACCCTCTCGCAACGGCTGCCGCGAGTGCTCGGGGACGAGAGCATCAGTGTCGAGGTGGTGCCACTGTTCCCTGGGCTGCCGCCGATGGAAACGCCGGAGACGGCGCGGATCGTGCGTGTCGCCGAGACCCTCACCGGCTGCGAGGCCGGGGCTGTTGCTTTCGGTACCGAAGGCCCCTACCTGCGTGATCTGGGCATGGATGTCGTGATCCTGGGGCCGGGTGACATTGAGCAGGCTCACCAGCCGGACGAGTATCTGGCGCTTGATCGCCTGCGGCCAACGGTGGATATCCTCGAGGGTCTGGTGCGCCGTTTCTGCCTGCGGCCGACGGAACCGGAGACAAGGGCATGAGCCGCGACCCCGGCGCATTCGTGGACTGGTTCCGGCAAAGCGCACCCTATATCAACGCCCATCGCGGGCGTACCTTCGTGATCAGTGTCGGCGGCGAGGCACTGGCGGATGCCGGTTTCCCCGCCCTGGTTCACGACGTGGCCCTGCTGAACAGCCTCGGCGTGCGAGTCGTCCTGGTTGCCGGAGCAAGGCCGCAGATCGAGCAGTGCCTCCGTGCGCGGGGCGCGGAGGTTCGCTATCACGGTGGTCTGCGCATCACCGACGATGCCGCCCTGGTCTGCGTAAAGGACGCAGCCGGGGCAGTGCGCGTGGAAATCGAGGCACTGCTGTCCATGGGCGTCGCCAATTCGCCCATGGCCGGCTTCAGGGTTCAGGTGGCATCCGGCAATTTCATCACCGCGAGGCCGCTTGGTGTGCGGGACGGCGTGGATTACCTGCACACCGGCGAAGTGCGTCGTGTGGATACGGCGGCCATCGGCGAGCGCCTCGGTGCGGGCTGCGTGGTGCTCGCCGGCCCGCTCGGGTACTCCCCTACCGGAGAAGTCTTCAACCTGGCCGCCGAGGACGTCGCCCTTGAGATCGGATGCGCATTGCGCGCGGACAAGTTGCTGTACCTGACCGAGGGAGATCTGCTGGTAGATGACCAGCAGGCCCTGATCAGGGAAATGGACCTGCACGAGGCGGTCCGCATGGTCTCCGAACTGCCGCCCGGCGGTGATGGGCATCGGCTGCTTGCCGCCGCGATACGGGCCTGTCGGTCAGGAGTCAAGCGTGTCCACCTGCTCGATCACAATCGCGATGGCTGTCTGTTGCAGGAGCTGTTCACGCGGGACGGGGCTGGGACTCTGGTGACCGGTGACCCCTACGAGTCGATTCGCCGCGCCAACGTGGACGATGTGGGCGGAATCCTGGAACTGATCGAACCGCTGGAGCGGGAAGGCATCCTGGTAAGGCGTTCCAGGGAGCAGCTGGAAACCGGGATCGGTGAGTACGTGGTGGTGGAGAGGGACGGCATGATCATCGCCAGTGCCGCGCTGGTTCCGCATACCGCGGAGGGTACGGCCGAACTGGCCTGTTTCGCCATGCATCCCGATTATCGCGGCGGCGGCCGCGGGGACGGCCTACTGCGGTTCGTTGAGCGGGAGGCGATGCGCAAAGGGCTGAGAACCCTGTTCGTGCTGACCACGCGCGCTGCACACTGGTTCCAGGAGCGGGGGTTCCGTGCCGCGAGCCTGGATGAACTCCCGTTGCAGCGCCGTCAACTCTACAACCTGAAACGCAATTCCCGCGTCTTCATCAAGGAACTGAGCGCCTAACCCGCATTTCTCACCGCTGTTCGTCGCGAGCGCGTCGAGATGCCGCTGTGTCGGGGGGGCACGGACCGGAAGACGGCGAAGGCGTAGCTGACACTACGTCGAGCCGGCTGCAGGGAGTACGCCCCGACACAGCGAGCAGATCGGCGCGCGTAGTAGAAGGGCGGTGAGATATGC
>SLSJ01000079.1 GCA_007130525.1 Ectothiorhodospiraceae bacterium | reverse complement strand
GGCGCCGCGGCGCCGCTTGCTTTTCGTGAACACCTGCAGGATACATTCGGCAACGCGTTCAATCCCTGCTGACCATTGCCGATATGCCCCTGAACCGTTTCGCCAAGACGGTGGTGCGCGAAGGGCGCTACGGCGAGCACCCGCAATCGCTGCACGTGGCGCATCGGGACGCCAACCTCCCGTCGTAATGTGCAGTTCGCTGGTTTCCGTGGATTCGCGAGGCCATGTACATGACCGTGATCTCAGGAAGATCCCGAAACTTCCCCGGGTTGGCGCCCGCGCATGTCCGCCATCTGCACCCCCACACGCTAGCGGGAACTGAGATCGACGTGGCTTATCATTGATAAGGATGCATTGCCGCTCCGGAAGGTACCTGCGGCGGCGGGCTCGACCAGGAGACAACATGGCCCAGGCACGTTCATTGCCGCTGCGTTCGGAACTGCCCAGGTGGCTGCCATGGAGTTGGTTGCTTGCCTTCGGCATCTATGTGCTGCTCGCCGTGTGGGCTTCCCGTTTTACCCTGGATGCGCCGCCGGTGCCCATGATCTGGCCGGCAACCGGGGTTGCCCTCGCCATGCTCTACCGATTCGGTTTCGGAACGGCTGTCCCCCTGTTCCTGGCCGGCGTGGTCGTTCAGATGGTCCTCGGGGTCGCGCTGCCGCAGGCAGTGATTCTCTCGGCTGGTGCGCTGGCCGGTGCCGCGGTTGGTGCATGGCTTCTGGGTCATTACGCAGTCCGTCCGCAACTGGACCGTGTGCGAGACGTGTTCCTTCTGGTCCTGGTGGGTGTCGGAGCGAGTGCCGCCATCAGTGGTCTGACAGGCACGCTCACGGCCGTGGGTGTTTCGTCGGCTTTCCCGGCCACCCTGGGTCTTTGCTGGCTGGCGGATACCATGGGCGTACTGCTGTTCGCCCCCGCGCTGCTGGCGTTGAGGGTTCCATCGGGCCGTCTGCGGGCCATGGCAGCCAGCATCCCGCTCGTCCTGTTGCCGCCAACAGTGGTGTACCTCGCCTTCGCAGGTGGCATCGGTATGGGTCTGGCGCTGCCCTTGTCTTACATGGTCTTTCCCGCCGTGATGTTGCTCGGGCTCTGGCTGCGCCCCGGAAGCGTTGCGCTGTCCGTGGCCCTGGCGGCGCTGGTGGCCGTCACCTGCACGGCAGCCGGCAAAGGGCCGTTCGCCCAGACGGACATGCAGCCCGACCTCATTTCCCTGCACGTACAATTGGCCCTGTTGCAGCTCACCGGGCTGCTTCTCGCGGCGGTGCGGTGTGAACGAATGGACGCAGAACGACGGGAACGAATTCACCTGCGGACGCTGGCGCGCATTGGCCGGCTCAACGCCATGAGCGCGATGGCGGCGGGTCTTGCCCATGAGATCAATCAACCCCTCTGCGCGGTCAGCAGTTACGCCCAGACCGCGCGTCGCATGCTTGCCCGCGGGGCTAGCCCTGCCGCACTCGCGGATACGCTGGAGCGAATCGTCGAAGGCGTGGAGCGGGCGTCCGCTATCGTAAGGCGCACTCGACGGTTCCTGCAGGCGGATGACGGCCAGCGTAGGGCGCATGACCTGCACGGGATCGTCCGCGAAGCACTGTCGCTGATGCGCCCGGAGCTGCGACGCAGTGGCATTCGTGTGCACATGGGTTCGGAGTCGCCGCCTCTCCCGGTGATGGCGGATGCCCTGGAACTGCAGCAGGTGCTGGTGAATCTGTTCCAGAACGCCGAGGAAGCCCTTGTCGGCGCGGACCGGGCAGGAGGTGATCGCTGGATCAGCGTGCGCTGCAGTCGTGTTGCGGGTGCTCGTCAGGCGCAACTGCAGATGATCGATAACGGCCCCGGGCTACCCGCCGGTGAAGCAGTAAGCCTGTTCGAACCCCTGGTCAGCCATCGACAGGGCGGTACGGGTCTTGGACTGGCCATAGCGCGCTCCATTGTCGAGGCGCACGGCGGCAAATTGACAGCCGGTAATACTGCGGGCGCCGGCGCCTGTTTTACGATTGTTCTGCCCCTGGTAGAGGAGAAGGTGTATGAGGCCACCGGCTGATAGGCCTCCACAGGTGCATCTGGTGGACGACGACCCTGACGTGCGCCATGCCGTGACGTTTCTGCTGGAGGCGGAAGGGCATCAGGTGACTGCCTATCCGGATCCCGGTTCGCTGCTCGAGGCCATAACCCAATCGCATCGAGGGTGTCTGTTGCTTGATGTGCGTCTGCCCGGCATGAGCGGCCTGGAGTTGCATGCGCGGCTGCAGGCGCAGGGCGTGGACATGCCAGCTCTGTTCATTTCCGGCCACGGAGACATACCCATGGCGGTTCGCGCGATCAACGCGGGGGCGCTTGATTTCATCGAGAAGCCGTTCAGGGATGAATTGCTGCTGGAAAAAGTAGCCAATGCGCTTGAGATGGACGCTCACCGGTCGCAGGAGCATGCCAGGCGCGACGAACTGGAAGCCCGTCTGGCGCGCCTGACGCCGCGGGAACGTCAGGTCATGGAGGCGATGATCCAGGGCAAGCTGAACAAGGTCATTGCCGGTGAACTGGACGTGAGCCCGCGTACGGTTGAAGTCCACCGTGCGCGCGTGCTGGAAAAGCTCAAGGCCCGTAACAGTTCGGACATGGTGCGTCTGGTCCTGTCCACGGAGAGTTATCGGGACTGGCTCTTGTGAGCACCGGCTTCCTTTTTTGGCGACCGGGGACTCGTCGGCACCTGCTGCTCATACGCGATTACGTAGTTTTCCGAATTATTCCTCTGGACCGACTGTGTTGCACTCGCACTCGTTATTCATGAAACGAGGGCACTCAGTCATGACGCTGCGTTTGGTACTTTCGATGGTGGTTGTTGCAATGCTGGCGAGCCCCTTGGCGCTGGCAGATTCGAAATTCGAGCCCTACAGCGACGAACGGCTGCAGGAACTGAACGAGCGGGGCGGCCCTGTGCTGGTAGAGGTGTGGGCCGAGTGGTGTTCCACCTGCGCGCGGCAGTCACCCATCCTCGAGTCCTTGCTCGGCGAGGACGAATTCAGCGACTACACCGCACTGAAGCTGGACTGGGACGAGGACGAGGCGCGGGCCCGCGAGCTGGGCGCGCCGCGTCAGAGCACATTGCTGGTCTACGCCGCTGGCGAGAAAAAGCGAATGTCCGTTGCGGAGACCAATGAAGACGCGCTCCGCGAGCTTCTCCGCCAGGGGCTGTAAGCGGGATGTTCGCCATCGAGCTGAGTCTGGCTCAGGTCGGTCTTGCCTTTCTGGCCGGCATTGTCACCACCTTGTCGCCCTGCGTGCTGCCGCTGCTGCCCATCATTGCGGCGGCGGCAACGGGCCGTCATCCACTGGGTTTGCTTGGTCTTGCGGCCGGACTGGTTGTGGCATTCACGGTCGTGGGCGTCACCGTGTCGGCAAGCGGACACCTGCTGGGGCTGAGTGAATTGGCTCTTAGGAATACCGCCGGCGCGTTCATGCTGATTTTCGGCGCCGTCCTGCTCAGTTCGCGTCTGCAGGCGGGCTTCACCCGGCTGACGGCCGGGCTCGGCAATGCGGGACAAAGCGGTGTCTCGCGCATCCAGACAGATCACCCCGCTGCCCAGTTCGGTGTCGGGCTCCTGATGGGCGTTGCCTGGAGTCCCTGCGTCGGCCCCACGCTGGGCGCGGCCATTGCCGTGGCCTCCACGGGTGCGGGCATCACCGAGGCCACCTTCATCATGGCCACGTTCAGTCTGGCTGCGGTGGTGCCACTGGCGAGTGCCGGTTTCGCCTCCCGCACGGTCTTCATGCGCAACCGCGAGCGCATGGCCCGAGCCGGCCACATCGGCAGGTTCGTAATGGGTGGTGTGCTGCTCGCCATCGGGTTGCTGGTCCTCACCGGTCTGGACAAAACCCTGGAGGCCTGGCTTCTGACCCAGGCGCCAGACTGGCTGCTGGACATTACCACGCGGTTCTGACATCCCCCATTGGTTTTCTGTGCGATACGGATTGCGGCCTTACGCAAGAGGAGAAAACATGGCTTCCGAATACGCAATCAAGACGCCGCCACAAACACTCGACGATGCAGATGCCACGGCAAAGCCGTTACTGGAAAAAGCAAAGGCGAATCTTGGTTTTGTGCCGAATATGTATGAGGCAATGGCCATCGCGCCTGGCGTGCTGGATACCTATCTGTATGGCTATGCCCTGTTTCGCGGGGATTCAGGCTTCACGCCCGCGGAGCAGGAAGTGGTCTTCCTCGCCATCAGCCGCGAGAACGGCTGTGCATACTGCATGGGGGCCCACAGCATGCTCGCGGAAAAGGCGTCCCGGGTTCCGGGCGATGTCCTTGCCGCTATTCGCGAAGACAGGGCTATTCCGGACGAAAAGCTGGCTAAGCTCGCCGGGTTTACCCGAATCATGTTCCGCACGCGTGGCCTGCCGCGCGAATCCGATGTGAAAGCGTTTCTGGATGCCGGCTACAAGGAGCAGCATATCCTCCAGATCATCCTCGCTCTGGCGGTGAAGACGCTCAGCAACTATTCCAATCACCTGAATCACCCGGAACTGGATGAGGCGTTTTCAGCCTACGCCTGGTAGTTTTCCGCGATTCCATTTTTCCTGTCGTCCGCCCGCATATCTCACCGCCGTGCGTCGCGAGGGCGTCGGGATGCCGCTGTGACGGGGGGCACGGACCGGAAGACGGTGAAGGCGTAGCTGACACTACGTCGAGCCGGCTGCAGGGAGTACGCCCCGAAACAGCGAGCAGATCGGCGTACGTAGTAGAAGGGCGGTGAGAACTGCGGGCTTGTCGCCGGGTGGTCGTTGATACGGTCTGCAGGCGTTTTGTGCGCCCGTCAGCCGAGGCCGGAAAGCCGAACCTCATGGCCGCGGTTGTTCTGCTGCGGAAGCTTGTCCTTGCCCGAATGTCGTGAAGGAACGCACGGGCGAAGCGCTTCCTCCATGCTCAGTCACCGGCGGTGCGGTCGCTGCGCGCCACCGGCAGCGAGAAACAGAATGTCGTTCCGGGGAGGTCTCCGGGTTCATCGATCCAGATCTCGCCCCGGTGACTCTTGATGATGGATTGGCACAGGGACAGCCCAATGCCGAGCCCCTTGTCCCTGGTAGTGAACAGGGGTTCGAAAAGGCGCTCCCGGTGGCTCTCGGAGATTCCAGGCCCGCTGTCGCTGACACGGAACACGACGTGATCGCCGTCGTTCGTGGCGATGGCGATACGGAGACGTCGCCCCTGCGTCGCGCTTGTCTCCATGGCGTCCATAGCGTTGCGCGCCAGGTTGAGAATGACCTGTTGGATAAGCAGCGAGTCCGCATGGACGGGCGGAAGTTCGGATTCGAACCGGTCCTTGTAGTCGACGCCATGATAGCGCGCCTGCGCCAGGATCAGGTCGCGACAGGCATTCATGAGCTCCGGCACCTGGGTTGCTTGCCGCCGCGGCTCTCCGGTTTTTATGTAATGCCGCAGGCGCGACACGATGCCGTGGATGCGTTCCGCGCTGGCCAGGCTACCCTCCAGCCCCTGGCGCAGGCGTGCCGGTGATGCATCCGGGTGATCCAGCAGGCGCAGGCAGGAACTGGTCCATGCCAGCATGGCGGTGAGGGGCTGATCGATCTCGTGGGCGATCGCCGACGCCATTTCGCTGATCGTCGATTGTCGGGAGACGCGTGCCAGCTCACTCAGGTACTGCTGCGCCTCATCCCGGGCCCGGACCTCCTCGGTGACGTCCCGCGAGAAGCTGATGATGACCTCCCGATCGCTATCATGCAGCAGCTGCATGGTGACCGAGACGGGAAAGGTGCTGCCGTCCGCGCGTCGCATACGGCGCTCGAAGCGCATACGCCCCTGTCGTCGGAATTCGGCGACATGCGCAGGAAATTCGTCTTCCTTCAGGTCTGCATCCAGATCCCAGATCCGCGCCTGTTCCAGCTCTTCGCAAGGCACGCCAAGGGCGTCCGCCAGGGTCTGATTGGCGTAGATGATCCGTCCATCGGGTCTCGCCCAGAAAATATTCTCCGGTGCGTGGTGCAAAAGGAAGCGGGTGCTGGCCAATTGCTCCTGGATCGCATTGAAGGCCTGACGGGATACCGGCATATTCACCGCCTCCTCTGCTGAGCGATCACCGGTTGCCCGCGCTGTCGCGAGCACACAGCGCCTGCCCTGGTGGACGAGGCTTCGGGCATTGATTTCCGCCGGGACGAAACGGCCATCGCGTGTGCGACAGGTCAGGCCGCTGACCAATGCATTGCCGCGGCGAAGGACCAGTTCGGTGAAACGCTCGTAGTCCTGCATTTCGAACGGGTGAAGATCCCGGACGGTGAGTCGTTCCAGCTCTTCGGGCGTGTAGCCCAGGAGTTCCGCCGCTGCCGCATTGGCTACAAGGATTCGGCCTGTTTCCGGATCGATCAGGAAACAGGGGTCGGGAAGATGGTCCAGAAGATCCTGATCGTTAGGGTCGCGATGGCCGTCTGCCATGACTGGTTCCCGAGTCGCCGCAGGGAGTGGATCGCTCTGGCTGATGCAGAGGCGATGGCACTGACTTGGAACTTTAACGCAGGGGCAGGTCCGGTTCACGGCCCATGCGCCTGCCGATCGCCGGCCACGTTCGCCAGGTGTGTAGTCTCATGAGGTTGTCCTCGGAGAGTTCTAGCCCGCATATCTCACCGCCCTTCTACTACGCACGCCGATCTGCTCGCTGTGTCGGGGCGTACTCCCTGCAGCCGGCTCGACGTAGTGTCAGCTACGCCTTCGCCGTCTTCCGGTCCG
>SLSJ01000092.1 GCA_007130525.1 Ectothiorhodospiraceae bacterium | reverse complement strand
CAGCCGGCTCGACGTAGTGTCAGCTACGCCTTCGCCGTCTTCCGGTCCGTGCCCCCCGTCACAGCGGCATCTCGACGCCCTCGCCACGAACGGCGGTGAGATATGCGGGCTAGCACGATTATCATGACCACAGTTTATCGGGCTTTGCCTGGGGCGTCACCGGGGAGCTCCACTTCACCGCTGAAAACCGTGGTTGCGGGTCCGGTCATCCACACGGATCCGCCGTTCCCGTTCCAGTGAATCAACAATTCGCCTCCGGGCAGCGATACCCGCACTTCGTCGGCGAGTAGCCCCTGCATCCGTCCGGCCACCACGGCAGCGCAGGCGCCCGTGCCGCAGGCCAGCGTCTCGCCCGCGCCGCGCTCATGGACACGAAGCCGGATGCGTGACCGGTCGACCACCTGCATGAAACCGGCGTTTGCCCGCCGGGGAAAGGCGGTGTGATTCTCGATAAGCGGACCCAGCCGCGCCACCGGTGCGGATTCCACGTCCGCCACCTGTATGACGGCATGCGGATTGCCCATGGAAAGCGCGGCGATGGTCAGCCGCTCGCCATCCACATCCAGCGGATAGGTGGTCTGTTGCCGCTCCGCGAGAAAAGGAATCGTGGACGGCTCCAGCCGCGGGGCTCCCATGTCCACCGCAACCCGGCCATCGGGTTGCAGTATCACGCGGGTGGGACCACCCAGGGTCTGAATGACCAGTTCCCGTTCGCTGGTGTAGCCCTGGTCGGCGAGAAATACCGCAAGGCAGCGGACTCCGTTGCCGCATTGCTCCACCTCGCTGCCGTCGGCATTGAAGATACGGTAGCGGAAATCGGCACCCGCCTCCGTTGCCGGCTCCGCAAGCAGGACCTGGTCGCAGCCCACTCCATAGCGACGATCGGCGAGGAAGCGCACCTGTCCGGGGCACAGGTCAACTTGCTGGCGAATGGCATCGATAACCACGAAGTCATTGCCTATGCCGTGCATTTTCGTGAACCGCAACGTCATGTGCCAACTCCAGTGAACCCGTCGGGCAAACCTCTGACCCGTGTACCCGGACGCAGGCTCGTGTGGCCCGCGTCAGGGCAGAAGCCGTTCTCCTGACAGGAGTTCCTCCACGGTCTCACGGCGGCGCACCAGGTAAACGGTGTCGCCGTCCACGATCAGTTCCGGAGGCCGCGGCCGCGTATTGTAATTCGAGGCCATGGTGAACCCGTAGGCGCCGGCGCTGCGCACGGCCAGCAGGTCGCCCTGGGCGAGTACCAGGTCGCGATCGCGGCCGAGAAAATCGCCCGACTCGCACACCGGCCCCACCACATCGTAGCGCTGTGAGCTGCCGTCACGGGGCTGTACCGGATCGATGGTTTGCCAGGCGTCATAGAGCGCCGGGCGCAACAGATCATTCATGCCGCCGTCCACCACCGCGAAGTTGCGGTTTCGCCTGTGCTTCAGGTACTCGACGCGGGTCAGCAGCAGCCCGGCATTGGCAACGATGGCGCGGCCTGGCTCCAGGAGCACGCGCAGGCCCCGGTTCCGCAATCTTGGCACCAGGGCCTCGGCGTAGGCGGCCGGCGTGGGAGGGGTTTCGTCGCGATAGCGCACACCCAGGCCGCCGCCTATATCCAGGTGCCCGACCTCCAGCCCCTGGTCCGCAAGACGGTCGACCATGGCCAGTGCGCGATCCAGTGCGTCCTCAAAGGGCGTCACCCGCGTCAGCTGGGAGCCGATGTGAAAGGCGACGCCGGTGAAGTGCAGGTGGTCAAAGTCCGCGTGTCTTCGATAAAGGGTCTCGGCCTTATCCAGGGCGACACCGAACTTGTTGTCCTTCAGGCCTGTGGCGATATACGGATGAGTCTCCGCGTCCACGTCCGGATTGACCCGCAGTGAAACCGGAGCACACCGGTCCAGGTGACGCGCCACTTCGTTGAGGCGCTCCAGCTCCTGCTCCGATTCCACATTGAAGCAGAGAATACCCGCATTCAGCGCCTGCGCCATCTCGTAGCGACTCTTGCCGACGCCGGAGAATACCACCCGCGACGGATCCCCTCCTGCCTTCAGCACGCGGGTGAGTTCGCCGCCGGAGACGATGTCAAAGCCGGAGCCCAGCCGTGCCAGCAGGTTGAGCACTCCGAGGTTGGAGTTGGCCTTGACGGCGTAACAGATCTGGTGATCGAGTACGGCGAATGCGCGGTCGAAGGCCGACCAGGCGGCCTCGATGGCCGCCCGTGAATAGACATAGGCGGGCGTGCCGTGTTCATCGGCGATGCGCGTCAATGCGACATTCTCGGCGTGCAACTCTCCGCCCAGGTACTGAAAAGGCTCCATAGAGTCTCCGGCTCGGTCAGGGTCATGCGGGACTGGCGGACCAGGCGGTCATGGCCGGCGGGGAATCGTTCAGGACCCGTCGCCCCTCCACCTCATCCGCATGCTCCGGCAGAAACAGGTCTCCCTTCTGGCCGCATCCGGAAAGCAGCAGGATGGAGATAAGCAGCGGTGCGCAAACGACTACACGCATAACGGCCTCCTTGTCGGTAGCCGGGAGTATAACGGACAGTCCACCTTTCTAGTGTTAGATGTTAGGTTTTATGTGGTTCGAAGTGCCGCGCCGCGGCGCATCGCGTTGATGTCATGACGGGCAAGGCCCAGGGGCTTGCCCGCACAGCGACCCGGGATATCGTCGATGACTCGCGAACTACTGGATACGGTCGAGGTCGGTGCCGGTGATGATGCCCGCGCCAGTGTCATCTGGCTGCACGGACTGGGTGCCGACGGCCATGACTTCGAGCCCATCGTGCCGGAGCTGCATCTGCAGCCCGAGCTAGGGGTTCGCTTCGTGTTCCCACACGCGCCGGTGAGGCCTGTCACCCTGAACGCCGGCATGGCCATGCGCGCCTGGTACGACCTGATCGCCCTCGGCCCCACCGCGAGGCAGGATGAGGCAGGCATCCGTGAGGCCGCGGAACATGTCCTGTCCCTGTTGGAGCGGGAAAACGAGCGTGGTGTTCCGGACGAGCGCGCTGTGCTTGCCGGTTTCTCACAGGGAGGCGCCGTCGCCCTGCACCAGGGATTGCGGCATCCGCGGAAGCTGGCCGGCATCATGGCGTTATCCAGCTATCTGCCGCTGGCCGACACGGTTGAAACGGAGGCGCATTCGGCCAATACCGATACGCCCATCTTCATGTGCCACGGCAGCATGGATCCGGTTATCGATCCTCGCATGGGAGAGCAGGCGCGGGAGCGGTTGGAAGCCCTGGGCTACCATGTGCAATGGCACACCTACCCCATGGCTCACCAGGTCTGCCCGGAAGAGATCCGGGATATCAGTCGGTGGTTGAACTCCGTCCTGCGGTAGCAGATCGGAGTTGGTATTCCGTGTTCCGGCCGGGATCCATGCGCGTCCAGCCAACGTTGAAACGTGGAGCCTCTCGCCATTCGCATCGACGGGCTCCTGAACACGCAACACCGAACACGTGCCACCGTGCCCTTCAGGGCGTGTCCCCCCGGCGCTCGGCGCTTGGCGCTTCCGCCTGCAACCGCTCCCGCGCCCGCTGAATCTGCACTCGGACCTGCTCCGGGGCGGTGCCGCCGAAGTGGTTGCGTGCAGCCAGCGAGCCCTCCAGAGTCAGAACCGCGTAGACGTCTTCGCCGATCGTGTCCGAGAAGCTTCTTAAGGTGTCCAGATCCATATCGGCCAGGTCCTGACCGGTTTCGACGCCTTGGCGAACTGCCTGGCCAACGATGGCGTGTGCATCGCGGAAGGGAACACCCTTGCCGACCAGGTAGTCGGCGAGGTCCGTGGCGGTCGCGAAGCCCTTCTTTGCCGCCGCGCGCATGGCGTCACGATTCACGCTCATGGCGGGCACCATGTCAGCGAAGGCCCGCAGGCAATCTCTAACCGTGTCCACGGTGTCGAACAGCGGTTCCTTGTCCTCCTGGTTGTCGCGGTTGTACGCCAGCGGCTGCGCCTTCATCAGGGTCAACAGGGCCACCAGGTGACCGTTCACGCGGGCAGTCTTGCCTCGCACGATTTCCGCCACATCCGGATTCTTCTTCTGTGGCATGATGCTGGAGCCGGTGCAGAAGCGGTCCGGCAATTCAATGAAATCGAACATTGGCGAGGCCCAGAGGACCATCTCCTCCGCCATCCGAGACAGGTGCGTCATCAGGATCGCCGAGTCCGCTATGAACTCCATGGCGAAGTCGCGATCGGAAACCGAGTCCAGGGAATTGTTGCCCGGACGGTCGAAGCCGAGTTCGGCGCACGTCATCTCGCGGTCGATGGGAAAGCTGGTGCCGGCCAGGGCGGCGGAGCCCAGCGGCATGACATTGAGTCGCCTGGCGCAGTCCTCCAGCCGTTCCTGATCCCGTACCAGCATCTCATACCAGGCCAGCATGTGGTGCCCGAAACTCACCGGTTGCGCCACCTGCATGTGAGTGAAACCCGGCATGACGGTGTCCGACTCGCGCTCCGCCAGGTCCACGAGCCCGTGCTGGAAGCGAAGTAATTCCCCGCGGATGGCCCCGATGGCTTCCCGCAGATAGAGGCGTACATCGGTGGCCACCTGGTCATTGCGGGAGCGGCCGGTATGCAGTTTCTTGCCGGCCTCTCCGATGCGGTCGGTGAGCCGTTTCTCGATGTTCATGTGCACATCTTCCAGTGCCGGCGACCACTGGAATTCGCCGCGTTCGATTTCTTCACGGATAGCGCGCAGCCCCTGCACAATGGCGTCGCGATCGGCTTCCGTGAGAACTCCTGCGGCCGCCAGCATACGTGCGTGCGCCATGGAGCCACGGATATCCTGTGCATAGAGCCGGCGGTCGAAGTGTTCGGAAGCGGTGAAGGCCTCGACGAATCGATCCGTGGCTTCGGTAAAGCGGCCGGTCCAAAGCTGGCTCGATTTCTTCTCGCTCATTATCTGTCCGGGTGGCTTTTGTGCGATGGCGGCTCAGTATAGCAATGCCGTGTGGATGCGCGCTTGAACGGTAGCCGGGGCCGACGCAAACTCGATACCTGCCGGGCGAGGCGGGCAGGCGCCGGGATCCGCACAGGGGGGGTGTTTGAACAGCAACCAGCGGGATGACGATTTCTTTCTGCCGGAATTCTGTCGGCTGCGAACGCTTTTCGGCGTGGTGGTGATTGCCCAGTTGCTGGTGTTCGTGCTGGTGCTGGCGCAGCCTCTGGGGACGGAGCGCTGGACGGCGCTCAGCCTGTACTCACTGTTCGTGCAGTGGATCGCGCTGGGCAGCGCTCTGCTGCTTTGCGTCGCACGGCCGTTGCTGCGGCGCATGCCCGCGTGGATCGCAGGCGCCTGCGCCTGGCTGATGGTGCTGCTGGTCACCGCGCTGATGGGGGATCTGGCGTACCGCACGCTGCCAACCATGGCGCCGGAGGAATACCCGGGGTTTCAATTCCGCAACCTGACCATGGCGGCCATCATGGCGGCACTGGTGATGCGCTATTTCTACCTGCAGCACGCCTGGCGTGCACGCCTGGAAGCGGCTACCCGGGCCCGTATCCAGGCCCTTCAGGCCCGAATCCGCCCGCATTTCCTGTTCAACAGCCTCAATACCATCGCCTCCATGATCCGCGCGCGTCCGGCTGATGCCGAGGCGGCGGTGGAGGATCTCGCGGACCTGTTCAGGGCCAGCCTTTCCGCTGGTTCCGGTTATACCCGGATGGCGGATGAGCTGGCACTGGCGCGGGATTACCTGCGGCTGGAGGCGCTGCGGCTGCAGGAACGGCTTGCGGTGGATTGGCAAGTGGAGGAACTCCCGGGTGATGCGCTGGTGCCGCAGCTGATCCTCCAGCCCTTGCTGGAAAACGCCGTCTATCACGGGATCGAGCCGCGTGTTGATGGCGGATCGATACGAGTGTGGGGGCGGCGCAACGGTGATTCGGTGGTCATCGAGGTACACAACCCGGCCTCGGACAGCCACCGGGATAATCGTCGCGGCAGTGGGATCGCCCAGGAGAACGTGCGCGAGCGCCTGCGACTGGCGTTCGGAAAAGAGGCATCGTTCACGGCTACCACGGACGACGGTGGTTATCGTGTGGTTCTGGGCTTTCCCTATCGGACGGAACCGACATGAAGGTACTCATCGTTGATGACGAAGCACCGGCGCGAGAACGCCTGGCACAGCTGGTGGACGATATTGGTGGCCATAAGGTCGTTGGAGGTGCCGGCAACGGCGAGGAGGCGGTCACGCAGGCCAACCGTCTGCGCCCCGATGTCGTGCTGATGGATATACGCATGCCTGGCACGGATGGGCTGACGGCGGCTGCGCGCCTTTCCCGTGGCGACAAGCCGCCGGCAGTCATTTTCGTCACCGCGTACGGCGAGCATGCGCTGGACGCCTTTGATGCGCGTGCCGTGGACTACCTGGTCAAGCCGGTGCGCCGGGCGCGGCTGGAGGAGGCCCTGGGCAAGGCGCGGAGCCTGACCCGCGCACAGATCGAGGCGCTTACCGCCGGCGAGATACAGGGTTCCAGGGAACATATCCTGTGTCGGCGTCGCGGCAACCTGGAACTCATTCCCCTGCACCAGATCCATTTCTTTCAGGCGGATAACAAGTACGTCACCGTCTGTCACATCGATGGCGAGGACCTGATCGAGGATTCCCTTCGTCAGCTCGAGGAGGAATTTGCCGACCGCCTGGTGCGAATCCACCGCAATGCGCTGGTCTGCCGCAACAGTCTTGGTGGCCTGGAGCGGGAGGCGGATGGCAGGCGGGTGGTGGCGATTCGGGGCACCGAGCACCGCCTGGAGGTGAGTCGACGGCACGTGCCGGAAGTGCGTCGGCTGCTGCGCGAACTCGGTGACAGCGGATCCTGATGACTCCCGGTTCGGAACCTGCCCGCTGATCATGGCATGATAGACCTTCAGTTACCGCTGCGATCCGGCAAGCGCCGTGGTGCGCAAGCGATGGCACGCTCCTGTCCGGGGCCGTCTCGAGGGTCTTTTGAATGTCCGGAACTCTTCGTATAGCCACCCGCCGATCTCCCCTCGCCGTCTGGCAGGCGGAGCATGTGGCCGCGGCGCTTCGGCAGCGGCATCCGGGGCTGCAGGTGGAACTGGTTCGAATGAGCACGCGTGGCGATCGCATTCTCGACGCGCCGCTTGCTCGAATCGGCGGCAAGGGCCTTTTTCTGAAGGAGCTTGAGCAGGGGCTGCTGGAGGGCGCTGCGGATATTGCAGTGCACTCGATGAAGGACGTGCCGGCCCAGGTTACGCCGGACCTGGCTATTCCGGTCATTCCGGAACGCGGCGATCCCTGCGATGCCTTTGTCTCGAATCAATATCCTGATCTGCAGTCGTTGCCGCATGGCGCACGGCTCGGAACCGCCAGTCTGCGGCGGCAATGCCAGATTCGCGCGCTGCGGCCGGATCTGAACGTTCTCACATTGCGGGGGAGCGTCAATACACGGCTCAGAAAGCTGGATGAAGGCGAGTTCGATGCCATCATCCTGGCCGCCGCGGGTCTCAGGCGCCTGCAACTCGACGGTCGCATCCGCCGACGTATACCGCCCGAGGAATGCCTGCCGGCCGTGGGGCAGGGCGCGCTCGGTATTCAGTGTCGCGTGGGTGACACCGAGGTGGAAGCGCTGATTGGTCCCCTGGACCATACAGAGAGCCATATCCGGGTTGCCGCGGAACGGGCCATGAACCGCGAACTGGAGGGTAGCTGCCAGATCCCGATAGGGGCATATGCCGAACTCGATGGCGATTCGCTGCGGCTGCGTGGGCTGGTGGGCTCTCCGGACGGGGTACGGATCGTTCGTGGCGAGATCTGTGGCACGGCGGTCGACGCCGACGAACTGGGGACGCAGCTCGGCCGCGACCTCCTGGATCGCGGTGCCGGCGACATACTTCGCGCGCTGATAGCGGAAAATGGCGATGACGGTGACCAGCGGCCCGCTTGATGGCGTTAGCACGCTGGTGACACGTCCCCGCCACCAGGCGGACAATCTCTGTGCGCAGCTGTCTGCCGCGGGAGCCGATGTGGTCCGGTTTCCTGTACTCGAGATCGTGCCGCTAGCGCCGACCCCTGTTCTGGAGGCGGGTCTTGATCGGATCGATGAGCAACAATTGCTGGTCTTCACCAGCGTCAATGCCGTCACCATGCTGATGGAGTTGCTCGCCTCCCGCGGGCGAAGATTTCCCCGGTCCGTTCTCTGTGCCGCCGTCGGCGCCAGTACCGGCGAGGCGTTGGAGCGGGCGGGCGCGGGAGAGGTGTTGATTGCACCACCGCCTTGCAACAGTGAGGCCTTGCTAGCGCTCCCGCAACTGCAGGACTTGCGCGGAACCGCCGCCATGCTGATAACCGGTGAAGGTGGCCGGGGTCTGCTGGAGCCGTCGCTGCGTGGGCGCGGAGCGGAGATCACCAGGCTGGATGTCTATCGACGTGTGCTTCCGGACACCGATCCAGCCATACTGCGGTCGTGGTTGCAGCGAACGCAGCCGTGCATCGTGCTGATCACCAGCGTCGATGCGTTGGATAATCTGTTGCAACTTGCGGGGAAGGACTGGCGAGAGAGGCTGCTCGAGCGTGATCTGGTGACCATAGCTCCGCGAATCGCGGAAGCTGCCGGGCAGCGAGGATGGCGCGGGACGATAACGGTGACACGGCCTTTCGATGCAGCCGTGGTGCAGGGCATAGTAGGCTGGTGGCAGCAGGCGCGGAAACGGATGCACTCATGAGCGATCCCAAGAAAGACAAACCGGAATCGGATGTCGGCGCTCGCAAGCCGGGCGACGCTCCGGAAAAAGCGAAGAGCGGCGGGTCGGGCGGCGCACACAAGCCGGCCGACGCTCCGGAGAAGGCAAAGGGCGGCGGGACGAGCGCACACAAGCCGGCCGACGCTCCGGAGAAGGCAAAGGGCGGCGGGACGAGCGCACACAAGCCGGCCGACGCTCCGGAGAAAGCAAAGGGCGACGAGCCGCGCGCACAAGGCAGTGGTTCCGGAACCACTGCCGCGGAAAAGGAGCGGACAACACCCGAGGCCAGCGAACTGGACCTGGTACTCCAGTCCGGAGGGGTCAAACCGCCGGCACCGCCGCCGCCAGCCCGTCATGGTTCCGGTGGCCGGGCCGGTCTTTGGCTCGTAGTGCTGCTCCTGCTGGTACTTGCCGGTGCGACCGCGGCCGGCGGCTGGTGGCTCTGGGAGCGACAGGAGGCGCTGGCCGACGCTCAGACGGGTCTGGCAAGCGATCTGGAACTGGCGGAATTGCGGGACAGTCTGCGTTCCCGTGCAGACCGACTTGAGGGTCGCGTGGATAATCTGGCCACGGAACACCAGCAACACGTGCAGCAGCTTGCACGCGCCGAGGAAGCCATGGCTTCGGTTCGCGAGCGCCAGGCACGCAGTGATGACCGGATGGAGCGCATCGAGGAACTGGCTGCGGCCCATCATCGCGACTGGATCCTGAGCGAGGTCGACTATCTGTTCGGCGTTGCCCGCTACCGTGTGCGTTTTCACCGCGACGTGAACGGCGGACTGGCGGCTCTGCGCGAAGCCGACAAACTGCTGGGCCGGCTGGGAGCCGATACCATCGAACAACGTCAGCAGCTTAGAAAGGCCATCGATGCCCTGCTGGACGTTCAGCGTCCCGACAGGGAAGCGCTAACAGCGGACCTCGGCGGGCTCATTGCCGCCGTGGACGATTGGCCCATCGCGCAGCCGGAAACGCGGATACGCTCCAAGCCCATTGAAGGTCAGCCGGATGCCGATCTGTCCACTGTCGAGGGCTGGCGCGAGGCCGGGGCCCGGGCATGGCAGCAGTTCCGCGAGAGCCTTTCCAGCCTGGTGGTGGTACGCCGCGACGATCCGGTACCACCACTGGTTTCACCGGAGCAGGGCTGGTTCCTGCGCGAGAACGTGCGGCTGCAGTTGCAGGTGGCGCGGTTGGCATTGCTGGAGGAGGATGCCGATACCTGGCGCGAGAGCCTGTTGCAGGCCCAGGCCTGGCTGCAGCGCCACTTCGATGCCGACGACGCCCAGGTTCGCGAGGCGGCAGACGCGCTCGGCGCCCTTGTGGAGAAGCGGGTCAGCGCGGATATGCCGGACCTCGACGACCTGCTTCCGCGCATGCGGCCGGAGCGGGGGGAGGAAGAGTCATGATCCGGCTGTTCGGGTTGCTTGTCGTCCTGCTACTCAGCGCCGCCGCTGCGCTGTGGTTTCACGAGCAGGCGGGATACGTGCTGGTCAGCGTTGGCGATATCACATTGGAAACCAGTCTGTTTCTGGCTGCCGGCGCCGCCATCGTTGCCGTTCTGCTGGGGTATTTCCTGGTGCGCATGTTGGTGCGCGTCGTGCGCACACCGGGCAGCATGCGCGGCTGGTGGCGCCGTCGTCGGCGGATCAGGGCCCAGCAAAGGTTGATACGCGGCCTGGTGAGGATGGCCGAAGGCCGGTATGCGGATGCCGAGCGCGCACTGGTCAATTCGGCCGTCCACGCCGACATGCCCATGTTGCATTACCTGTGTGCCGCCTGGTCGGCCCATCGTTCCGGTGCCGCTCGACGCCGCGACCATTACCTGGCGCTGGCCGACCGCCAGGATCCGGAAGCTCGGTTGGCGATCGGTCTTGTGCAGGCTCAACTCTACCTGGAAGACGAACAGTGGGAGACGGCGTTCGCCACGCTCAACTATCTGGACGAGAAATATCCGCGCCAGCCCCGTGTGCTTGAATTATTGTGCAGGGCATGCGTGCCGCTGGGCGAGTGGGATCGGCTGCTGACCATGCTACCGGCGCTGAAGCGTCTGGGAACCCTGGAAAAAGGCTACGTTGCGGATCTCGAGCAGCGGGCCGCCCGCGGCAGCCTGTTGGCAGCGGCCCGAAACGATGAGGCCGCACTTGAGCGGGCCTGGAACCGGCTGCCGCGCTCCGCCTCCAGTAATCCCGCCGTGATCCTTACGTACGTAGACGCACGCATGCAGTTCAATCCCGGCGATCCGGTGGCCGAGAAACTGCTGCGCAACGGTCTGCGGCACGCCTGGCGGCCGTCCTGGGTGGAACGCTATGGCCGCCTGGACATGAAGGATCCGGGGCCGCCTTTCGCCATTGTCGAAGCCTGGCTCAAGGAGCGCCCGGAAGATGCGGCCCTGCTGTTGGCGGCCGGGCGGCTGGCGATTGCCAACGGGCTGTGGGGCCGGGCGCGCTCGTACCTGGAGGCGGCGGTGGCGCGGGAGCCCACGGGGGAGGCCTGTTACCTTCTGGCCTGTCTCCAGCAGCGCCTGGGTGAATCCGATTCGGCTTCGGAGAACTTCAGACTGGCGGCCGAACTGGGCGGCGGATTCCGGCGTCCGAACAATCTCCTACGCCCTGATGTGATGCCGCGCGCGGTCGGGGGCTGACCTACGGCAACAGTATCGTGGAGCCCGTAGTCCGGCGAGCCTCCAGTACCTCGTGCGCACGGGCCGCGTCACGCAGCGGAAAACGCTGGTTGATCCGGACACGGATGCGCCCACCCGCCACCTGCTCGAACAGTTCGGCCGCGGCCGTTTGCAGTTCGTCCCGTTGGGCGATATAGGTGAACAGGGTGGGTCGGGTCAGGGACAGCGAACCCTCTCGCGCAAGCACTCCGATATCCAACGGTGCCACGGGTCCTGAACTCTGGCCAAAGCTCACCATGAGCCCCTTGGGCTGCAGGTAGTCCAGGGAGTCCGCAAAGGTGTCCCGACCCACCGAATCGTAGACCACGGAAACGCCGCGGCTAGCCCGCATACCTCACCGCCCTTCTACTGCGCACGCCGATCTGCTCGCTGTGTCGGCGGCGTACTCCTTCCAGCCGGCTCGACGTAGTGTCAGCTACGCCTTCGCCGTCTTCCGGTCCGTGCCCCCCGTCACAGCGGCATCTCGACGCCCTCGCGACGAACGGCGGTGAGATATGCGGGCTAGCGGTGATGGCGCGCACGCGCTCAGGAAAGCGTTCGCACCTGTAGTCGATGGGATGGTGGCAGCCGTGGGCCCTGGCAAGTTCCGCTTTTTCGGGGCTGCCTACGGTGCCGATCACGGTTGCGCCCAATGCCCTGGCCCACTGACAGACAATCAGGCCCACGCCACCGGCGGCGGCGTGAACGAGGATGGTTTCTCCGGCCTGCAGCCGGTGCGTGCGCCGTAGCAGGTACCAGGCCGTCATGCCCTTGAGCATGATCGCCGCTGCCGCTTCATCGCTGACGTCTTCCGGAATGCGCACCAATCGTTCGGCGGGCATCAGGCGGCGTTCGCAATAGGCGCCCGGTGGTGCGGCGGCATATGCAACTCGATCGCCGGGTTCCAGTGTGTCCACGTCTTCGCCCACCGCTTCGACCACGCCGGCGGCTTCCATGCCCGGCGTGAACGGAAGCCGTGGTGGTGGATAGAGGCCGGTGCGGAAATAGACGTCGATGAAATTCAGGCCAATGGCAGTGTGCCGTACCAGTGCCTCGTCTGCAGCGGGGCTGCCCACATCGGCTCGCTGCCAGCGCATCTGCTCGGGGCCTCCTGTCTCGTGAACCACGATCGCGTGCATGGCCGGGTTCCTTTAGGCAGTTTCCTTTTCCACGGGAGTGCCGGCCAGGATGCCCGCTTCCACTGCCGCAAGCGCGGTCATGTTCATGATGCCCCGTGTGGTCACAGAAGGCGTGAGAATATGCGCCGGCTTGTTCGTGCCGAGCAGGATCGGACCCACCGAAACCCCGTCGCCCATGATCTTGAGCAGGTTGAAGGCGATGTTGGATGCGTCCAGCGTTGGCATGATCAGGAGGTTGGCCTGACCCTTGAGGCGCGCATTGGGGAAGATGCGCTTGCGGATGCTTTCCGACAACGCGGCGTCACCATGCATCTCACCTTCCACCTCCAGCGAGGGATCGCGGGCCTCGATCAGTTGCAGTGCCTCGCGCATCTTTACTGCCGACTCCGCATCGGAGGTGCCGAAACTGGAGTGCGAGAGCAGCGCCACCTTGGGGATGATGCCGAAGCGGCGCACCTCGTCGGCCGCCAGGATCGTCATTTCCGCCACCTGCTGGACAGTGGGATTCTGGTGCACATAGGTATCGCACAGGAAGAAGGTACCCTTGGGCAGGATCAGCGCATTCATGGCGGCGAGATTGCGGACCCCCGGGCGCCGGCCCAGTATTGACTCGATGTACTGCAACTGGCGGTGGTAGCGACCGACGGTGCCACAGATCAGGGCATCTGCTTCGCCACGGTAGACCATCAGCGCGGCAATCACGGTATTGCGCGTGCGCACGATGTTGCGAGCCTGGTCCGGAGTTACGCCACGGCGTTCCATGAGGCTGTGATACAGCGTCCAGTATTCGCGGTAACGGGGGTCGTCTTCCGGATCGCAAAGCTCGTAATGCTCCCCGCGGCGCAGGCGCAGGCCAAGACGCCGAATGCGCATCTCCACAACCTTTCGGCGGCCGATCAGGATGGGCTTCGCCAGCCCGTCGTCCACCACCACCTGCACCGCCCGCAGCACGATTTCCTGTTCCCCCTCGGCGTAGACCACATTTCTGAGCTCCTCCCGGGCCTCTTCGAACAGCGGTTTCATCACCAGCCCTGACTGGAACACGAACTGATTCAGTTTGAACACGTAGGCGCCGAAGTCCTCGATGGGCCGGGTGGCGATTCCGCTGTCCATGGCGGCCCGGGCAACCGCCGGCGCTATTCGTGATATCAGGCGGGGGTCGAAGGGTTTCGGTATCAGGTACTCGGGGCCGAATTGCAGCGGCTTGCCGCCGTAAGCCGCGACCACCACGTCGGAGGATTCCTGCATGGTCAGGTCGGCAAGGGCCTCCACGCAGGCCAGCTTCATCTCATCGTTGATCGTGGTCGCGCCGACGTCCAGCGCGCCGCGGAAGATGAACGGAAAGCAAAGTACGTTGTTGACCTGGTTCGGATAGTCGGAACGCCCAGTGGCCATCACGGCGTCGGGGCGCACTTCCAGCGCGTCCTCCGGCAGGATCTCGGGAATGGGGTTGGCAAGGGCGAGGATCAGTGGCCGTTCGGACATCCTTGCCACCATCTCCTTCTTCAGCACGCCGGGCGCCGACAGGCCGAGAAATATGTCGGCGCCGCCGATCGCGTCGTCCAGTGAGCGAGCCTCTGTCTGACGCGCATACACGGCCTTGCGCGAATCCAGGTCGGTACGCCCCGTGTGCACCACGCCCTCGCGGTCGGTCACGAGGATATTGTCCGGATTCATGCCCAGGCTTACCAGCAGATCCAGACAGGCAATGGCGGCAGCGCCGGCACCCGAGCAGACCAGGCTGACCTTGTCGATGTCCTTCTCGACTACCCGCAGGCCATTGCGGATGGCGGCGGCGGTGATGATGGCAGTGCCATGCTGATCGTCGTGGAACACCGGGATATTCATGCGCTCCTTGAGCTTTTCCTCGATCTCGAAACACTCGGGCGCCTTGATGTCCTCGAGATTCACGCCCCCGAACGTGGGCTCGAGGCTTGCGATAATATCCACCAGCTTGTCTGGATCGCGTTCGTCGATTTCGATGTCGAATACATCGATGCCGGAAAATTTCTTGAACAGTACGCCCTTGCCCTCCATCACCGGTTTGGAGGCCAGTGGCCCGATGGCGCCCAGCCCGAGCACCGCGGTACCGTTGGTGATCACTGCCACCAGGTTGCCGCGGGACGTCAGCTTGGCGGCCTCGGAGGGGTCCTGAACGATCAGATCGCAGGCCGCCGCGACGCCGGGCGAGTAGGCCAGCGCCAGGTCGCGCTGGTTGGCCAGCGGCTTGGTCGGGAGGAGGCTGATTTTTCCGGGGGTGGGGTAACGGTGGTATTCGAGGGCGGCTTCTCGCAGGTCATCAGACATCCCGTGTGCTCCGCATCATGAAATCAGGCGCATGCTCCAGCAGAGCGCCAGTATATCGATCTCTGGAAGCAACTCACCAGAAGAATGTCCGTATTATGAAATCCATTTTACTTTGTGAAATTATTAACCGATTCCGGATCCGACAGAAATCGCTGGACAACCTGCGTGAACGCATCGGGCTTTTCCACATGCAGCAGATGACCGCATTCCTCCATGCAGTGAAAGCGGGCAGCCGGGAAGTAGTCGCGTATCCGGACGCAGCCGTCGTCCGTGACATACGTGGAGCGGCCGCCGTAAATGAACAGCGCGGGATCGGGATAGTGTACATCCAGCTCCCCCGGCCAGCCGCTGATCGCCGGCAGGCCCTCCGCTAGCACATCAAGCGGTATGCGCCATTGCCAGCGGCCATGCGCTCGAGCCAGGTTGGTAAGCAGGAACTGCCGGATGCCCGCATCGGGAATGGCGGCACGCAAGGCCTCGTCGGCCTCCGCACGGCTGCCGATGCTACGGGTATCCAGGGAGCGCAGGGTGGCGATCAGCCGCGCATGTTCATCGCTGCAATAGCGGACCGGCGCCACATCGGCCACGGCCAGGGCGGCCACCCTCGACGGCTGGGCGAGCGCAAGCAGCATGGCCGCTTTCCCCCCCATGCTGTGGCCAAGAACGGCGGCCCGGCCAATCTCGAGGCGATCCATCAATGCCAGCAGATCGGCTGTCATGGCCTGGTAATGCATGGTCGGATGGTGCGGGGACTTGCCGTGATTGCGCAGATCGGGTTGATGCACGCGATAGCTGTGGGCCAGCCTGCGGCCAATGCCATTCCAGTTGCTGCCGGAGCCGTAAAGGCCATGCAACAGGAGTAGCGGCGGTCCCTCGCCCTGACTGCGCACGTGCAGAGGCACACTCTCCTCGTCGTTTTCCACGTTCATGCTTGGTCCCCGCAATCCGTCATTTCACGCCGACCGCCCGGAAATGGAAACCAGGTTCTTGAGTTCCTGTAGCGCCACGGACAGCATGGCGACGTCCGGCTGGGCGCAGTGCCGCAGGTCATCCAGTGTCTGCATGAGGCGGTTGATCGGACCACTGAACCGCCGCGACCATCTTTCCACCACGGCATCCGGTGTGTCGCCGTTGCCATTGCGCAGCACTGCGGTGGTGAGCAGACGGCGCTGGCGTCCGAGATCGTCCTCGAGACCGACCCGGCACCGCTCATGCCAGGGGTCGTCGGTGGGGACATCCTCGATGGCGTTCGCCAGCCAGCGAAGGCCCAGTTGGCCCGCGAGCTGGAAATAAACGGCCGCAGCCGCGCGCAACTCCGCGCCGGTCTCGTCCGCGGTCAGGGATACGTCCAGTGCCGACGCCATGGGGTCAAGGTGTGTCACCCGGACAGCCAGTTCCTCGGGAACACCTTCATTCACGTACTTGCGTACGCGGCCTGCCAGGTAACGCTTGTCGTCTTCCGGAAGGAGGGCGTCCAAATCGGCCTCAAGCGCCGTCACCGGTTTCCGCAGATGGCGTATGGTGGCGTCCACCGGCTGCGTCGTGCCGGGGAGATGGCGCATCAGCCAAAGGACCGAACTCTCTGCCACGTCCAGGAGGTCCATGCGCAACGCCGTCTGACTGCTGTTCGCCACCTGGTTGTCGAGGCCGTTGATCTGTTTCCACAGATCGTCCAGGCCGAATATGCCGCGGGTCATGAAGTAGGCGCGGGCGATGGCATCCGCCTCGCCGCCGCTGGCCTCCTGGGTACGGAACAGAAAGCTCGCCCCCATGCGGTCAAAGAGCTCGTTGGTGACCTGCGTGGCAACGATTTCACGATGCAGGCGGTGCTCCGGGAGCAGCGTGCGGTAGCGCTTGCGCAGCGGTGCCGGGAAATACGCCTGCAGCGTCTCTTGCAGGTCCGGGTTGTCCGGCAGCGTACTGGCGAGCAGAGTCTCGTATGCGTTGAGCTTGGCGTGTGCCAACAACACCGCCGCCTCGGGCCGTGTCAGGCCGAGACCCGCGGCGCTCCGCTCCTGGATCTGGCGCTCCTGTGGGAGACCGTCCAGGTGTCGGCGGATGCGGCCCTGCGTCTCAAGTTCCCGGATCATCCGTGCGTGTTCGCTGAGAAGGCTCGGCGCGCGCGCCTCCATGATGCTAAGCGCCTCGGTCTGGCGGTAGCTGTCGGCAAGCACAAGGTCCGCGACCTCCTTCGTCATGTCGGCGAGCAGCCGACTGCGCTGGCGCTCCGTCAATTCTCCGCGGTCCAGGACATCATTGAGCAGGACCTTGATGTTCACCTCGTGGTCGGAACAGTTGACGCCGCCGACGTTATCGATGGCGTCGGTGTTGATCCTGCCACCGCCGAGCGCGTACTCGATCCGACCCAGCTGGGTTACACCCAGATTCCCGCCTTCGCCCACCACCTTGCAGCGCAGGTCCGCGGCATCGACGCGCACCGCATCGTTGGCGCGGTCGCCCACGTCCGCATGGTTTTCGGTGGAGGCCTTGACGTAGGTGCCTATCCCCCCGTTCCAGAGCAGGTCCACGGGCGCGAGCAGGATGGCCTGGATAAGATCGGCCGGTGTGAGGCTGGGTTGACTGATACCGAGCGCCTTCTTCGCCTGCGGGGACAGGTTGATGGACTTGGCGCTGCGCGGGTAGATGTCTCCGCCCCTGGAAAGCAGGGCGCGATCATAGTCATCCCAGGAGGAACGGGGCAGTGAAAACAACCGCAGTCGTTCCTGGAAAGACTGCTCGGCGTCGGGGTCCGGATCGACGAAAATGTGCCGGTGATCGAAGGCGGCCAGTAACCGGATCTTCCGTGACAGCAGCATGCCGTTGCCGAACACGTCGCCGGACATGTCACCTATCCCCACCACCGTGAACGGGTCGGTGTGCACGTTCCGGTTCATTTCCCTGAAATGCCGTTCCACCGCCACCCAGGCACCCTTGGCAGTGATGCCCATCTTCTTGTGGTCATAGCCATTGCTGCCGCCGGATGCAAAGGCGTCCCGGAGCCAGAAACCGTAATCGGCGGCAATCTCGTTCGCCATGTCGGAAAACGTGGCCGTGCCCTTGTCGGCAGCCACCACCAGGTAAGGATCGTCGTCGTCATGACGCACCACGTCGGGAGGCGGCTCAATCTCGCCGCCGGGGTAGTTATCCGTGATGTCCAGCAGACCGCGAATGAAGATTCGGTAACAGGCTTTCACCTCCTCCTGAACAGCCTCACGCTCCTCGGGGAGCTGCTTGGCCACGAAGCCGCCCTTGGCTCCTACCGGTACGATCACGGCGTTCTTGACCATCTGCGCCTTCATCAGGCCCAGCACCTCGGTGCGGAAGTCCTCGCGTCGGTCGGACCAGCGCAGCCCGCCGCGCGCCACCTTGCCTCCACGCAAGTGCACGCCTTCCGTGCGCGGCGAATAGACGTAGATCTCGAAGGCAGGCCGTGGTTCGGGCATGGCCGGGATCAGTTCCGGGTTGAGCTTGAGGCTGACGTAATCCTTGTAGTCCCGGTTCCCGTCCAGCTGATAGTAGTTGGTGCGCAGGGTGGCTTCTATGGCCGCAAGGAGGCGGCGCAGGATGCGGTCCTCGTCCAGGCTGGGGACGTCATTCAACGCGAGTTCGATTTGTTCGCCGAGGCGGGAGGCACGTTTGTCGTCGACGCGTTCCGGGTCCAGCCGGGTATGGAAGAGCCGCACCAGCAGTCGGGCGATGCGCGGGTTGCAGACCAGCGTTTCCTCCATGTAGGACTGGCTGAAAGAGGTTCCCGCCTGACGCAGATAACGGGAATAGGCGCGCAGTATCACCACCTCGCGCCAGGACAGGCGGGCGGCCAGCACCAGCTGATTGAATCCGTCATTCTCCACCCGGCCGTGCCAGGTGGCCGCGAAGGTCTCCTCGAACAACTCCCGGATCTGCTCCATTTCCAGATCGCTCTGGCCGGTGTAGTACAGCCCGAAATCATGGATCCAGTGACCGGGTTCCCCCGTCTGCAGGGTGTAGGGGCGTTCATCAAGCACTCGCACACCCATGTTCTCGAGCAGCGGGAGAGTATCCGACAGGGTGACCCCGCCGCCGTAGTGGTAGATGCGCAGCCGGACGATGTCCTCGGTGGCCTCCAGCGGGCGATAGAGCATGATTTCCAGGTCCTGGTCCGGACCCAGTTTCTCAAGCCGATCGACATCCTGAGCGGCGACACGCGGGCTCGTGTCCTCGCGGTAAGCGGCACTGAATGCTTCGCCGTACCGCTTGAACAAACGGTTGCCTTTGCCTTCCCCGTAATACTCCAGCAGCGCATGGTAGAGATCATCCGTCCAGTCGTGGATGGTCTCGCGCAATTCCGCCTCCAGCTCCCTGGTGTCGACCTCGGGAATGCGGTGGTTGCGTACATGGAGCAAGAAGTGGATGCGCGCAAGCACCGCTTCCGAGAGGCTGACGGCGAACTCGCTCTGGTCGGTCCCGTAGGCCCGCTC
Source organism: Ectothiorhodospiraceae bacterium (assembly GCA_007130525.1). Lineage (GTDB taxonomy): Bacteria > Pseudomonadota > Gammaproteobacteria > Nitrococcales > Aquisalimonadaceae > Methylonatrum. The sequence goes on along the minus strand of SLSJ01000092.1, from coordinate 3,127 downwards.
CAGGATTGCCATCATCTTCCGACGGACATCACTGTCATAGCGGTCGCGAGGCGCGTACACCAGGCAGGAAACGAACCGTCGGTAGGTATCATGGCGCACGAACACACGCACGCGCTGCCGTTCCTGCAGATGCAGGATGCCGGTGGCGATCCGGTACAGCTCGTCGGCGTCTATCTGGAACAACTCGTCGCGCGGATAGGTTTCCAGGATGTTGAGCAGCGCCTTACTGCTGTGCCCGGGCGTCGGCAGAGCCGCGCGTTCTATGACCGCGGCGATCTTGCGCCTCAGCAACGGGATGTCCCGGGGGCTGAGGTTGTACGCGGCGGAAGAGTACAGGCCCAGGAACCGGTGTTCGCCGATTACCGCTCCGGTGTCGTCAAAGCGCTTGATGCCGATATAGTCCATGTAGCCGGGACGGTGCACGGGTGAGCGGTGATCGGACTTGGTCACGATCAGCGGCTTCGGCTGGCGGGCCATGGCGCGGATATCCGCCGGTAACCTGGCGAAGCGTGAGGAGCGGGGGCTGCCCTCTCGCTTGCGCAGTATGCCGAGCCCGCTGCCGGTTTCGGCAATGAGTTCGTCACGCTTTTCCCTGCGCTCCAGCCGGTAGCAGCGGTAACCGAGAAAGGTGAAATGGTCGTTTACCAGCCAGTCCAGAAAGGCCAGGGTTTCGTCCAGTTCCGCGTTCTCGCTGCCCGCGGTCTGCTTCAGCTCGCCTGCCGCCTCTACCATCTTGTTCCGCATCGGGATCCAGTCCGCCACCACGGTGCGTGTGTCCTCGAGCACCCGCAGGATCTGCTCCTGTAACTCCAGGAGTTCCTGGTCTTCGGGGAGACGGTCCACCTCGAAATGCATCCATGACTCGGCCGTGCCTTCGCCGGGTTGATCGCCGACGAATACTTCGCGGACTTCGCCATCGTCACCACGTACCAACCGGATCAGAGGGTGAATAGTGAGGTGGATGGTGAGCCCCCGCCGGTTCAGCGCCATGGCGATCGAATCCACCAGGAAAGGCACATCGTCGGTGGTTACCTGCAGAATGGTGTGTGTGGATTCCCAGCCATGCTGATCGGGAGTCGGGTTGTACACATGGATCCGGGGTGTTCCGATGCGCCGCCGTCGCGCGAGGTTCCAGTGTGACAGCGCCGCACCGTACACGTCGTCGACATCGCGCCAGTCGAGGTCGTCTGCCGCCACGCGCCGGTAGTATTGCGAGATGAACGTCTGCAGCAGTGCCACGGTGCCGCCGGACCATCTCTCCCGGATTCGCTCGTGAACTGCTCCCAGGAGCCTGACTTTCCGTTCCTCGGGGTCGTTGCGCATTCCTGACTCCCGTCGTTTTAAGGTGATCGTCACATTGCGAAGGTGGCGGTTGGACGGAACACTGGCCGCTGGGCACCCTCGTCCACAGTCCATGACCGAGGCCACATTGTACAGACCCGCGAGCGACCGGACCGCGCCCCGCGGGCCTTCCCGGAGCTTCTCGCGGTGTCCTTCAGCATCTCCGGGCTCCCGCGCCTGCGCCAACACTGCCGCGAACGCGAAGCTTGTGACAGCCCGGGACCAGCCCGCATATCTCACCGCCCTTCTGCTACGCACGCCCGATCTGCTCGCTGTGTCGGGGCGTACTCCCTGCAGCCGGCTCGACGGAGCGTCAGCTACGCTTTCGCCGTCTTCCGGTCCGTGCCCCCGTCACAGCGGCATCCCGACGCCCTCGCGACGAACGGCGGCGAGAAATGCGGGCAAGGCTGACATTGGTACCTCATTATGGACGGGATAGAATCGGTTCATGTACGCGGCCCCCGAGAAACCATGACGAACGACATCGCCAAACTGCGCAAGCGAATCCGCGAGCATTTCGCGCGCGGCAGCGTGCATCCCGATGATCAGACGCGGATCACCCTGTTCATTCAGTCGATCAAGGCCATCAACAGCGCAGTGTTGGCGAAGGTTGAACTCCAGCCCTTTGACTGGCAGCCCTACCGTGCCCTGCACAATCAGTACTATCGGGAAGTCGAACTGGCGACCCTGATCGGCAAGGCGACCGCCTGGTCTTCCAACCCCTTCCTCTACATGGAGGCCACCAATCTCAATCTGGAGTTGTGGAACCGAACCGGGGCCGCGCGCTACCTGCAGGGTCTGCTGGCGCTCGATGAGACTTTCTACAGTTACCTGGCGCTCAGTCACGCCTTCATGTCGGTGGTGCGGTTTATCCCGCTGCTGCCGACCAGCATGAGCCTTGATACGCCGTTTCTGCAGGCCCTCAAGGAGGTGGAAGAAGAAAACGGGCGCCAGATCCAGGTGCAGATTCGCCTGCTCAAGGAAGCGGACTGCGGACTCGAGGCGGAGCAGCGGGAGCGCATCGTGGAAGAGGAGCGGAACAAGGTGGAGAGTTGCTTCCGGGAACTCCTGGAGCGGATCGCGCCGAATGGTGCTAACGCCTGATGCCCGCGTACCGCAGCAAACGGGGGCACGATCTTCACTACGAACTGCACGGTGGCGGCGAGGCGCCGGTCGTCACCATTGTCAATGGCCTGTCGATGCGCACCTCGCACTGGGCCCCTTATTTCTCCCTGTTGCCCGCTGCCGGATGCAGAGTGCTCAGTTACGACATGCTTGGTCAGGGGCTTTCGTCGAAACCGGTTCTCGGCGCCGGTTTTGATGATCACGTCGATGTGTTGCGGGAGCTGCATGAGCACCTCGGCATTTCCAGGCCCTACGTATTCGGGATATCATTCGGCGGCGTCGTCGCGCTGAAGTATGCTGTCGCCCACGCCGACGCCATTGCCGGTCTGCTTCCCGTCAGCACCTTCAGTGAGCTGGATCCGCAGCTGCGTTGCCATGCATGGAACCTCTTCACGGGTCTCTCCAGGGTAGGCTTCGAGTACTATCTCGACCTCCTCATGCCGCTCAATTTCAGCAACCGCTGGTTGACCGAGAATGCCGAACTGATCAGCCTTATCCGTCGCGTGGGAGCCTCCGGCAACGAGCTATTCGGCATCCAGAACCTGATGGAGTCGCTGGCCGATTTCAGCGGCATCAGCGAGGAACTCGGGGCCATTGACTGCCCGACCCTGATACTCAATGCCGAATATGACTACCTCACGCCCCGCCATCTCCATGAGAT
>SLSJ01000201.1 GCA_007130525.1 Ectothiorhodospiraceae bacterium | reverse complement strand
GTTATGGTTGTATGTCGGGGCGATACAAATATCGTGCCTTGATGGGCTCGGCAACAGTGGCGGCAGAGCCGTTACCGGAGCCTGGCCCGCATATCCCGCCGCCCTTCTACTACGCACGCCGATCTGCTCGCTGTCTCGGGGCGTACTCCCTGCAGCCGGCTCGACGTAGTGTCAGCTACGCCTTCGGCCGTCTTCCGGTCCGTGCCCCCCCATCACAGCGGCATTTCGACGCCCTCGCGACGAACGGCGGTGAGATATGCAGGCTAGACGGCCCGGTGGCGGAACCCCTCGCTACTGGTACAGACTGCACTTCATCTCGGGTCGTCGGAACCTGTGCTGGTTCTGCGACCCTAGTCTAGAGTTTAAGCTGAATATCGGCCGTTGCGAAACGCAGGCCCAAGGAGTGCGTGTTCTGGAAAGCATGTGGGTCAAAATGCACCAGTGGCCCATGAGCTGGGTTAAATTGTACCGATTCCAATGAGGTCTTTTCGCGTGCTTTCCGTCCGAACCCGCTTGCACCGTTACGTTTTCGTGACAGGCTGGCTGGTATGACTTCTGCACCATTAACGGGATAAGGATAAAAACGCAGCCTATGTGTGTACGAACTATTGGCGGAGATTCATGACCGAGGTCGACCAACAGACTCACTGGTCCGGGAAGGCGGCGCTTCCCGTTTCGGTGATGGTCGGGCATCTGGCGAACGACGAGGGACGTCGTGCGTGGCGCGTCATGGGGGTGGTCGTGGGTCAGCGGTTCGCCAGCGACGAAATTCGCAGCATGCGCATGCGATCGGGGCCCGAGGGAGACCTGTTCCTCTGGTCGGGTTTCACCCTGCGCCTGATTCCGCACAAGGTGGAGAGCTACGCCTACAACATCAATTCCGACACCCCTCGCGTGTATGTCGTGGCCAGACAGGAAGCGGATGGTCTGCGACCTCTCCAGGTCACCGTCAGCCTGGACGATGCTCAGAACCTCGACGCCACCGATCTGCGCGATGTGAACGAGCAGGTTTTCAAAGTGGCCATCCCGCCGGAAGTCTATCGCTGGGTGGAGCGTTTCGTGCTGGATCACTATGTTCCGAGGAAACGCAAGGCGCGCGGCAAGAAACGCAGCAAGGCGCTGTTCGATGCCGAGGTGGGCGACTCGGTGGAGGATGGTGAGTCATGAGTAACGAAGATCGCACCTATCGGTGGCTTCCGACCGCGGAAAAGCCCGCCGAGCCGGATCCCGTAGGTGGCTTTCTCGGGCGCTGGGCGCGACGCAAGGCAGAGGTGGAGCGCGGTGAGGTGCCTGATGAACCGGCCGAAGCCCAAGCCTTGGAGGCCGAGGCTGAAGCGGAGGACCCCGGTGAGCGTATCGACCCCCGTACCGGCAAGCGGTACGAGGATCTCACCGATGAGGACATGCCGCCCCTGGAGTCCCTCGATGCATCCTCGGATCTCAGTGTCTTCCTGGCCAGGAACGTCTCGCCGGCGCTGCGCATGAAGGCGCTGACGCGCGTCTTTCACAGCGCCAAGTACAACAAGATCTGCCTGTGCGCCGAGTATGCCGACGACTACACCAGCTTCGAGCCGCTCGGCGATATCTTGCCGCACGACCTCAAGGCGTCTATCGCCAGGGAGGCGGGGAAACTGCGCGATCGCCTCATGGAGATTGGCGAGGAGATCAGTCCGGAGGAAGCCGAGGAGCGGATCGCGCAGGAGATGCGCGGCGAGCGCACCCAGCAGCATGTCCCAATCCCGGCCGACGACGATGTCGCCACCACCACCGGGGCGCGTCAGGCAGACGCGGAGGAGCAGCAGGCACGTGATGGCGCAGGGTCATGATGGCGCAGTCGAGGCGTTGGACACGGCCATTTCGGCCCATCTGGTGGACAATATTCTGGCAATTTACTTGCATCAATTCCCGGTAAGTCCGGAAACACGGACACCCTGCCAGTCAGGGTTTGCGGTCGCAGAGGTGATATGACCGACCTGCTGAAAGTGTACGAGGGTCTGAAGTTTGGTCCGGCCGGCATGAAAGATGGCCCGCGGGAGCGTGCCATGGAGGCCGGCGCGCTGGTGGAGGTGGAGGCCACCTCGCTGGTGGGCTACCGCTCGGCCGGTTATCTGCTGGTCGTGGGGCCCGAGCAGGAGGCGCTCGCCGCAGCCGCCGCCATAGGGCCTGCGCTGCACCGCACGGTGCTGGTGACGGAAGACGCGCACGAGCTGGACGAAGCCGCCGCGGCCGCGCGTGACGATCCGGCGCTGTCGGTGATCCGCGGGCGGCCCGCCGGTATCAGCGGCCACCTCGGCAAGTTCACCGCCCGCATGCAGGTTGCCGATGGTGGCGATCTGAACCTGTCGGAACTCAACGGCACCGCCCATCCCTGGTTTGATCTGGTGCTGGACCTGCAGTCGATTCCGGCGCTGGGTATGGAAGTCCCGCCTTTCGGCTACTACGCGCCGCGGGGCGACCCCGACAGACTGCAGCGGGCCCTGGCCGAGATCCCCGAGATGACCGGGGAGTTCGAGAAGCCCAAGTTTTTCAACTACAGCCCCGACATCTGTGCCCACGGCGACAGCGGCCTGACCGGCTGTACGCGCTGCATGGATGCATGCCCGACGAATGCCATCACCTCGCTGGGCGATCTGATCGAGGTGGATCCGTACCTCTGCCAGGGCGGTGGAAGCTGTGCCGCGGCCTGTCCAACCGGTGCCATCATTTATGCCTATCCCACGCCGAAGGACCAGCTCGCGCGCATCCGGGCCATGCTGACTGCCTTCCGTGATGCCGGCGGCACGCGCCCGGTACTGCTGTTTCACGATGAGGAACACGGGCTGGAGACTCTGCAAGCCCTGGCGCCAACACTGCCGGGCAACGTCGTGCCGGTGCAGGTGGCGGAAATCGGTGCGGTGGGCATGGACATATGGCTGGCCTCCCTGGCCTACGGCGCCAGCGCCGTCTGGCTGCTGGATACCCCGGCCGTGGCTCGCTCGGTGCGGGGAGAGCTGGAGGCTCAGCAGAGCTACGTGGAGCCGATTTTGGAAGCGCTGGGCCTGGCCAAGGACCGGATACGCATGGTAACCGTCATTCAGGATCTCGGTGCCGATGCGGAAGCGGTGGCGGAGCCCGTCGCTGCCGCGGCATTCGATACCTTCAATGAAAAGCGGGGAACCCTGCGGCTCGCAATCGATCATCTGCGCGAATACGCAACGCAGCCTGCCGAGCAGGTGGGACTGCCGAAGGGCGCGCCGTTCGGCCAGGTGCTGGTGGATGCGCAATCCTGCACCCTGTGCATGGCCTGTCCCCAGGTGTGCCCGACCAACGCTCTCGGCGACGCCGGCGACAAGCCGCAGCTCAATTTCACCGAGGACCTGTGCGTGCAGTGCGGACTCTGCAGGCAGGCCTGTCCCGAGGACGCCATTACCCTGCAACCACGCTATCTTTTCGATTGGGAGCAGCGCCGGCGCCCGCGTGTCGCCAACGAGGAGGAGCCGTTCTGTTGCGTGAGCTGCGGCAAGCCGTTTGCCACGGCCAGCGTCATCGAGCGCATGACCGACCGGCTCCAGGACCACCACATGTTCAAGTCCGAGGAAAGCCTGCGTCGGCTGAAGATGTGTGGTGACTGTCGGGTAATGGATATGTTTGCCGAAGAAATGCGCGATGTGACCGGGCCCAGGGTGTTCGGGATGGGGTCCGACAAGTAAGTCATCGAGTGAGGGGAGTTACAGGTGGCGGAATCCAGGCAGGCGACAGATTCGATAGACGCCGATCAGCTTCGGTCGGGAACCTGGCGCATGCTCGGCAATCTGCTTGCCGGGCCGCCGGAGGAGGAAGTGCTTGACCTGCTGGTCCGCATTGGCGATTCGGCCGACAGCCGGGACGGCGTGGCCCGTGCCTGGTCAATGCTCAAGGTCGCGGCGGATCGCGCAGAACGCCGGCAGCTTGCCGAGGAATACCAGGACGTGTTCATTGGAGTGGGTGGTGGCGAAATTACCCCCTATGCTTCCTGGTACATCAGCGGTTCTCTGCTGGAACGGCCATTGATCGAGCTGCGCAATGACCTCAAGGCATTGGGCATCGAGCGGCAGGAGGGGATCGGTGATCCCGAGGATCACGCGGCCGCGGTTTGCGAGGTCATGGCGCTGACGATTGTTGACCCGGATGTCTCCATCGAGTGGCAGCGGGAATTCTTCAAGCGTCATGTGGAGCCCTGGATGGGGCGGTTTTTCGAAGAGTTGCAGGAAGCGCCATCGGCCAGTTTCTACCGTGCGGTAGGGTGCCTGGGCGAGGAGTTCACTCGCATGGAACAGCGCTATTTCTCCATGCTGGCCTGAGGGAGTGGGCTGGCGGAGGCAGCAACCAGAAGGTGAAGGACGTAATGTCAGATGACATCAACCATATGGTGGGGAGGAGACTGGTATGAAAAGCAAGGAAAAGGCAGAAACGGGAGTTCAGTCCCGGCGTGGATTCCTCAAGAGCATGGCCGTCACCGGTGGAGCGGTGGCGTTCACGGCGGCTGCGGGCAAGGCTGTTGCCGGAGTCCGTGAGGAGCCGGAGGAAGCGGTTTCCGTGGAGAAACACGGTTATCGGGAAACCCAGCACATCAAGGACTACTACGCCAGGGCGGGTTTCTGACAGTCGCCGGACCGCTGGTCTGACGGCGTAAAACCGTTTCGCGTGGAGGAGGGTCACCATGAAACTCATGAAAAAATCATCGCCGGAAGTCGCCGCAGCGGCTCCCGGTATTCTCGGCAAGGCCATTGGCCGCCGCACGTTCCTGCAGGGTTCGGGGCTGGCGGTCGGTGGTATCGCCGCAGCGGGCATGTTGCCCACGTCCATGGTCAAGAAGGCGCATGCCGCCCGGCGGGTCGATCCCGATGCCGAGATCACGCTGAGGAAGTCGGTTTGCGGACACTGTTCAGTGGGTTGCGGCGTGATCGCCGAAATCCATAACGGTATCTGGGTTGGCCAGGAGCCGAACTTCGACAGCCCCATCAACCTGGGCGCGCACTGCGCCAAGGGCGCGGCGCTGCGTAACCATGGCCACAGTGCCCGTCGGACCAAGTATCCGATGAAGATGGAGAACGGTCGCTGGACGCGGATCAGCTGGGAGCAGGCCATCGACGAGATCGGTGACAAGCTGCTGCAGATTCGCGAGGAGTCCGGTCCGGATGCGCTCTGGTTTGCCGGATCGTCCAAGGCCAGCAACGAGGGAGCTTACCTGCAGCGCAAGTTCGCGGCCTTCTGGGGCTCGAACAACTGCGACCACCAGGCCCGCATCTGCCACTCCACCACGGTGGCCGGTGTGGCGAACACCTGGGGTTACGGTGCGCAGACCAACTCCTACAACGACATCAACAATTCCAAGTGCATCGTGATGTGTGGCTCCAATGCGGCCGAGGCCCATCCGGTTGCCATGCAGATGATCCTGCGCAGCAAGGAAAGCGGCGCCAAGCTGATCGTCATGGACCCGCGGTTCACCCGCACGGCGGCTCATGCCGATACCTATGTACGGTTCCGCTCCGGCACCGACGTGGCGCTGATCTGGGGCATACTCTGGCACGTCTTCGAGAACGAGTGGGAAGACAAGGAGTACCTCCGCCAGCGCGTGTTCGGCATGAACCGCGTCCGCGAGGAAGTTGCCAGGTGGACCCCGGACGAAGTCGAGCGCGTGACCGGCGTGCCCGAGGAGGGAACCTACGCTGTCGCCAAGACCATGGCCGAGAATCGCCCCGGTACCTTCGTCTGGTGCATGGGCGGCACGCAGCACACCATCGGCAGCAACTACGTCCGGGCCTACAACTGCCTGCAGTTGTCCCTGGGCAACATTGGTGTCGACGGTGGCGGCGCGAACATCTTCCGCGGTCACGACAATGTGCAGGGCGCCACCGACATAGGGCCCAACCCGGACAACCTGCCGGGCTACTACCCCATCTCCGAGGGTGGCTGGCAGCACTGGTGCCGGGTCTGGGACGTGGACTATGAGTGGCTCGCCAACCGCTTCGACCAGGACGAGTACGACAACGGCCAGGGTGGCACGGCCAAGCCGATGAATACCGGCGGCATTACCGTGTCGCGCTGGATCGACGGCGTACTCGAGGACAAGGAGAACATCTCCCAGAAGGACAACATCCGCGCGGTCATGATGTGGGGCCACGCGCCCAACTCCCAGACTCGCGGGCCCGAGATGAAGCGGGCCATGGAGATGCTGGACCTGCTGGTGGTGATCGACCCCTATCCGTCGGTGACTGCGGTGCTGCATGACCGCAAGGAAAACACCTACCTGCTGCCGGCTGCCACGCAGTACGAGCAGTCGGGGTCGGTGACGGCGTCCAACCGCTCGATCCAGTGGCGCGAGAAGATCATCGATCCACTGTTCGAACACAAACCGGATGCGGAGATCGCCTACCGCCTGGCAACCAAGCTCGGGTTCGCCGACCAGATGTTCAAGAACATCGAGGTCAAGGACAACCTGCCTTCGCCCGAGAGCGTGTTGCGCGAGGTCAACCGGGGCACCTGGTCGATCGGCTACACCGGTCAGTCGCCGGAGCGGCTGAAAGCGCACATGCGCAATCAGCGCACCTTCGACGTGGTGTCGCTCAAGGCCGAGGGCGGCGAGCTCGATGGCGAGACCTACTGCCTGCCATGGCCCTGCTACGGCACACCGGAGCTCGGACATCCGGGTACCCATGTGCTGTACAACACCAGCAGGCACGTCATGGAAGGCGGCGGTAATTTCCGCGCCAACTTCGGTACCGAGTACGAAGGCGAGAACCTGCTTGCCGAGGACTCCTGGTCCAAGGGTGCAGCGATCGAGGGCGGCTACCCGCAGTTCGATTCCGACCTGCTCAAGCAGCTGGGTTGGTGGAATCAACTCACCGCCGAGGAAAGGCGGGCTGCAGAGGGCAGGTCCTGGACCACCGACCTCTCCGGCGGCATTCAGCGGGTTGCCATGAAGAATGGCTGCCATCC
>SLSJ01000193.1 GCA_007130525.1 Ectothiorhodospiraceae bacterium | reverse complement strand
TGAGCGGAAGGGAATTCATGGCCTGCTCGAGCACGGAGACTCGGTGCTGATGATCCGGCCACCCCGCGCCAACTGGCTGGAACTGCCCGGTGGCGGCGTGGAAGATGGCGAGACTCCCCTGATTGCCCTGCAGCGTGAACTCATGGAAGAAGCGGGCTTGGAGTTGCCAGGCGCACGGCTGACGTCAACCAGAACGATGCGCCTGACGTGCCGGTATTACGCCCTGGGCCGGAATGCGTACTGGCTCTACGAGCAGGAGTTCCGGCTGATCCACCTGGATGCGCGGCCAACCGTGAACTTGCCCCTGGAGCCCGGTCACGACACCATCTGGCTGCCGCTGGCAGATGTTCACAACACCCAGATTCATCACATACACCGACTTGGCATGGATCGCCTCCTTGGTCTGCACGATTGATTCCACTCCGGAGCCGTCACCCGGCCAAACTGACAGCAGCTTCCACCCTGCATCCCCGGACCCGCCCGACCGGCGTCTTTACCGGTTGCACAAGCCGTTGCCATGGCCCGTGCCCGCATTGGTGCCGAGACGGAATGTTGCATCGCATCATTTTTTTGCTATACTGCATTGCAGCATCCAGGTAATCCCAAGTGATCCCGAGATGGAGGATAACGCGATGAGCAACGAAATGATCGACACCCTGAACAAGCAGTTCGAGCAGGTTTCCGTGCCCGCGCGCAAGTTCATGGAACTGAACCTGGCGCACACGGAGAAACTGGTACAGTTCCAGCTCGACGCCAGCCGCCAGTATGTGAACCTGGGTCTGGACCAGGCCCGCTCCGCCCTGGAGGTCAGCGACGCCGAAGGCTTCAAGACCTGGCTTTCGAAGCAGCGCGACGTGGCCGAGACCGTGGCCAAGCGGATCGGCGAAGACACCCGGACGGTGGTGGATTTCGGCCGCAACTACGCCGAAGAAGCCGCCAGCCTGACGCAGGAAGGCGCCAAGGTCGCACGCAAGGCTGCACCGAAGTCTGCCTCCAAGAAGTCCGCGTAAACGCCCAGGCTTCCAGGAAGGGCCATCCCGTCACGGGGTGGCCTGTTTTTTTGTCCGCCCGGGTTCCGATGCCGCTAGCCCGCATATCTCACCGCCCTTCTACTACGCACGCCGATCTGCTCGCTGTGTCGGGGCGTACTCCCCCTCCAGCCGGCTCGACGTAGTGTCAGCTACGCCTTCGCCGTCTTCCGGTCCGTGCCCCCCGTCACAGCGGCATCCCGACGCCCTCGTGACGAACGGCGGTGAGATATGCGGACTAGCCCGAAAGCAGCCACATCAGCAGGTAGAGCAGCGAATTCCAGGCCAGCAGCGCCCACGCCACACGTCGTTCCAGCGTGCGTCGGTCCATACCCCGCAGGCCTGCCGCCTCCAGGTAATGCTGGATAAAGCCGCCCTGGTAGCCGGTCTGTCCCGCCCGTTCGCGAAAGCGGCTCTCCATCGGTGTAAGCGGACAGGTCCATCCGCCGAAGTTGATCGCCACGGTCCAGGCCAGTACCGGCAGGTGGAGCCATAGCCACGCCGCATCAAGCAGGAACAGAAAGCCGCCGAATACCGCTACCAGCACGAACAGGGCGTGCAGCGCCAGGACAAGTTCCGCGGCCAGTCTGTGAATCATGCCGAATCTCCCTCTCCGCACAAGGCCATGCCCCGGGCCGCGCCGCCGGATCCAGCGCCGGCGCGGCGCCCTCCCGTTTACTACACAGCCATCATAACCCGCCCCGTACCCGTCAAGTTCGACCCCCGGCCAGCATGCGCTAAGCTTAGAGAGACGCTGATCCGTTCACGTGCTCGCGTGGCAGCAAATATGTCCAAAGCGAGGCAGGCTGCGCAGAGCAGCAGCCGTTCTGCGGTCAAGCAGCGCAACACGGCATTCGGGGTGTGCGATGCCAACCCCGCGAGCCCGGCCGCACGGCCCCAAGCGGTGTTACCTCACCCGCACGTTGGCTACGGCTGCCGAACCGGCACCATGCCTTGCCAGGCTGCCAGAATCAGACTCGAGCGCGAACGCGTGCAGGGATCACTATCTGCCCAAGGAGTGAAGTTCACGGTGAGGTGAGGCCAACGGAGTCCCCCATGACCGAGGAACATGCACTTTTCCGGATTGAAGCTGTGGACGAGGACTACTCGGTGGAAGTCACGCCCACCGAGTGGCTACTGGAATTGCCGGAGAAGGAACAGATCCGGCGCCTGCGACGCTACATCCTTGAACTGGAGGGTCAGCGGGAACGCGTTGCCGACGGTGCCGAGGCGGCACGCATTGCGCGCCTGATCGCCGCTGCGTCCAGGCGCCTGCGCGAACTCAAGGTCTGACCGGCGGCCGCCCCAGGCCTCAGAATCGGTACCGCACACCGACGCCAACAAAGTTGGAACCGCCGTGTACGCCGTCGAAGAGGCCGAAAACACCCGAGCGGTGATGCACGCGCAACACCATGGCGACGCGGTCCGATCGCGGCGGCGCAAACTCCCATTCGGCCAGCAGATAATTGAGCAACCGCGCGGTATCGCGATCCGACCCCCGCCTGGGCTCCAGTTCAGGCGTGCTGGTGGCGTAGGAGAGCCCCTCACCGAAGGCAAAACTCGTATTGAGCCAGCGGTCCCAGGGAAAGCGTGTCCATCGCGCGATCGCCAGGGCGTTGATTTCGTAGTGCTGCTGAATGCCGAAGTGGCGTACCAACTGGCCCTCGGCCTCCCACACCAGGTGCTCCCAGCTCCGCCCCAGTTCCTGGGCCAGCGCAAGTGCGAGCAGGCGAGAGTCCCGGGTCCGTTCCGGATTCAGAGAGCGGATGATTTCATTGAACCTGTCCTCGGAAACGTGCGCGTAATAGACGGTCAGATGGCGGCGGGGCTGTTCGCCACCCGCTGATACCTGGCCTGCGGCGACACCCAGACACACAAAGGCAACCAGCGCCAACAGGTGCTTCGAGTATCCTTCCACGACAACATCCGTCATCCGGTTTATAGGTGTTCAGGTCGCACATTCCCGGCACCGACAGTTGGGCAATGCCTGCGCGGAACCACATGAACCGGGAACGACACGAAAGTGTTGCAGGTCCGCATACTACCCGCGCCGCCGTGCCAGCGCACCTGCCGATGCGGTAGCCGGCCTGTTCCCGCCATGCGCTCAAGTCGTACGCGGCAGCAGGGCATCCCGAAAAATCACGGCACCGGCATGGACGAGCGAATCCCCGACCGTGGCGGCGCAGAATGCCACAATGGACGCGCTCTCGGAAATCCGGAGTCGGAAACCATCTCAGGGCACGGCGTAACAGCTTTGCACCCGGGGCCAGCGGGTTGTGCGAAAGGTCTGATAATGCTCGAGGAACTCCCGGTCGATGGCGCGCAGACTGACTGCGGTATCGTCCCGGCGGTAACGGGAGAGATGGCCCGGCCCGCCGTTATAGGCGGCATAGGTGGCCTGGGCAAGGCTGTCGAAGCCGCCGGGCTGCCGATGCTCGCCACGCCGGATGGCGTAATCGACCATGTAGTGTTCAAGGATATCGATGCCGGCATGCAGGTTGTATTGAACATCCTCCGCGAGGCGATCGAGATCATAGACCCCGCGCCACACCCGCGGGTTGATCTGCATCATCCCGAGTGCACCGATGGATGACTTCAACACGCGAGGGTTGCCGGGGCTTCCGGTGTACTGGCGCCAGCAGGATTCCTTCCATGCGGTGGCCCGCACCAGCGGATCGAACATGAAACGGAACACGGCGGGAACCCGGGTGTTGCCTCCCTTGCGGGCACGGATTTCCTGGTCCATCAGTACCGAAACCAGGTTCAGGTAGTTATCGAGGTCGGCAAGGGTGGGCACCTTGCCCTTCAGTGCCAGCGCAGGCGAGTCGTTTGCCGCCCGCGCATCGGCTATCAGCCAGGCGCCGAGCATGGACAGCGGCCCGGCGCGCGGTTCCACGTCTTCGGGCCAGTCCACTGCCTCCGGTCTGAGCAGCTTACGCAGGCTGGGGTCCACCGCCAGCGGCAACGGCGTGAACGAGGCCGGCGCGCGCTCTCCAAGCAGCATCCGGGCCAGCCGGCGCAAGCCGTCGCGGGTAAGCTCCAGGCCATATTCCGGGCCCAGGGCGTCCAGTGCGCTGATGGCATCGGCACCGGCAATGAACGAGGCCAGCGCCAAGGCACCATTATCCGGCACCACGTCGGTGCGCTCCAGCGTCAGCACGTGGGGACGCAGACGATCCCAGCTCTCCACGAACAGTGTGCGGACGGGATCGTCCGGCCCCGCGGTTTCGGAATCGTCCGCCAGGGCGGAGGCAATGGCATGGCGCGCATCGAGCAGCACGCCCAGCATGTCCAGGCGCAACTCCCTGTCCCGGGCCTGCGACGCCAGATGCGTGATGATGACGGTCAGGAAGCCGTCCAGCTCATCCTCGAGACGCTGCCACTGCGCCAGTTCCCGTGAATCCAGGGGCGGCACCTCCTCCCGTTCGACCGCGGCAGGACGCGAGACCTCGAAACCCAGCAAGGCCCGAACGCCGTCTTCATGCACGGTCACGGCGGTGAGACGGCTGCGGCCCACCAGATCCGCCGCCTGGGGACCCATGTCCCGCAGAAACGTGGCCAGCAACCGATCGATGGACTCCAGCGGCTCGACCAGATCCACCTGCGCCCTGCCCAGCCGCGGAAGAATCAGTGTCTCGGCAAGCGCCCGGGCGGGCCTGGTCAGCAGGCTTTCCGTACCGTCCGGCCGACGCAAATCGGCGGTCTCCGGGGTCAGCACGATGCGAAGGCCGCTTCTGTCGACATCGGGCACGAGCTCGACGCGCATGCGCCCGTGCCAGCGCCCGGGCCCGATGCACTGGCCGAGAACGGCTGTGCCCACATCCGCCGCCACCGCCATATCGACCTCCAGCCGCTCTCCCGCCGACCTCGTGCGCAGGTCGGACAGTTCCACCCGGTTGCAGGCGTCCCGGGTAATGCGGGCACGGCCATCCGCATCCATGTCCAGCACCGTGGACACCCGCTCCGCAAGATGTCGGTGATCGATGGTCAGGGGCACTTCCAGGTGATCGGGTTCCTGCACGGCCGACGCCGGGCCGGGCACAAGGAAGGCGGTGAGAATACAGGCATGGATGAACACCGATCGGGATGACGACATGTTTGAATCCCGGCACCATTATGGATTGCGGGGCACTGTTCCATACACGGTCGCACCGCCGGTACAGTGCCCTCCCCGGCAGAGCCGCCTTTGCGGCTTCTGCGGTATGCGCATACGGTACGTGGTTGTCCCGGTCCGGGGAAGTCCGCTGGCGACCACACCCTGAGACAGCGACGTCCCGGCCCGCGGGCGGAGGAGTCAAATGGCCAAGATGCTGATGAACCTGCGCGGCGTTCCGGACGAGGAGGCCGAGGAGGTGCGTGCGCTGCTGCGCCGGCACGATATCGATTTCTACGAGACGGCGCCGAATCACTGGGGCCTCACCATGGGTGCCATCTGGCTGCGTGATGAATCCCAGGCGGAGGAGGCAAAGCGACGGCTGGCGGAGTACCAGGAAGAGCGCCAGGCCCGCATGCGGGCAGAGTACGAGCGGCGGAGACGTGAAGGCAACGCCGAAACCATGGTCAGCCTGTTCCTTCGCGACCCGCTGCGCGTGGCGATCTACCTCGCACTGGTTGGGGTGATTCTCTACTTCTCCATACGCCCCTTCATTGGCATGGGAGCATGAGTAGACACACGCGCCCCGCCGCGGCGGGGCGCTTCCGGCGCAATGCGCAGCGCCTCAGGCGTTCTGACTCTTCGCCACGGCGTCCTTGACCAGCGTCTCCAACTCGCCGCTTTCATACATCTGCAGGATGATGTCGCAGCCGCCCACCAGTTCGCCGCCGACGTATAACTGGGGGATGGTCGGCCAGTTACCGAACTCCTTGACACCCTCGCGGATGCGCTCATCCTCCAGCACGTTCACGTAGGCGAATTCCACGTCGCAGCCGGCCAGGGCCTGGGAGGCGCGCATGGAGAATCCGCACTGCGGAGCCTGAGGAGTACCCTTCATGAACAGGATGACCGGGTGCGCATCCACCTGCTGCTTGATTGCCTGCTGAACTTCGTCCATTGCCTTGCCACCTCTGTCTATAATTCAATGTGCCTGGCGCCATTCTACAGGCCGAAGCAAGTCCCGAACACAGCCGCCCAGGGACACCGGCCGGTCCCCAACGCGGCTGCGTTGCAATGCACGGACTGACTGTTAGACTCATGAAGCGCGCCAGGCGCACAGCCAGAGCCCTGCAGTATCAGCACCCGGATTTCATCCCGGCCGCATGCGCCGGGACATGGTCTTTATCCGCACTGATGGATGTTATTCCGAAGGAGCAAACCATGAAACACGAACTGCCCGAATTGCCGTACGCCATGGATGCGCTGGAACCCCATATCTCCAGGGAAACCCTGGAGTATCACTACGGCAAGCACCACCAGACATATGTGAACAAGCTCAATGAGCTGATCCCGGGCACCGAGTTCGAATCCATGTCGCTGGAAGACATCATCCGCAAGTCATCCGGCGGACTGTTCAACCAGGCGGCACAGGTCTGGAATCACACGTTCTACTGGCATTGCCTCAGCCCCAACGGCGGCGGAGACCCCGACGGTGAACTGGCTGAGGCCATCAAGCGGGATTTCGGCTCGGTGGAAGCCTTCAAGAAGGAATT
The DNA here is from genome assembly GCA_007130525.1 of Ectothiorhodospiraceae bacterium. GTDB lineage: Bacteria > Pseudomonadota > Gammaproteobacteria > Nitrococcales > Aquisalimonadaceae > Methylonatrum. Next base: position 311 of record SLSJ01000193.1, on the reverse strand, counting down.
CACGGACAAGACCATAGCCAACTTCGGTTCCGGCTGGGGCTGGCTGGTCAGGGACAAGACCGGCGGCAACCTGTCCGTGGTCGAGACCGACGATGCAGGCACGCCGCTGACCAACAACAAGGTCGAACCGCTTATGACCTGCGACATCTGGGAACACGCCTATTACATCGACTACCGGAACGCCCGCCCCAAGTACATGGAAGCGTTCTGGAACCTGGTGAACTGGGACTTCGTCGCGGACAATTTCAGGAAGGCCTGACAAGCCGCAGGCAGTTCCGGAGGCATGTCCTCCGCACGGCACAGAAACCTGT
>SLSJ01000149.1 GCA_007130525.1 Ectothiorhodospiraceae bacterium | reverse complement strand
TGTCTCCTACCGTCTGTACCCATGGTCAGATGCCAGCCTCGTCCCTCCACCCCGACAGACCCTTTCTAGGCCTGACACGCAGAAACATACAAGGCCAGCCCCCTGGCCGATGGGGTCCTGGCGCTCGGCGCTTGGCGCTGTCACATCGCCGTCTTCCGGTCCGTGCGCCCCGTCACAGCGGCATCTCGACGCTCTCGCGAGGAACAGCGGTGAGATATGCGGGCTAGGGATGCCACCCATGATGGACAAGGGCCCCGGCACGGCCATGGCGGAACGGTTATGGCCACCGCCATGTTTCATCCCGCAATCACGGCCATGTCTGCCGCGTAACCGGTTCAGGGGATGGCGACACACCGCAGCGGGGGTCCGCGGTGCCGGCCGTGCCATGCGGGAACCGAGCTGATCGTGCGGCTGTCTGTATTCGTAGCAGTGTCGATGTGGCGTGGGGCTCCCCTATGGACATGCCCGGTTATATCCCTATAATCCGGTTTAATGTGCAGTGCAGCATAACGTGCCGGCACCGTCAGTGTTGCGTTTGGAGGAGATTCTCACAGGGACGCGGCGGCTGAAGTAACGGGAGATGGCGCCTATGACCAGGGTCATGACCAAGCAGCGGCTCGAGCGCGAGAACCTCGTCTTCCGGTATACCGGAGGCGTCAGTCAGGGCAACCGCTGCAGCGGCTTCACCCCTGCATTCCGCGATACCGACAGCGGTGTCGTCTACCTGTCCCGCAGTGCCTGCGGCGACCTGGCTCCTTTCCACTGCCTTGACGGTCTGCCCGATGAACTGGTGCTCGAACGGGATGCCACCGGCGATCACGTGGTCGTGGTCAAGTCGACGGTCGAGGCCGGTTTCGTTCGGGACGGCCTGTTCTATACTCGCGAGCAGGCTGCCGACTGCGTCATCGAAGGCGAGTGATTCGGAGGTGTTCGCCCGCGCCCCGCGTCGACGGTGACAAAGGGTGCGGAACGGATTGCCTCCCATGCCATTTTTCCAGATCCAACTCGAGCTTGATGCCGCGGATGTGCCTGCGGCTGAAGATGTGCTCCTTGAACACGGGGCGCTCTCGGTTACGCTCCAGGACCCCGGCGGCGAGCCCGTTCTGGAACCCGAGCCGGGCGAGAATCCGCTTTGGGAAAGACCACTCCTGTTGGCCCTGTTCGATCAGCATGCGGTCATCACGGAAGTCCGACATGCCCTGTCCGAGTTGTTGGGCGATGCCGCTGTCCTGGTCCGGGACGTGGAAGAAGTGCCGGATCGGGCATGGGAGCGGGTTTGGATGGACGATTTCACCCCCATGCGGTTCGGACAGCGGCTGTGGATCTGTCCGAGCACGCACCGCGTGGACGCGGAAGGTGCTATCGTCGTCCATCTGGATCCGGGTTTGGCTTTCGGTACCGGAACCCATCCCAGCACCGCGCTGTGCCTGCGCTGGCTCGACAGCCAGGACCTGGCGGGTAAATCCATGGTGGATTATGGCTGCGGTTCGGGCATCCTGTCGGTGGCGGGACTCTTGCTCGGCGCCCGTCGGTGTCACGGTGTCGATACCGATCGGCAGGCACTGCTCGCGAGCCGGGAAAACGCGATTCGCAACGATGTCGGCGAGCGGCTCAGCCTGTCCTTGCCGGGACGGCCGCCGGCGGCGGCGGACGTGCTGGTCGCCAACATTCTCTCCGGCATTCTGTTGGAACTCGCAGCTGTCCTCGGAAGCCTGGTGCGACCTGGTGGCTTGATTGCGCTGTCGGGGATATTGCGCGCCCAGGTGCGCGAAATCGAAGCAGCTTACGGCAAGGCGTTCCGCCTGCGCGAACCCGTGTATGACGGTGACTGGGCGCTGGTGAGCGGTTATCGTCGCCGCTGAGGAGGCGCTGATATATATTCACGTTCGCGTTGGTATCGCATTTTTCCCGGGCAAAGGGTGATGCGCAGCGCCGCGGCCATTCCGTGGTCAGGTGGTGCAACAGCGCCAGGGCCCGATGTCGACACGGGCGCGATTGCGGAAATCAAGAGGCGTCTTCATTCGAACCCGTCGGACCCCGGCATACCATGCCATCCCGGGTTCAAAGTCCTCGCTGACGTTGTCCTGGAGTTACCATGAACTGCAGTGCGTCCTTGTCGCATGTCGAGCTCCGCGATGTCTGGCGCGGTCGCACAGGCGTTGGTGCGGGAGGTGGCCGTGTATAGCCAGTGTCCCGTCTGTGCCACCGTGTTCAGGCTTGATGATGCGCTGGCGGAGAGTCTGCCGCGGCAGGTGCGATGCAGTATGTGCGCACATGTGTTCGACCCGCAGACGCGTTACGCGGAATCGCTGCCGCGGGAGTTTCTGGCCCACGTTTCCGTGCCTGCCACCGAAGTGGGGGTGGCTGCCGATGTTGACGGGGGGCAGCCGCAAACCCCCGCCGCGCGGGAGTTGCCCGACATAGAAGTTTTCGGCGTCGCCGATGAATGGCGTCTCGCTTCCGAGTTCGAGGTCGAACAACGCCCGCGGGCACCGGCGGCGAAGCTGGCGGCGCCGTCATCCCTTGCGTGGACGGCGGGTGTGCTGGTCCTGCTGGCGGCACTCCTGGTGCAGGTGATGTGGTTTCAGCGTGATGAGCTTGCCGGCTATCCCGAGTTGCGACCCTGGCTGGAGCGAATGTGCCAGGTCGGTGGTTGCGAGCTGCCATTGAGGCGCGATCCTGACCGGCTAAGTCTGTTGCGTGGGCAAGTGGCCGAACATCCCGAGGTGGAGGCGGCATTGGTTGCTTCGGCCACACTGGTCAACCAGGCTGATTTCAGGCAGCCCTATCCGCTGCTCAAGCTCACTCTGCTGGATGACGAGCAGGGCGTGGCGGGAGAGCGCTGGTTCCATCCCAGTCAATACCTGGATGACCCGGTCCAGCGGGAGGGATGGCGCCGTGGTATGCCCGTGCAGCAGCCGGTGGCAGTGCGCCTTTCTCTCCGGGATCCGGGAACCGGTCCTGCGCAGTACGTTTTCGATTTCAGATGAGGAAAGTCGGAAGTCTGGCAAGCCTGTCGAGGCGGGATGTGTCGGCGTCGATTTTTCGACGGCCCTCTTTGCGGTATCCTCTCTGTTTCACAAGCAAAGACACGTATTAGACGAGACACGTGATGGACACGTGCGGGCGTGCGGATACCGGGCAGATATAATAATCATGAATAATCGAGCGGGGGTTTCCCCGAAAATGGAAAGGACGGACTTCAGAGTCACTGTCAGCGGTCAGGGGGTTGGGCCGATACGGGCCTGTGTGGCCGATTCGCTGGATCAGTACCTGAGGGCGCTTGATGGCCATGACTGCGCCGACTTGTACCGGCTGGTGCTCGCGGAGGTGGAGCCACCGCTTCTGACGGCGGTTCTGGATTACTGCCAGGGTAACCAGAGCCGCGCGGCGCAGTTGCTGGGCATGAATCGCGGGACGCTGCGCAAGAAGCTTGTACACTACGGCATCAGCCAGTAAGTCGCAGTAAGCCGGATCACGGGCGCGCGCGGTGTCGTCACTGTGCCCGCTTTCGTTTCAGGAAGAACCATGACCACCACTCCAGGTCTCCGGCCCGTCAGACGGGCGCTGCTCAGCGTTTCAGACAAGACAGGCATCGCCGAGCTGGCCGCGGCGCTGTCGGAACGCGGCGTGGAGCTGTTGTCGACCGGCGGCACGGCGCGGACCTTGCGCGACGCGGGACTGGCGGTGGTGGAGGTGTCCGACCTGACCGGTTTTCCGGAAATCATGGCGGGGCGGGTCAAGACGCTGCACCCTCGGATACACGGTGGTCTGCTGGGTCGCCGCGGTCTCGATGAGCCGGTCATGGATGAGCACGGAATCCCGCCGATCGATCTGCTGGTTGTGAACCTCTACCCCTTCGAGCAGGCCGTGGCGGATCCCGGCTGCAGCTTCGAGGATGCGGTGGAAAACATCGACATTGGTGGTCCCGCCATGGTGCGTGCGGCGGCCAAGAACCACGACGGCGTCGCCGTGTTGACGGATCCGGAGGATTACACGCGCCTTCTTCAGGAACTGGAACAGCAGGACGGTCTGCGTTTCGACCTGCGTCTGGAGCTTGCGGTGAAAGCCTTCGAGCATACCGCCGCCTACGATGGCGCCATCGCCAGTTATTTCGGCCGCCTCAACGCCGAACGTCGTCCGGAGGGCTGGCCGCGGACCCTGAACCTGCAATTTCATCGGGTGCAAGCCATGCGCTATGGCGAGAACCCGCATCAGGACGCCGCTTTCTACCGCGAACGCACATCGGTCGAAGCCAGTGTGGCGACGGCCCGGCAACTGCAGGGCAAGGCGCTGTCCTACAACAACATCGCCGATACCGACGCCGCGCTGGAATGCGTCAAGTCCTTCGCCCGGCCCGCCTGCGTTGTCGTCAAGCATGCCAACCCCTGTGGCGTGGCCACGGGTGCCGGTCTGCTGGATTCCTACGAACGCGCCTTCGCCTGCGATCCCACTTCCGCATTCGGTGGAATTATTGCCTTCAACCGGACGCTGGATACCGATACTGCGCGCGCCATCGTGGAACGCCAGTTTGTCGAGGTCATTATCGCGCCGGATGCGGATGACGGCGCGATCGAAGCCGTAGCGGCCCGGAAGAATGTCCGCCTGCTGGTCTGCGGGCAATGGCAAGCGCGGCGAACGGCGCGGTTTGACTACAAGCGGGTTACCGGTGGCCTGCTGGTCCAGGATGCGGATACGGCGCATGTGTCGGACGGCGACATGCGTGTGGTTACCCGGCTTCAACCGACGGCGGAGCAATGGGCGGATCTGCGCTTCGTCTGGGAGGTGGCGCGATTCGTCAAGTCCAATGCCATCGTCTACGGCGGTGACGGGCGTACCCTGGGGATCGGGGCAGGGCAGATGTCACGGGTCTGGAGCGCCCGTATCGCCAGGGAAAAGGCCGCGGATGCGGGTCTGGATGTGCAGGGTGCGGCGATGGCGTCCGATGCCTTTTTTCCGTTTCGCGACGGCATCGATCAGGCCGCCGAAGCCGGCATCGCGGCGGTCATCCAGCCCGGTGGTTCCATTCGCGACGACGAGGTCATCGCCGCCGCCGACGAGCATGGCATGACAATGGTCTTCACCGGAATGCGGCATTTCAGGCACTGATCCATTCGGTTGCCTACGGTTTTCGGCTGCAGAAAACAACCGACACAAGTCCTTGCAGGAGCGGCGCCCTGGCCCGCATATCTCACCGCCGTTCGTCGCGAGGGCGTCGGGATGCCGCTGTGACGGGGGGCACGGACCGGAAGACGGCGAAGGCGTAGCCGGCACTACGTCGAGCCGGCTGCAGGGAGTACGCCCCGTCACAGCGAGTAGGTCGGCGTGCGTAGTAGAACGGCGGCGAGATATGCGGGCTAGCCGCGAACGACGTTGCCCCGGCGCTCCGGGGATGTTCGCGGCGGAGTGCCGGCACCCGCGAAGGCACGGTCCTGAAGGGCGTTTTTCCATGCTCCGGCTGCGCCGAAAACCGGAGCCCTGATCCTGCTGACCCCGGCGAGGAAGAGATAATGAAGGTCCTGATAATCGGTAGCGGCGGTCGCGAACACGCTCTGGCGTGGGCCTGCGCGCAATCGCCCCGGGTCGAGCATGTCCATGTCGCCCCGGGCAACGCTGGCACGGCCAGGGAGCCGGGTTGCAGCAATGTCGGCGTCAGCCTGACCGACATCCCTGCACTGGCCGCCTTCGCCAGGGATTACGGCATTGACCTTACCATCGTCGGTCCCGAGGGGCCGCTGGTAGCGGGAGTGGTGGATGCATTTCATGCCGCAGGCCTGCGTTGTTTCGGTCCGACCGCCGCCGCTGCGCAACTCGAAGGCTCCAAGTCCTATTCCAAGGATTTCCTTGCCCGGCACGGAATCCCCACGGCCACCTATGCAAGCTTCACGGATGTCACGGAGGCCCGCGAGTATGTGCTGGCGCAGGGAGCCCCCATCGTGGTCAAGGCGGATGGTCTGGCCGCCGGCAAGGGCGTGGTCGTGGCGTCCACCGTGGAGCAGGCGCTGGAAGCGGTGGACGGGATGCTGGAGGAAAATGCCTTCGGCGACGCCGGCGCGCGGGTCGTGATCGAGGAGTTCCTGGCCGGTGAAGAGGCAAGCTTTATCGTCATGGTGGATGGCGAGCACATTATGCCGTTGGCCAGTTCCCAGGATCACAAGGCCCGCGATGTGGGGGATACCGGCCCGAACACCGGGGGCATGGGCGCCTATTCACCGGCGCCCGTGGTAACCGATGCGGTCCATGAACGAATCATGCGGGAGATCATTACGCCCACGGTGCGCGGCATGGCCGCCGAGGGGATACCGTATACCGGGTTCCTCTATGCGGGGCTCATGATTTCACCGGACGGCGGCGTGAAGGTGCTGGAGTACAACTGCCGGATGGGTGATCCGGAAACCCAGCCCATCCTGCTGCGACTGGAATCGGATCTGACGCAACTGTGTGAAGCCGCCATTGACGGTCGGCTGGACGAGGCGAGCTGCCAATGGTCGCCAATGGCGAGCCTGGGTGTGGTGCTGGCCGCCGGTGGCTATCCGGGCAGCTACCGCAAGGGTGACGTGATTCATGGGTTGCCGGAAGTCGAGCGAGCCGGGGCCAAGGTCTTTCACGCCGGTACCGCGCTGAATGACGCCGGCGAGGTGGTCACCGCCGGTGGTCGTGTGCTCTGCGCCTGCGCGCTGGGCGACACCGTAACAGAGGCACAGAGCAATGCCTATGCGCTGGTGGACGCCATCTCCTGGGATGGCATGTACTGCCGGCGGGATATCGGCTACCGGGCCGTTGCGCGGGAACAGCAGAGCTGAGCCGGCCCCCATGTTGCGCATGGCGGGTAGCGAAGCCGGTGAATCGCGCGTGCCACGGGGCGACATCTCGCGCATGGCCAGGGTGCCACGGGCACGTCGACATGGCCGGTTGGTCCAGCGCTCCGGCGCCCCCGAACGGCCGGAGTCCCGGATGGGTCCTAGCCCGCATATCTCACCGCCCTTCTACTGCGCACGCCGATCTGCTCGCCGTGTCGGGGCGTACTCC
>SLSJ01000052.1 GCA_007130525.1 Ectothiorhodospiraceae bacterium | reverse complement strand
CCCAGGGCCCTCGATCCCGGTTGTAGGAGCGGCCACCCGGCCGCGAACATCCTGGCCCGCATATCTCACCGCCCTTCTGCTACGCACGCCGATCTGCTCGCCGTAAAGGGGCGTACTCCCTACAGCCGGCTCGACGTAGTGTCAGCTACGCCTTCGCCGTCTTCCGGTCCGTGCCCCCCGTCACAGCGGCATCTCGACGCCCTCGCAACGAACGGCGGTGAGATATGCGGGCTAGGGGGACACCGACGCGATCCGGACCGAGAACCTTAATCCGGCAAGCCCTGGTCTATCCTATCCAGCCGACGACGGTGAGTATCGCGATCACCGCCAGCCAGAGCAGCAGTGTCCGTCGGAGCAGGGCACGCGCCTCACGGACGCTTTCCGCCGTCGACTCATGATCCCCGGAGAAGTCCAGGCGCATGGCCGCCAGCCCGGTGCGCTGCAGGAGTTCCCGGTTACCGGGTCGCTCCGCCATGGCGCGCCACGCGCTCAGCATATCGTTCAGGCTGCCCATGAGGCCGAAACTCAAGGCAGCCAGCCTGCTCGGAATCCACCCTAGCCAGTGATGCCAGGTATCCAGAACGCCGCCGTCAACGGAGCCGGACGAGTGCCGGGCAAGGCAACTGGTACGCCAGGCCACCGCGCCGAGGGGGCCCAGCGGCACGAACCAGAACAGCAGGCCCAGCAATGACTCGTGAGACTGAAAAACGCCGCACTTCACCGCGGCCTCGGGTAGTCCCCGGTCATCCACGGCGGCAGCCTCCTCCGAACCCAGGCGCTGCAGGATCTCGCGGGCCGTGGCCGGGTCATTGCGTTGCCAGGCACGGGCGAAACCCTTCAACTGTTGATCCGGCCTCGTTACCGGGACACAGGCCAGCAACACGGCGACTGCCAGGGCCAGCGACAGCACGCCGGCCAGGCGTCCGGACAGCATCAGCTGCAGCAGGGCAACCATGAGTACCGGGGGCAGCAACAGCAGGACGACCAGTAACGGCTGATTCAAGCCTGACTCATCGTCGAATCGCTCTCGCAGCCATGCCGAGTAGCGATCAAACATTGCGTCCAGGCCCCAGTCTTCCCTGTCAGGCAGCCACGATGCCAGGAGCAGGGCCAGCAGAATCGCGATCAGTTCCATTGCCAGTTCCCCAGAGCGGGGCCGGGCCACACAGCCCGGCGTTCAGCGTTTCATTGACGTCCCGTGGCTCGGCCGGCCAGTCGAAGGCGCCGCCAGTCGAAGGCCGGCCCCGGATCCGTCTTGCGACCGGGGGCTATATCGCTGTGGCCGACGATACGGGCCGGCGTGATTTCCGGGTACGCGGCCATGATGAGCGGGATTACCCGGTGCAGGGCATCATACTGGCGATCATCGTACGGGCTGGTGTCCGTTCCCTCGAGCTCAATACCGATGGAGAAGTCATTACAACGCTCCATGCCCTCCCAACATGACTCGCCTGCATGCCAGGCGCGCTTATCGAACGGCACGTACTGTACCAGCGAGCCGTCACGCCGAATCAGCAGATGGGCCGAAACGCGCAGCGTGTGGATATTCCTGAACCATGCATGGGCATCGGGGTCGAGCCGGTTCAGGAACAGATCGTCGATGAAGTCGCCGCCGAACTCCCCGGGCGGCAGGCTGATGCCGTGGAGCACGAGCAGCCTGATCGCGGTGTGCGGCGGGCGCGGATCATGATTGGGCGACGGGCACCGCCTCGCACCGGAGAGCCAGCCCTGGTGGATTGCCCCCGTCCCGGACTCCATGCACTCGTCCAATCCTTTACTTCCTGAAAGGTCAGTAACCTTGGCCATGATGGCGGAATGTTATCATCAGACCGTGTGGACCAAGGCTTGCACAATTCACACGGGGTGCGAGGAGATGTCGAACCATTGCCGGCCGTGCATGAATGATCCGGCATCCCCCGCCGGCCACCGCGCCCTTCCCCACTCTTACGGAGGCGCCAATGCCTGCCAATCGGCGCAATCGTCTGGCTGACAGCAACAGCCCGTACCTGCTCCAGCATGCCGACAATCCCGTGGACTGGTACCCATGGGGTGAGGAAGCACTGCAGCGCGCACGGGATGAACAGCGGCCAATACTGCTTTCCGTCGGTTACTCCGCGTGTCACTGGTGCCACGTCATGGCCCATGAATCGTTCGAGGACCCGGAAACCGCCGAGGTGATGAACCGGCACTTCGTCAACATCAAGGTGGACCGCGAGGAACGCCCGGACCTGGACCGGATCTACCAGCAGGCCCACCAGTTGCTGACCCGGCGACCGGGCGGCTGGCCCCTGACCATGTTTCTGGCGCCGGACACGCACCTGCCGTTTTTCGGCGGAACCTATTTTCCCGCCAAGGCGCGTGAGGGCCTTCCCGGTTTCCGCATGGTCCTGGAGCGGGTTGCCGACGTCTACCGCGAACAGCGTGCCGACGTGGAAGCACAGAATGACTCCATCCGCGAGGCGCTGCAGCAACTGGCGCAGCCTCCGGGTACCGCGGAAGGCGATCTGGATGCCGCGCCGCTACGCGCGGCCCGGCGGACGCTCGGTGGCGGCTTCGATGCCGTGCACGGCGGCTTGAGCGGCGCCCCCAAGTTTCCGCAGCCGGTGATCCTGCAGCGGCTGCTGCGCGATTATGCCGCCACCGGCAATCGCCAGTCCCTGCACATGACCTGCCTGACGCTGCGGCGCATGGCCCTGGGCGGCTTGTTCGACCAGGTGGGTGGCGGTTTCTCCCGCTACTCGGTGGACGAATACTGGATGATCCCGCACTTCGAGAAAATGCTTTCGGACAACGGCTTGCTGCTGGCGCTATACAGCGATGCCTGGCATGCGACCGGTGATGCCTTCTTCGCCCGTATCGCCCGAGAGACGGCTCGCTGGGCCCTGCGCGAGATGCGGACGCCGGAAGGCGCGTTCCAGTCCGCGCTGGACGCGGATTCCGAGGGCAAGGAGGGCCGCTTCTATACCTGGACGCCGGAGGAGGTGCGGCGACACCTGACTGACGACGAATACCGGCTGGTGGAACAGCGCTTCGGTCTGGACGACACGCCCAATTTCGAGGGACGCTGGCATTTCCACGTTTACGCATCCTTGTCGGAACTGGCGAAAACCCTGAAGCTGCCGCGAACCGAGACCGAAGCGCTGCTGGTCTCAGCGCGGGACAAGCTTTACGAGGCCCGCGCCCGTCGCGTCTGGCCCGGACGTGACGACAAGGTGCTGGCTTCATGGAATGCCCTGATGATCCGTGGGCTGGCGCGCACGGGCAGACTGCTGGACGAACCGGAACTCCTGCAGGCCGCCGGAGAGGCACCCGACTTCATCGTCGACAATCTCCTCCGCAATGGCCGCCTTCTCGCAAGCTGGAAGGACGGCACGGCGACCATTCCCGGCTACCTCGACGATCACGCCTTCCTCCTGGACGCGGTCCTGGAACTGCTCCAGAGCCGGTGGCGCGATGCGGACCTGGATCTTGCGGCTGAGCTTGCGGAGTCCCTGCTGGAGCATTTCCAGGATCGGGTGCATGGTGGCTTCTTCTTCACCGCCAATGACCATGAAGACCTGATCCAGCGCCCGCGGCCATTCACGGACGATGCCACGCCCTCCGGCAACGCCATCGCCGCATTGAGCCTGCATCGGCTCGGCTGCATTCTCGGAGAACCTCGCTACACGGAGGCTGCCGAGCGCACCGTCCGGGCTGCCTGGAAGGGGCTGCGGGAAGCGCCCCACGCCTACCTCGGCCTGCTGGACGCACTGGACGAACTGCTGGAGCCGCCACGTATCGTGTTCCTGAGGGGATCCGCCTCCGAACTCGCCCTCTGGCGGCGGGAAGCGGAACGCTACTATGACCCGCGGCGCCTGATCCTGCCGATTCCGGACAACGTTACGCCACCCGGCGGTCTCGCCGACAAGAAACCGCGGCGTGGGGGCGGCGCCTGGGTCTGCGTCGGCACACGCTGCCTGCCGCCGGCGGATTCCACCCAGCAACTGCGAGATCAACTGGACCGCATGGCCACGCCGAAAAAGTGAACCCCCAATACCTCGGCGGACAACGCTTTACGGGCTGGCGGCATCGAGCCCGGGGGCGGCGTTCAGCTTGCCTGTGCATGATCGGACATTGAGCCGTCGGCCGGTCCATGACCGGCCGGCTGCCGGCGGATCCCGGCGACGCAGGCCGGGGTATCCGCGCGCGTTGTCATGACCACGCCCCGCCACCCCGGGTCACCACATATCGCTACCACGCACCCCGGTATTACAAGAGCATCCGCAAGCACCGTCACAGCCCGCCGCGTTACCACCGGGACACAAGGCCGGGCTTCTGCCCGCCGGGACCTGCGCGGCAGCGACGTTGCTGAACGGTGGCGCCGGAACGCCCCGTCCCCTGGATGCGACCCGGCCACCGGCCAACCGCATGACTGCCGAAACGCTGATCCGTTCACCCGCACCTGCGTGAACGGCTCAGCGTCCTCCCGACCTCGCCCAGCCCGCGTCCCCGGAACCGGAAGGCTGGATGCGCAATCTGCTCCGTGCAGGTCAGGCGCGCCCGCAAGGCGATTCGTTGGCCGGGGTTGTCGGGAAGACAGCCGCCGGGAACCACATGATGCCCCGGGCAGGTTAGTATGGCCCCGGGGCTCATCCACTTCTCCCGAGTTCCAGCCGCCTGGCAGCCATTGATCAGGATATGCCGATGTACCGCCTGCTTATCTGCCTTGTCTTCGTTCTGCCGCTGGCCGCCCACGCCGATAACAATCCAGCGGCGCTGGATTCGGAGCGGCGATGGTTTATCGGCATCGGCGGTGCCACCTCGCAGTCCCGTATTTCCGCAGGCTCTGACGCAGGCCGAGCCGGCGACACGCTGACCGACACCCTGGTGGCTCGCGCAGGCCGCTACAGTGGCAGGATGCGCTACGGCATCGACGTCATGAGAGTGAACTACGACGAGGCACGCGTCTGGATGACCACTGCCTGGCTGGATTACCTGATCCCGCTGGGCGACCTGTTCTCTGGCTACGCGGGCATCGCCGCGGGCCATGCGCGACTTAACTGGCGGGAGAACGACCCGTTCGATGCCGGCCGCAACTTCGGCTTGCGCGGCCAGACCGATGACAGCTGGACCGCCGGACTGCGGGTCGGAGGACTGATCGAGGTCACGGAACTCGTGCAGGTGGAACTGGGCTACCGGTTCCTGTTCACCGACCTGGAAACGCGCTTCCGTGACGGGGATGTGGATGAGAGAGTCACTTTCCGCAACCAGCGCGCCGTCCAGGCCGGCGTGAACTTCCGTTTCTGAAGGACTCGACGGACCACGACAGGCGCAGCTTACACCCGAAACCGCCGGCATCCGGTAATGGCATCCTCACGGTGGCCCGGCTGACCGTGTCCTGTAGCGTTCATCATGCAGTCAGCTGTCTTCCGGCACCCGGCCTTCGCCGACGCCGGCTCGCTCACCTGCCGCCCAAGAAACTGCCCGCCGACTTCCTGACGGCGGACCACCGGCCGTCGCAACAGAACGCACTATATTGCACTGCACCAATACTTGTTGCGTTCGCACATTCGGAGTGATATGTTGCATCGCAACAGGGCATGAGTCCCTGTGCCCGGAAACAACACAGCGGAGTATTACGGACATGTATGAAGATATCCTGAACAAGACCGGCGCCCAGTTCGAGAACCTGGTCGCCCCTGCCCGCAAGCTCAACAGCGTGGTGCTTGAGCACGTGGCCAAGGTTTCCGAGTTCCAGCTGGAAGCGGCGAAGGCCTATTCGGACATCAGCCTCGACCAGTTGCGCTCGCTGACCCAGGTCACGGACGCGAAGAGCCTGCAGGACTTCGTGAGCAAGCAGACCAACGTTGCCAAGACCGTCGGCGAGAAGCTCAACCAGGACGCCAACACCCTGGCTGGTTTTGGCAAGGACCTGACCGCCGAGTTGCAGAAGCTGGCCCAGGAAAACATTGCCAGCGTCGGCAAGAGCGGCAAGGCTGCGTAAGATGCGTAAGAAAAGGCCGCCGCTCTCCCGAGCGGCGGCCTTTTTCGTCTGAAGTCTTCGTAAAACCTTCTCCTACCCGAAAACCACCGTCCGGTTGTCGTAACACAGCACCTTTCGCCCGAGGTGATGCCAGATCGCCCGGGACAGAACCATCTTCTCAAGATCGCGACCACGCCTGACCAGATCCTCTACCGAATCCTTGTGTGTAACCCGGGTGACGTCCTGGTCAATGATCGGGCCGGCATCCAGTTCAGTTGTTACGTAATGGCTGGTGGCTCCGATAATCTTCACACCGCGGGCATGCGCCGCGTGGTAGGGCCGCGCGCCGGCGAACGCGGGCAGAAACGAGTGGTGGATGTTTATGATTCGCTCGGGATAGCGCGAGATGAAATCCGCCGACAGGATCTGCATGTAGCGGGCGAGGACGATGAAATCCACCTCGAAGGACTTCAGCAGCTCCAGCTGTCTCGCCTCGGCCTCGGCCTTGGTCTCGGGCGTAACGGGAACCATGTGATAGGGAACACCGAAACTCTCGGCGACCGGTCGCAGATCATCGTGATTGCTGATGATCAGCGGCACCTCCACACGCCATTCCCCGGACTGGCAGCGCGCCAGCACGTCGTAGACACAGTGCGACAGGCGGGAACAGAACACCGCCATGCGCGGGATCTCGTCAGAGAAATGCAGGCTCCAGCGCATGCCGAAACGGCCGGCTATGGTCTCGCCGAATAGTTGGCCTATCTCGCCGCGGCCGATATCGAACCCCGCCAGATCCCACTCCACCCGCATGAAGAATACACCCCGCGTCGCATCCACATGCTGATCCAGATCGATAATGTTGCCGCCGTGGGATGAGAGAAATTCCGTGACGGCCGAGATCAGGCCTTTCTGGTCCGGGCAGTGCACCAGGATGATGGCCGACTGTGGGCCGGTTACGCCGTTCATGATTGCTCCAGTTCAGCTAGCCAGGGTTGGTGATGCAGCCGGCGTACGACATCTTTCCGCTAGCCCGCATTTCTCACCGCCCTTCTACTACGCACGCCGATCTGCTCGCCGT
>SLSJ01000102.1 GCA_007130525.1 Ectothiorhodospiraceae bacterium | reverse complement strand
CTGTACTTCGCTGTACTTCGTACTTCTCTCCCCTCAGGGGACAGCTCCTGGTGCATCCTGATTGAATGCCGCCATCACCTGCGCCTCGATGCGCGCATCCTGCCCGGTGTGGCGGGCGGAGAAGTGAAACGGAATGACTCGCTTGACGCCCGCTTCGCGGGCCAGTCGCCCTGCCTGTCCGGCAGTCAGATGCGCGGTCATCGCGGCGCGCTCGGCGGCCTCATCGAGGAACGGCGCTTCCACGTAGAACAGATCTGCTTCCGCGGCCAGGCGGACGATGGCATGTCGATTGGATTCATGATAGGCGGCATCGACCACATAGGCGATCTTCTGCCCCGGCACTTCCCGGACCACCTCTTTGCGCAGCATGCCCAGCGGCCGCACCAAACGGTGTTCCCCCTGCCCGTCACGCCAGGCGATCTCTACTGGCGTGTCATCATCCACGTTGCGCCGAATCAGGGCCTTGAGCCGGTTGAGCCATGGCCCAGTAGGCAGGTTCATGGCGTCCAGCCGGGTCTTCCAGACGTTGAGATGCGTCTTTTCCTCCAGCGCAAACGCCAGGCAGGGAATACGATGATCCAGGTGAACCGCCCGCACCCGAAAATCCTCCTCATCCAGCAACACGCCGCCACGACAATGCGTGGAGGGCAGAACTTCGCGCGCGAAGCCGGTGCCTGATCGAGCCCTTGACCGGCGGATGGCTCCATTTGCTTCCACTTCGTTGACTTCGATGATCAGTTCCGAGGCGTAATTGCGGACCAGGTTCCAGCTGTAACCGTGCACCCGGTGGTCCACCCGGTCGACAAATCCGGGCGGCCCGAACAGCCGCAGGCACTTGCCACGCCCGATCATCAGCCGCAACAAGCGATCGAAGCCCATGAAATGATCCATATGGGCGTGGGAAACGAAGACGTCGCTCACGCGCAGGACCCGTCGTGGCTCAAGCGCGCTCAACTCACCCAGATCGAACATCAGCGCGCGACGCCGGAACTGGAAGTCGATGAACAGGGCGGGATCTCCGCGCGTGCCATTGACAAGATGGGTGTGGAACAGCGGCTTCATGCGACTTTGTCAGGACCTACGTGGACGACGCCCGGTTCCCCCATCGCCCCGTCGATCTGGATCGCGACAGGAAGGAATGCGCGGATCACGTCTGCGTGGGTTAGCAAGTGCAGGGTCACCTCGCTGGTGCTGAACACCGAGGGCTCGTCGGCCAATGCCAGGGGCAGAAGCAGTTGATCCGCCAGCCAGCGATCCATGGCGCCCTCGCCGGCGAGAAGCCCGTGAAGGGCATCCACCGCCTCGTCCGCTACCCGCTCAGCCCGCTTGCCACGAGCTCCCAGCGCGAAGAAACAGGCCTGCCCATGCTCGAAGCGGGCCAGCAGCACCAATACGGTACCCGGCGAATGCGCCGGCATGTTTTCCAACTCGATCTCCAGCGGACAGTCCAGCCCGCCCAGACGCCGCATCGCCTGACTGCGTTGCCGTTCCGCGATCTCCAGCGGCAGATTCGCCACCGCCGAGAGCCCGTGGACTGCAACCAGCCGGCCCCGCTGACGGAGATCGAGGCCCTCGATGCGGGCATTACCCGGGACCGCCGCCAGCACTTCGCCGCCACCCGGGGGATAGAAGCCGGCCCTGGTCATGTGCAGATCGAAGCGGATCCCCAGGCGAGCCAGCATGACCCGCCAGTGCCAGTCCAGGTAGTGGAAACAGGGGCTCGACGGCACGTGCGTACCACCCGTGACGGCGATGCGGGAGGCGCCCGGCGCAAGCGCCAGAGGCAGCAGCAGAGTCTGCAGCACCAGCGAGGTGGATCCGGCGGTGCCGATGTCGAAATGATATTCACCCGGCACCACGGCATCCGGAACGAACTCCAACTCCTGGGATCCGACGCGCGCCCCCTCCACCCGCGCCCCGGCGATGCGGGCCGCGGCATGCACCGCCATGCGGTGCTGGTAGCCGAGCCCCGGCCGGTCACGCCGGGCGCGAATACGGGTAAACCACACCGGTCGCCCGGTTATGAGGGACAACGTCAGCGAGCTGCGCAAGACCTGGCCGCCGCCCTCACCCATGGTTCCGTCGATGTGGATCATCCCGGCCTTTTCCGCGTTTGCGTCAATACTTGGAGAAACAGTGAATCGGTCACCCGGGCACGCTCGAGGCGGTTCTTGCTCAGGGTCAGGAGCGCTTCACCGCCGTGGGCGAAAACTGCCCCAACCAATCCCTGGGCCGGCATCGCCTTTTCCACGACTGCGGTGAGGAGCTGTCCAACCGCAGGCTGACTGCGGCGCCGTCGCGACCTGCCGTACCTCGCAAGAAACGCAATGCCAGCGCGAACGTATGAAAACCACGTTTTCCCCTAAGCATAACCGGCATGCGCGAGGCTTCAGCCCGCGGCATGGATCCCGGCCCCGTCTTACCTGACCGAATCTGCTCAAGAACAGGAGGATGAAACCATGACCACGCCACAGTCGACCGAACGCCGAGAGCTCGTCGTGCAGGCGGGAGAGACCTCGCTTCCCGGCAATCTGTGCCTTCCATCCGGCGCCACTGGCATCGTGGTCTTCGCCCATGGCAGCGGCAGCAGCCGATTCAGCACCAGAAACCGTTTCGTGGCCGACCTCTTCAACGAGGCCGGCCTCGCTACGCTGCTGTTCGACCTGCTTACCGCCGACGAGCACGAGATCGACCAGCGAACCCGGGAACTTCGCTTCGACATTCCGATGCTGGGCCGGCGTCTGACGCAGACGGTGGACTGGATCGGCGCCCAGCCGGAAATGAAGCATTTGCGAATCGGTCTGTTCGGCGCCAGCACCGGGGCGGCGGCGGCGCTGATCGCCGCGGCGGAGCGGCCCGACGCGGTGGCTGCGGTCGTATCCAGGGGTGGGCGACCGGACCTGGCCGGGCCGTTCCTGGCGCGGGTGCTGGCGCCCACGCTGCTTATCGTCGGTGGCGAGGACGGCCCGGTGATCGGCATGAACCGCGACGCCGGCAGCAAGCTACGCTGCGAGCACCGGATCGAGATCGTTCCCGGTGCCACACACCTGTTCGAAGAGCCCGGAAAGTTGGAGGACGTCGCGCGTCTGGCCAGGGAGTGGCTCCTGAAGTACCTGTAACGCTCACTCCGGCTCCATCAAACGCACAACTGCCGGCCCCGAAACCGGGCCAGCGCGCCCCGTTTGCCCCGACAAGACTGCCTTGTCCCAATGGGCAGGTCGCGAGGCGATAGCGAAGACTCCGGCGGCCGACCCGGCGGCACAACCATCGTTGCGCCGCATGATCCGACAAGCCTATCTGGCCCGGCAGCTTGCAGGACCGCCGCGAAGCCTGGATGGCCCGCTTGCTTACTGGCGCATCGACTAAAAAAAGCATTTGCGAACCGCGAAACATTTCCGGGCCTGAACCCCCACTGTCCGCCACAACAGCCGTCAGGCAGGCCAGACCGCCGCGCTATCGCGGCAGGCACTGCACCAGCCGCAGGTGGGCGGCGACACCGACTGCCGCAGCCAGTCGGCATGTGCGCAGGTGCGGTCAGATTACACCTAGCCCGCATATCTCACCGCCGTTCTTCGCGAGGGCGTCGAGATGCCGCTGTGACGGGGGGCACGGAGCGGAAGACGGCGAAGGCGTAGCTGACACTACGTCGAGCCGGCTGCAGGGAATACGCCCCGACACAGCGAGCAGATCGGCGTGCGTAGTAGAAGGGCGGTGAGATATGCGGGCTAGCAATGCCGGGGAATTGTGGGTGTGATTCGGCGCTGAAACGCGCACACCCGTCCGTCCGACCGAACCACGGTCGCGTGTGGCAAGAGGCGGAATCCTTGCCCTGGGCAGCACCCACCCCACAGCTTCGACGCCCGTTAATGCTGGGCGGCTTTTTCCTTCTTCAGGCGGACCTTTTCGTTCACCTCGTCGATCAGTCTGCGCACCTCACCCTCCAACGTGGTGTCGTGCACGACAATGATGGTGTGATCGCCGAGGGTGGTCTGATAGCGCGGCGCGTCCTTGCTGCCCTTGTAGGCCGCCGTAAGCTTGTCAACAAGCTTCTCCAGGAGCATCGGCGACAGGTTGCCCTCATTCACCAGTGACTTGAAGTGGTGTACCTCGCCACCTTCGAGCCACGCCAGAGCGAACTGCTTGGGGGGCTTTCCAATGAAGACGTAACCGCCGCTTTCCGAGGGGACCAGTTCCATGCGTTCCCCGGCGAACTCGTCCGCAATCTTTCCCAGCGGATCGCGGAATCTGTCGATTAACTTGGCAGCCTCACTGTCCGCTTGCAGTTCCGGATAATCCGGCTCCGACTGTCCAAACAGCTTGTCCAGGAGTCCCATACACACCTCCGAGATCACAGCAGTACGAGGATAATATCGTCCCCATTCAATAAGGTAGTCTGTCAAGAGCGAACCCGCACGTACGAACCGGGAGCATCCTCCACTGGTTGCAGCTTGCCACCTCCCGGTTCCCGCGCATCCACCTGGCCGCCCGAAGATCGGCGCAGCCATTTCCGCCAGTTCGGCCACCACGAGCCTTCCTGATACTCGGCCCCCTGCAACCAACGTTCAGGATCAGCGGGGAGCCGGCTGCCGGACCAGTAGCCGTACTTGGTGGAACCGGCGGGATTGATCACGCCGGCGATATGGCCGGAACCGCCGAGCACGAACCGCGGAGACCGGCCCAGCAGGCGGGCGCTCGCGTAACACGATTGCCAGGGCGCGATGTGGTCGTTGCGGGTCGCCAGGCAGAACGACGAAACCCGGACTGCGCGAAGGTCGATGGCCTCGCCGGCGAGGCGGATAGCTCCCGGTTCCCGTAACCGGTTCTCCAGATACATGTTGCGGAGGTAAGAGCTGTGCATCCGGCAGGGCATCCGGGTGGAATCGGAGTTCCAGTGCAGAAGATCGAAGGCCGAGGGTTCCCGGCCGAGAAGGTAGTTGTTGACGACAAAACTCCAGATCAGATCGTTGGACTGGAGCAGATTGAAGGCGTTGGCAAGATGCGTCCCCTCAAGGTAGCCCCGCTTCTCCATGTGCCGCTCCACGTGCCGGATCTGCTCCTCGTCGATGAATACCGACAGCGGACCCACGTCGGTGTAGTCGAGCAGCGTCGTGAAGAAGGTGGCGCTTTGCACCGGCTGCTCGCCGCGAGCGGCCAGCCATGCAAGGGTGCAGGCCAGCAGCGTGCCCCCGATGCAGTATCCCAACGCGTTGACCTCGCGCTCGCCGGTGGCCTGCGCGATGCATTCCAGGGCGGTCAGGGTTCCCCGCGTGAGATAGTCGTCAAAGGCCACGTCCGCATAACTCTCATCGGGATTGACCCAGGAGATCAGGAACACGGTCAGCCCCTGGGACACCGCCCAGCGAATGAAGGAACGCTTCGGTGAGAGGTCGAGGATGTAATACTTGTTGATCCAGGGTGGAACGATAAGCAGCGGCCGGCGATCCACGCTTTCGGTCGACGGAGAGTACTGGATGAGCTGCATCAACTCGTTCTGATAGACCACCTTCCCGGGCGTGGCGGCGATATTGCGCCCGAGTTCGAAGGCGCTCGTATTACTCTGTCGAATCCGCAACAGGCCCTCTCCGCGGACGAGATCGTCCATGAGGTTGACCATGCCACGCAGGAGATTTTCGCCACCGGTGCGCACGGTTTCCTGAAGCACATCGGGGTTGGTGGTGGCAAAGTTGCTCGGGGAGAGGGCGTCGAGCATTTGCCGATAATAGAAGCGCGCCTTTTCCCGGTCTTCGGGATCCATCTGGCCGGAGATCTCCTCCGCCATCTCGAAATATTCCTCGGCGGTGAGCAGATAAGCCTGCCGCAGAGCGTCGAAGACAAGGTTTTGCGTCCAGCCGTCTCCGTGAAACCGCCGGTCCCGCGGATTCGACTCCACCGGCGATGGCGCGGGGTCCCCCAGGAATCTGAGGGCGGTGGTTCGCCACAGCTCAAGGCAACCGCTGGCCACCCGGGCCTGCGTCTCCAGGACACGCTCCGGATGACGC
This sequence comes from Ectothiorhodospiraceae bacterium, assembly GCA_007130525.1. Classification (GTDB taxonomy): domain Bacteria; phylum Pseudomonadota; class Gammaproteobacteria; order Nitrococcales; family Aquisalimonadaceae; genus Methylonatrum. The sequence goes on along the minus strand of SLSJ01000102.1, from coordinate 16,808 downwards.
GCCATGCACTCGCCAAGGCCGATCAGGGACCGCGCCACCACGCGGGCATCCGGCAGCGTGAAGAAGTCGCCCCGGGACTGACGCTCCATCCAGGCCTCCAGCACCCGTGCGCCTGCAACTCCCAGACGTTCCAGCTCGCGACCCAGGCGGCGTGCCTGGTCATCGACGGAGGCCGCGTCCCTGTCGCCGACCGCGGAGCTGTCTTGCCCGGGACGATGGCTGTCCCTATCCGACCCGGAGCTGTCTTGCCCGGGACGATGGCCGGGACGATGACTGTCCCCATCCGACCTCCGGTCCATATCCGACCTCCGCTGATCCGGTACGACGGGCGCGCGAATACGTTTCGGTGCGTTGCGATTCCAGAAATCAGCGCCGGAAACCGCCGGCGTGAAAGACAAGCGGTTCACCCGGCCGGTGATCCAGATCCAGCACCCGTCCAAGCAGCATCACATGGTCGCCGCCATCCAGCCGTTGTTCGACCCGACACTGGAAGCGGGCGGTAAAATCCTCGAGTAGCGGCAGACCTTCGATGCCGCTGTCGAAGGGAATGCCGGCGAACTTGTCGTCGATGTCCTGGGCGAAGTGCCTGGCGACGTCTTCCTGGCCGGCGTGGAGCACGTGCACGGCGTAATGACTTGCGACATTGAACGCGTCGAACGGGCCAATGCCGCGATGCACGCTCCACAGTACCAGCGGGGGTTCCAGCGACACCGTGGTGAAACTGTTCACGGTCATGGCGAAAGGATTGCCGTCGGGGTCGCGCGCTGTCACCACGGCTACGCCGGTGGCGAAGGCACTCAGCGCATCGCGAAGCTGTCTTGCGTCAAAGTCCGGCATGGAGCGTGTTCCGGAATCCACGGTTCGCCGAATTCGCACGCACCGAGCCACCCCCGCGGGCGCCGGGGCGATGGCTACGGGCAATCCGCGTCAGACCTCGATCTGGTGACCGTGGATGTAATCCACGAGGTCGGATATGGTGCGGTCCTTGTCCCTGACCACGAAGCGCACCAGGTCGCCGATGGACAGCAGGCCCACCAGCTTACCGCCTTCCGCGACCGGCAGGTGCCGTACACGCCGATCAGTGCATTCCACCAGCGCGTCCTCCACCGTAATGCTCGGCGGCACGGTGCGTACATTCGTGGTCATGACATCCCGCACCAGCAGCTCATCCGGCCGCAGGCCACGGTCGGCGATGCGATGCATCACATCCCGTTCGGAGAAAATGCCGACCAGTTTCTCACCGTTGATGACCAGGACGCAGCCGATGTTGGCCTCGCACATGGTGCGTATGGCATCGGAGGCCCGGGTATCCGGTTCCACGCAGTAAAGGGTGCCACCCCTCTTCGCCAGCAGTTCGCCCTTTTCGGCCAGGACAACTGTTAGAATTGTCTCCATCCGACTTTCCTCCCCCAGAGAGCCGTCTTCCTGACCTAGGATAGCCCACTCTTCCACCGAGGTCAGTTCGGACTGACAATGCTGCCGGCTTGGGGCATACTGGTCCGTGAATGCCAAGCAGGTCATCAACCAAGCAGGTCATCACCCGTTCCGGTGACCTGGCGGTGTGCTGAACGACCATGACCGAACACCGCCGCCGATCCGGGGCAGGGGTGCGTATGTGGGCGGTTCCGGCTTTTTCGGAGGCCGTGACTGTCCAGGGGTCGCTGCGTGACTGAATCACGAACGTGACGATGAAAAACGCAGCCAAGTAGGCGGCAACTCCAGGCGGTTGGGGGGAACACTGCCGGACTTGCCAGCCTGGGTGTATCCGAGTCGTCCGAAGAGCCCCATTGCTCAAACGACAAAGTTCTGGGCCAGGACCATGATAAGAATCAGGCGAGGACTTGACATACCGATTGCCGGCTCGCCGCAGCAGGAGATCGACAGGGGCCAGAAAGTCCGGTCCGTGGCTGTCCTGGGCGCCGACTATCCCGGCATGAAGCCCACCATGCTCGTTCGCGAGGGCGAACGAGTGCGGCGCGGGCAGGTACTGTTCGAGGACAAGAAGTCCGAGGGCGTGCGTTATACCGCGCCGGCCGCGGGGCGAGTCAGCGCCATCAACCGCGGCCATCGGCGCATGCTGCTTTCGGTGGTGATCGAGGTCGGCGCCGAAGGGGATGAAACGTTCACTGCGCACAGTGCCGCAGCGCTGTCGCGCCTTGGCCGCGACAAGGTGCAGGAACAGCTAATCGCCTCCGGCGACTGGACCGCCATCCGCACCCGCCCCTTTGGCAAGGTTCCGGCACCGGGCACAAGCCCCGACGCCATCTTCGTTCCGGCCATGGACACCAATCCGCTGGCCGCGAACCCCGACGTGATCATCGGCGACGAACAGCGCGCCTTCCGTGACGGCCTCACCGTAATTTCCCGGCTCACGGACGGCCCGGTCTGGGTCTGTCGTGCAACGGACTCGACCCTGCCCTCGTTCGCCGACGGGCAGATTCGCGAGGAAACCTTCACCGGCCCCCACCCCGCGGGCAACCCCGGCACCCACATCCACTTCCTCTACCCCGTGGACGCAAAGCGGACCGTATGGGTAGTGGGCTATCAGGACGTGATCGCCATCGGCCGCCTGTTCACCAGCGGCCGGCTGCACACCGACCGCGTGATCGCTCTCGCCGGCCCGCAGGTCAGGCGCCCCAGACTCATCCGCACCCGCGTCGGCGCATCCCTGGACGACCTCACCGTCGGCGAACTCGAGCCGGATGACAACCGGGTCATCTCCGGGTCGGTATTCAGCGGTCATCGCGCCAGGGGCCCTAGCGCCTACCTGGGACGACTCGCCAATCAGGTGACGGTGTTGCGCGAGGGCCGCGAGCGCAAGCTGCTGGGCTACCTCTCGCCGGGCATCGATCGGCACTCGGTGATGAACATATACCTCTCCCGCCTCATGCCTTGGAAGCGGCTCAAGTACACCACCAGCACCAATGGCAGCGAACGGGCCATGGTGCCGCTCGGCCAGTACGAGGCCGTCATGCCACTGGACATACTGCCCACCCAGTTGTTGCGCTCACTGGTGGTGGGCGACATGGATACGGCGCAGGCCCTGGGGGCACTGGAACTGGTGGAAGAGGACCTGGCGCTGTGCACCTACGTCTGCGTCGGCAAATACGAGTACGGCCCGATACTGCGGGACAACCTGACACGCATCGAGGCGGAGGGCTGACGTGGGGTTGAGAAAATTCATCGATGAGCGCATTGCCCCGCACTTCCACGAGGGAGGAAAGCTGCAGCGGTATTACGTCTTCTACGAGATGTTCGATACCATGCTGTACAGCCCCGCCGACACCACCCGCACCAGCGCCCATGTGCGCGACGGCATCGACCTCAAGCGGGTAATGATGACGGTCTGGTTCGCGGCGCTGCCGGCGCTGCTGTTCGGCATGTACAACACCGGCTACCAGGCCAACCTGCAGATCACCGAATTCGGCTACGATCCCATACCCGGCTGGCGTACCGACCTGGTGGTGCTGTTCGCCAGTTTCGACTACACCAGCGCGGCCGCCAATTTCCTGCATGGCGCGGTCTATTACGTGCCCATATTCGTGGTGACCTACGTCGGAGGCTTCATCTGGGAAGGGCTGTTCGCATGGAAACGCGGCCATGAGGTCAACGAAGGCTTTTTCGTCACCGGCATCCTCTTCACCCTGATCCTTCCGCCAACCATTCCCCTGTGGCAGGTATTCCTGGGTATCACCTTCGGCGTGGTGGTGGGCAAGGAGATCTTCGGCGGTACCGGCAAGAACTTTCTTAACCCGGCACTGGTGGGGCGCGCCTTCCTGTTTTTCGCCTATCCCGCGCAAATGTCCGGTGACGCCGTGTGGACCGCGGTGGACGGTTTCTCCGGGGCCACGGCGCTGGCCCTCGCCGCTGCGGGGGACATGGATTTCTCCGTCGGTCTGACCGGCGTGGCGGCGAGCACGAACGGCGTGGACCTGACCTGGATGCAGACATCCCTGGGCGGCATCCAGGGATCCATCGGCGAGACGTCTACACTGATGATCGGACTGGGCGCGCTGGTGCTTCTGGTCACCAAGATCGCCTCGTGGCGAATCATGCTGGGCATGTTCCTGGGCATGGTGATACTGGCGACCATGTTCAACATGATCGGCAGCGATACCAACCCCATGTTCCAGATGCCGTGGTACTGGCACCTGACCCTGGGCGGGTTTGCCTTCGGCATGGTGTACATGGCCACAGACCCGGTCTCGGCGGCCATGACCGACACCGGCAAGTGGATCTTCGGCCTGCTGATCGGCGCCATGTCGGTGCTGATCCGCGTCGTGAACCCGGCATTCCCGGAAGGCGTGATGCTGGCAATTCTGTTCGGCAATCTTTGCGCACCACTGATCGACCACTTCGTGGTGCAGGCGAACATCCGGCGCCGAATGCGGCGGAAGGAGGTGTAGCGTCATGGCCGCGCACAAGGAATCCATTGGCAACGTCCTGCGAGTGTCTTTCCTGGTTTGCCTGGTCTGCGCTGTCGTGGTGTCGACGGCCTCGGTAGCGCTGCGGCCGGCGCAGCACGATAACCGCATGTTGTACCGCCAGGTGAACATACTGCAGGCCGCAGGCATGTATGAGCGCGGAATGGATGTACGCGCCGCATTCGAGGCCATCGAACGCCGGTTCGTGGATATCGACACCGGCGAGTACGTGGAGATGCCGGACGAGTACGACCAGCGCCGCGCCGCCCGCGACCCGGGACTCAGCCGGACGGTAAGCCCGGACCCGGCCGGTATCCGCCGGCAGGCCAGGGTGGCGGAAGTGTTTCTGGCCCGGGATGAGGACGGCAATCTGAGCCGCATCATACTGCCCGTCCACGGCTACGGGCTGTGGTCCACCATGTACGGTTTTCTTGCCCTGGAGCCGGATGCCAACACCGTAGCCGGCATCGGCTTCTTCGACCACGCAGAAACACCGGGGCTGGGCGGCGAAATCGACAACCCGCGCTGGCAGCAGAACTGGCAAGGCAAGCGGCTGTTCGACGATGACGGTGAAGTGGCCATCCGTGTGGTGAAAGGTACCGTGGCCGACGACGCGCCCGATCAGGAACACCGGGTCGACGGCCTCTCCGGCGCCACCATCACCGCCAACGGCGTCAACCACCTGGTGCGGTTCTGGGTGGGCGAGGCAGGCTTCCGTCCGTACCTGGAACGTATAAGGGACGAGTACCGGGGCGACGACGCCGCGGATACCAGGGCTCTCTGAGGAGGCAACCATGGCAGAAGCGAAGGTGAAGGACGTTCTCTTCCGGCCGATATTCAACGACAACCCCATCGCGTTGCAGATCCTGGGTATCTGTTCGGCGCTGGCGATCACCACCACGATGCAGACCACGCTCACCATGTGTCTGGCGGTGATCTTCGTGATGACACTTTCCAATTTCTTTATCAGTGCCATCCGCACGCACGTCCCGGCCAACATCCGCATCATCGTGCAGATGACCATCATCACCTCGCTGGTGATCGTGGTCGACCAGTTCCTGCAGGCCTACGCCTATGACATCAGCCGGCAGTTGTCGGTATTCGTGGGCCTGATCATCACCAACTGCATCATTCTCGGCCGCGCCGAGGCCTTCGCCATGAGCAACCCTCCGATGCTGTCGGCGGTGGACGGCTTCGGTAACGCCCTGGGCTATTCCATCGTGCTGGTGTTCGTGGGTATCTGCCGGGAACTGTTCGGCTCCGGCACCCTGATGGGCGTCGAAATCCTGCGGCCGATCACCGAGGGCGGCTGGTATTACACCAACGGCCTGATGCTGCTGCCGCCCAGCGCGTTCTTCCTGATAGGCGCATTCATCTGGATGCTGCGGGCCTGGAAGACCGAGCAGGTGGAGGAGCAGCCGTTCGAGATCGCGCCCAATACGCGCACCAGTGAGGCCTTCTGAGGCTGAGGAGCAGGATGTGTTCGAGCACTATCTGAGCCTGTTCGTACGCGCCGTTTTCGTGGAGAACATGGCGCTGGCCTTCTTCCTGGGGATGTGCACCTTCCTGGCCATCTCCAAGAAGGTGCAGACGGCGCTGGGCCTGGGAATCGCTGTCGTGGTGGTGCTCACTATCACGGTGCCGGTCAACAACCTGATCCTGCACAACCTGCTGGATGAGGGCGCACTGGCATGGACCGGCATACCCGCCCTCGAGGCGCTGGATATGCGTTTCCTGGGTCTGCTCTGCTACATCGGCGTAATCGCGGCGATGGTGCAGATCCTGGAGATGACCCTCGACAGGTACGTGCCCGCCCTCTACAACGCGCTGGGCATCTTCCTGCCGCTGATCACCGTGAACTGCGCCATTCTCGGAGGGGTCCTGTTCATGGTTGAACGGCACTATACCTTCGGTGAAAGCGTGGTATTCGGTTTTGGCTCCGGCGTTGGCTGGGCGCTGGCGATCGTGTTGCTGGCGGCCATTCGCGAGAAGCTCAAGTACAGCGACGTACCCGATGGGCTCAAGGGCCTGGGCATCACGTTCATTGTCGTCGGACTGATGTCCCTGGGCTTCATGTCCTTCGCGGGGGTGCAGCTATAGGAAACCCTGGAGTCCTGGTGGATCGGGAGTAGTCATGGCATTCGAGATCCTGTTCGGCGTCACAACCTTCACCGGCGTGGTATTGGCACTTGTGCTGGTGATCCTTGCCGCCCGTGCTCGACTGGTGAGCAGCGGCGATGTGCGCATTGAAATCAACGACGATCCCGACAAGAGCCTGGAAGCTTCCGCCGGTGACAAGCTGCTTGGCACCCTGGCCGCAAACGGCGTCTTCCTGTCCTCCGCCTGCGGTGGCGGCGGCACTTGCGGCCAGTGTCGTGTCCAGGTGGTAGAGGGTGGCGGCGATATCCTGCCCACCGAAGCGGACCACTTCACGCGCAAGGAGATCCGGGAGGGCTATCGGCTTTCCTGCCAGGTGCCGGTGAAGCGTGACCTGAAGATCATGGTGTCACCGGAGTTCTTCGAGGTCCGGAAATGGGAATGCGACGTCATTTCCAACGACAACGTGGCAACCTTCATCAAGGAACTGGTGCTGAAGCTGCCCGAAGGCGAGGAAGTGGATTTCCGGGCCGGCGGCTTCGTGCAGATGGAAGCGCCACCGTTCCACGTCAGGTTCCGGGATTTCGACATCCCCGAGGAATACCGTGGCGACTGGGACCGGATGAACCTGTTCGACCTCGAGTGCGAGAACGACGAGACGGTGGTGCGCGCCTATTCCATGGCCAACTACCCCGACGAACGGGGCGTACTCAAGTTCAACGTGCGTATCGCCACACCACCGCCGGGCGCCGGCAAGGACATTCCGCCGGGCAAGATGTCCTCCTATGTATTCAATCTCAAGCCGGGCGACAAGCTCACCGTGTTCGGACCCTTCGGCGAGTTCTTTGCCAAGGACACGGATGCCGAAATGGTGTTCATCGGCGGCGGCGCGGGCATGGCGCCCATGCGCTCGCACATCTTCGACCAACTCCTGCGCATCAAGACCAAGCGCAAGATCACCTTCTGGTACGGTGCCCGTTCCTACCGCGAGGCGTTCTACGTCGAGGACTTCGACATGCTGGCCAAGGAATATGACAATTTCACCTGGCACCTGGCACTGTCCGATCCCCTCCCCGAGGAAAACTGGGACGGCCTCACCGGCTTCATTCACCAGGTGCTTTATGACAACTACCTCAAGGACCACCCGGCGCCGGAGGACTGCGAGTACTATCTCTGCGGACCGCCGATCATGAATTCTTCCGCCATCAAGATGCTCACCGACCTGGGCGTGGAGCCGGAGAACATACTGCTGGACGATTTCGGAGGCTAACGTGACCTCCCGCCGGCACTCGCGGCGCCTGCCGGTTCTGCTGCTCGCGCTTCTTTTGCTCCTCCCCGCCGGCTGCGGACAACCGCAGCAGGTGCATACCCTCTCCGGTCCGACCATGGGCACTGCCTGGTCGGTGCAGATCGTGGCCGCCCCCGGCGACCGCAATATCGCGGGATTGCGCGATGACATCGAGGCCGCGCTGGAGACGGTGAACGGGCAGATGAGCACCTACCGGGAAGATTCCCACATCAGCCGGTTCAACCGGGCGGAACCGGGCGAGTCCATTACCCTGCCTCCGGAATTCACGGTGGTTCTGCTGGCGGCCATGGAACTGGCCGAACAGACTGACGGGGCCTACGATCCCACGGTGGGCCCGCTGGTCAACCTGTGGGGCTTCGGCCCGGACGGGCGCCGTACCGAACCACCGCCCGAGGAGAAAATCGAGGCCGCCCGCGAACGCGTCGGCTGGCAGCAACTGGAGCTGGATCTGGATACCCGTACGCTCACGCAACCGGGCGACGTCCTCCTGGACCTCTCCTCCATCGCCAAGGGCTACGCGGCCGACCTGATTGCCGAGCGTCTGGAAGAGCGCGGGATCAACGCATACCTGGTGGACATCGGCGGCGATATGCGGGTGCGGGGACGAAAGCCTGACGGCGAACGGTGGCGCATTGCCATCGAGCGACCCGCCGAGGGGGAGCGCGCGATCCACAGCATCATCGAACCCGGCGACGCCGCGGTGGCAACCTCCGGCAGCTACCGCGAGTTCTTCCGCGCCAGCGGCCGTGAGTACTCCCACACCATAGACCCCAGGACCGGGTACCCCATCCCGCAGGAACTGGTCTCGGTGACCGTACTGCACGACAACTGCAAGGAGGCCGACGGTCTGGCCACCGCGATCACGGCGCTGGGCCCGGAGGCGGGCTACGCGTTTGCGCGAGACCGCGACTTGGCGGTACTGTTACTGATACGGGACAATGACTCGGTGCAGGAACGAATGACACCGGCGTTCGCCCCCTACGTCGACGGGGAGGCCGACTGATGATGACCACCATAATCGCCGCCGTCTTGCTGTTCGGCCTGCTGTTTGCCGGCATGTCCATCGGCGTCATTCTCTCCAACAAGCCGGTCAAGGGCTCATGCGGAGGGATTGGTGCGTCCGGCGTGGACACGGGCTGCGATATCTGCGGCGGCGACCGCAACCGCTGCAGCGAGGAAGCCGGTGAGTCATCGCCGCAGCAAGCGCAGCAGTCCTCGGGGTCCTCCCGAAACGCCTGAACTCCCCTCATGAGCATTGCGATCCTGTACCGCTGGCGCGTCAAGCCCGGACGTGAGGCACAATTTCGCCAGGCCTGGGTCGAGGGCACGGCGCTGATCCATCAGCGCTGCGGATCCTACGGCGCGCGTCTTCACCAGGACAGCAACGGCCTGTTCTGGTCTTACGCCCTCTGGCCCGACGAGGAAACCCGCAAGCGCTGTTTCAGGGAAAGCGGGGTGCTGGATCACCCCGCCTTCCCACGCATGCAGGACGCCGTTGCCGAGTATTTCGAGGAAATCCGACTTCACCCCTGTGACGACCTGCTTCAGACGCTTTCTCCGACGGACGCGGACACGGCGCGCTCCTGACCGCCCAGTAGAACGAAGTGGATGAGACGGACTGTCATTTGGCACCGGAAGCAAGAGATCCGCGCCTCGATCTGTTCGATTTTCAGCTCTATGTCTGCAACCACGTGCGAGCCGCTGGTGCGTGGCTTGGGCCCATAGTTCAACGATGCCTGCCGGTGATAGGGCTTACGCTCGGGCGAAGGCTCCGACATTGGCGCCGCGGCTCGCGCGGTGCGACATTCCCTATAGATTGCCGGAACTGCTCAGCAACACGCCGATCGAGCGCTGAACCAATACGAAACCAGTGATCGAACGTCAGTTCGCGAATCGGCAGTCGAGCATGGGATCGACCTGAGCGTTCATCGGCTCGAATCCTTCCTGCAACCTCAGGACCCGGGTAACAAGGGCAGATCCGGAATCCCTGCTACGTAGTAACCCAGATTGTGCGGGTCAAACACCAGGGCTACCGTGCATTCAGAGGTGTCGCCTGAATTGCCATTGACTTGCAGCCTCCCAAGACTTTGGAAAGTAGGGGTGTGGCACTGTGATGAACGCTTTCGGCTGACCGCCTCGGAGGTGCCTCCAATGGCCGGCGTTCCTGCTATTCCGCTACGCTATCTGGGCTACATCGTGTGCCTGGTGGCCTTTGCCGCTTCGCTTATCTGCCTGCCTCACAGCGCCATGTGGGGCTGGCCTGCAGCCATCTTCGGATCGCTCTCCGTTCTGGGAACCTGGGACCTGATTCAGCGCAAACGCACAATCAGTCGCAATTACCCCGTTCTGGCACATCTGCGCTATTGCCTCGAATCGATCGGACCGGAGATTCGGCAATATTTCATAGAATCCGACACCGACGAGCGCCCGTTTTCCAGGGAACAGCGATCCGTGGTGTACCAGCGCGCAAAGAACCAGCTCGACAAGAAGCCGTTCGGCTCCGTACTCAGCCTCTATGGCAATGGCTATGAGTGGATGAGCCATTCACTGGTCCCAAGCAGCCCGGCATCAATGGACTTTCGCGTCACTGTCGGCGCTGACTGTGACAAGCCTTACAACAGCAGCGTGTTCAACATCTCGGCGATGAGTTTCGGCTCACTGTCTGCGAACGCAATCGCCGCGCTCAGTCGCGGAGCGGCCAGGGGTGGCTTTTACCAGGACACCGGGGAGGGCTCGATTTCCCGATATCACCTGGGGCATGGCGCCGACCTGGTCTGGGAAATCGGGTCCGGTTATTTCGGCTGCCGTGACGACCATGGCGGGTTCAACGAGCACCTTTTTGCCGAGCAGGCCTCCCTGGAGCAGGTCCGGATGATCGAGATCAAACTGTCTCAGGGGGCGAAACCGGGACATGGCGGAATCCTGCCTGCCGCCAAGGTAACTCCGGAGATCGCCGAGGCACGCGGAGTACCCGCAGGAGAAGACGTGATCTCGCCGGCCGCTCATTCGGCGTTCAGCACCCCCTGCGAACTCCTCGGCTTCGTCGCACGCTTGCGTGAAATCTCGGGAGGAAAGCCGGTAGGGATCAAGCTCGCCATCGGTCATCCCTGGGAATGGTTCGGTATCGCCAAGGCGATGACCGAACTGGACGTCGTGCCGGATTTCATCGTTGTGGACGGCGGAGAAGGTGGTACAGGTGCAGCACCCCTGGAGTTCGTCAATCGCGTCGGGATGCCCATGGACGAAGCACTGATACTGGTGCACAACACGTTGGTGGGCTGCAACTTGCGCCACCGTACCCGGATCGCTGCAGCCGGGAAGATTACGACCGGGTTCAAGATCGCACGGGCCATGGCGCTTGGTGCAGACTGGTGTAACGCAGCGCGTGGATTCATGTTCGCTCTCGGCTGCGTGCAGTCCCTGAGTTGCCATACCGATCGCTGTCCGACAGGCATTGCGACGCAGGACCCGCGACGGGCACGGGGACTGGACATTCAGGACAAGGCTTCTCGAGTCCATTATTTTCATGCCAACACCCTGAAAGCGCTGCATGGACTTGTCTCCGCGGCGGGGCTGCAGCACCCGTCCGAGATTGGTCCCCATCACATTGTCCGACGGGTTTCCGGCTCGAGGATGATGAGTTTCGCCGAACTTTACCCACGGCTTGAGTCAGGCGAACTACTGGCCGATTCCTCGCCGCATCCTGTCTTCCGCGATTACTGGGCCCAGGCACGATCGGATGCGTTTGCTCACGGCGGCGGCTGAACCTATCAGGGCAAAACACCACCATCCATTCGTTGCCGAATGCTCAGGGAAACTCTTGAGACGAACCAGGACGCCACCTGCCTTCGCGGGCTCGTCCATGCGGCAGGTAGCGCCGGTAGCAAGCAGCCAGTGGCTTTGAGCCCCGCAAAGAGCATACGTAGAAGCCCCGATGGCAACCATCCATGCGGAGTTTACCCTTCTGGATACAGCCTGTTGCCGGATCGAGGACGACCTGGCACAGACGTCCAGCCATGGCTTGGGGGGCGCATCGCCATGCATGCAACCACCTTGGAACCCGATGAGGACAAACATCCATCCGCGCATGCCACTGGTAGTCGCTCCGGGGGCGTGCCGGCACTTTCCGGGAGTCGGAGTTCGAGCTGCCTGCAACAGGACCATCCCGGCAACTCGTGTGCCATTGATCTCCGTGCGGCCCGAACACCGGATTGGGATTCCCTGGAACTCGCAGCGCTGATCACACTTGCGGAAAAACTGGCGGCAATTCTGCAGTCTGACCGGCAGGGAGTAGCTTTAGGCAGGCAGTCGACACCACGACCTTGAGACATCACCGCCGGCGAAAACTGTCCGAGCCCAACCGGGGGCAGTGTTGTGCTGCTTAACCGCAGAATAACCGCGGTCAAGCAGCACGCCCAGCCTCGCAAGATATGCGAAACCAACGCGAGTGCGTGAATACTCCAGCGCCGCCCTAGCCCGCATTTCTCACCGCCGTTCGTCGCGAGGGCGCCGGGATGCCGCTGTGTCGGGGGCACGGACTGGAAGACGGCGAAGGCGTAGCTGACACTACGTCGAGCCGGCTGCAGGGAGTACGCCCCGAGACAGCGAGCAGATCGGCGTGCGCGGTAGAAGGGCGGTGAGATATGCGGGCTAGTTCGCAGGCCAGTTTATTCGCCGCAGATCCTGCACAACTGCGCGCTCATCCCCCTTCCAGATCCCCCAGTTGCCCATGTACACATCGGCCAGGTTGCGCCGGCCGACGACGCGTCGGATGAAATTCACCAGAGTATCGGCGACGAACGTGGGATTGTCGGCACAGGGGAAATGCCCCGAGCGGGGGATATACGTGATCTGCACGTCGTCGGTGCCGAGGACGTTGGCGAAGCGCTGGGTTTGCGCCGCGGGCATCATGTTGTCGTATTCACCCCACATGATCAGCGTCGGCACGGTGATGCGCTCATAGGCGACGCCCTCGGGGTTCTCTTCCGGGTCATGGGGTAGAAGCTGTGCCGGGGCAAGCACGGCTGCACGGTCGGCAAGAACCCGGATATTGTGGAAATTCAATGTCATGGTCGTCGACTGAGCGATCACGGAGGTCCCGTCCCCGGCGCCGTTCCGCTCATAATCCACCTCGACGTAAGGGAAGGTCAGCGAACGCAGGTTGTACTGATTGAACACGCTGCGGTCGTGGACCATGGACTTGAGGATCTGCACCAGTGTCTGGTCGAAGGCCCCGAACAATTGGGCGAATAACTGATCACCCTCCGCCGTATTGGGGATCAGCGAGGCCCGGCCGATCGCCTGTATCTCATTGACCGGATAGCCGTCAAAGGCAATCGGGTCCATGTGCGCCAGGGCCAGCAAGCGGTCGTTATGATGCGCGGCGTAGTGGGAGGCGATACCGCTTCCCCAATCGTCGGCGACAAATATGAAGCGCTCGTCAGGAAACTGGTCCTGCATCAGGCGCTCGATGTAGTCCACATCGTTAGCCCAGTACCAGTGCTTGTTGGGCTCCGGGTCGTGCCGGCGTCCACAAAGCCTGGGCTGGGTGCTTTCCCCCATCCCCAGCATATCGATTGAAATTGTGCGGCAGAATCGTCCGGCCAGGCGCTGAACGTCCTCCCATTGACGGCGATTGGTGGGCACACCATGCAGGAACAGTACGACCGGACCGTGGTCGCCCATGCGCGTGTAGGCAATCTCGAAACGGTCGGTCCACTCGGTCTCGCCGTTATGGGGAGCTCCCACCTGCACGAGCCCCTCGACGGACGCCCGGTAGGGAAACCTCCCGTACTCCGGATGACCCGCATCACGGTAGATGGTGAGATCCGGGGCGTAGTCGGTGTCGCGCGCCGGTGAGTGGCTCAGGACTTCGTAAAGACTGGGCTTGTCATTCGCATTCATGATGGTTGCTCCTCCTGCTGGGCATGGTTCGCGGGCAAGGCTCTGCTCACCCGGCGTGAAGTACGACCCCGAACATCGCCAGGGCAATTGCTGCGAATGCGCAACCGATGGTTCGTTCAGTGGTCCGCGGTGACATGCGCCCGTGAAGTCGGGGCCCTATCTGGCCGCCGATTATGACTCCGGGGATGGTGAAGGCCACCAACTCCCACGGCACTGCACGCAGGCCACCGGCTGACACCAGCGTCGCGATATGAGTGAACGACGCCGCAGCAATGGTGACAATGACGATCGCTATGGAGGTTGCCGCCGCCACCGGCACCGGTATCCGAAAGGCGCGTACGAGCTGAGGCATGATGACCTCGCCGATCCCCACGGACAGGAGGCCTGCGAGAAAACCGCCGCCCCCCGTGGACACCGCGCCCAGTGGTCCCGGGCGGCACCGGGTATAGCGGTATGCACGACCGTCACTGGCAACGCGCTCTACGACACCTGCTGCAGCAGGTCCGTCGCTGGTGCACGCCTCGTCCTCACGGGCGTGGTGCCCACGGATGAGCAGGTAGGCGATCACCACCATGAGCAGTCCGTAAGCAAGTTGCAGGGCAACCGGGTTGGTGGCGTGGGCGAGCAGCGAGCCTGCAATCCCCGCCGGCACGGAGAATATCGCGAAGGCAGCCACTAATCGGAAGTCGATCAATCGTTTGCGCACATAGGCGACGAACCCCGAACTGAACCCGAATGTCTCCGTGAGCAGTGCAACCGCCACCGCCGCGGCAGGTCCGGCCAGCACGTATTCGGGACCAAGCAGCGGGAAGACGATCAGGAATACAGGCATGAAGAATGCCGCTCCGCCGATGCCGCTCAGCATTGCCGTGGTGGCGACGGCAATGGACACGGGAAACATGAACCAGTACTGGAGAAAGCTCATCGATGCCCTTCCTTCACAGCTGCCTGCCGGCGGCTGCTCTGGCAGCGCTCGCCGCCTTGCTGACCAGGGTTGTCCTGATCGCCCTCAACGATGTGGCTATAAGGGTTAAACAGCGCCCAACTGAACCAGAACAGGCGGTTGACGTGGGGTACCGGCGTCAACTGATTGCCCTGCAAGGGACCGGCGATGGCCTCGCCGGTGACGCTCCACCTACTGGAGGTCTCCCGGTCGCGTGCGGCCCAGGAACCCTCGGAGCCCGCCTCCGGCACAAAGTGAAGCGCGCGGCCCGATAGACAACGTGAGAAGACCTGACCAACGCTCTTGCTGTCGTCAAAGAACACCACGATCGGTTCGCCACCAACCGTGTCGTTGATGACGCCGCTACGCCTTAGGGCGGACTCCGGGTAAGCGCAGGCCTCGCCGTGGACGCGGACCCCGTACACGAAGGACATTGCCGGCAGACGCGGATCCAGGGAGCCGCGGATGCGGTGCCAGGGCTTGCTGCGCCGGGCGAGCCTGTGAATCGGAATCATCACTTGAAGCATCTTCGAGACAATGCGGTCACGCAGAGTCTGATCTGGCGCATAGTAAAGAGTGGTTTCGGGAAATAGCCGCCGCCACTCGCCCCAACTGGTAATCGTCACCGGAAACAGTTCGAGTTCCGTCCCGGCATCGGGTCCGTCGATCACCCGCCCCTCGAGTTGCTGGATGAAATTACCGCTCACGGGGTCGTAGTAGACGATGTTGTTGTTGAACGCCGTCACGCTCATCAGGTCCAGGGGCCTGCCACCGAGCTCGGAGCGAAACGCCATCGCGCTGTTGCAGAGGATGCAGTAGGAGACGACAAAGCGCGTATCGGCAACGTCGTCCACGTAAAAGTGGGGCCGGGAAATGGCGTCCCGGGGATAGGCGCGGGCCTGCCCCCTGTATTCGAAGCCGAGGACAACGTCATCGGGTTTCAGGAATTCGTCCCCCTCTGCGGCTGTAAGGACTTTCGGGTTCCTGGGCGGCGTCATGACGTAGGGCACATAACCGCTCCAGAAGGCCACGGCGAGCACGGCAATAGTGATAACCGTTACGACAAACCAGCCCGGATGTGCGAAACCCACAACCGAGCCGACCCAACCGAGTGCCGGCAACTGTGCGGCGGCCGCGCGTGCGAGCAGTAAGGCAAAGCATGCGATGCCTATCGCCCAGAAGACATGACGTCGACGATAGATGCCGATCTGGTAGTGCCGGGGCAGAGTTAACAGATCAATTGTCATCGGAGAAAACGGCACGAAAAGCACGGCAAACATCGCTATCCCGATGACAAACAGCGTCGGGTCAAGTAGTGAAGCGGTCAGGAGATTCATGACATTCCTCGGTACCGGGCAGTGCCCGGCTGCTGCTGGTTCAAACCGGATCGGTGGTGTGAGCGCGCGCCGGGAGCCGGTTCATGCCGACTCCGGGGCCGACTCTTGCTAGCCCGCATTCCTCACCGCTCTTCTACTACGCACCCCGATCTGCTCGCTGTGTCGGGGCGTACTCCCTCCAGCCGCCTCGACTTAGTGTCAGCTACGCCTTCGCCGTCTTGCGGTCCGTGCCCCCGTCATGGCGGCATCTCGACGCCCTCGCGACGAACGGCGGTGAGAAATGCCGGCTAAAACGACCAGGTCAACCCGGCGTTGGCATTCCAGATATTTCCCCGCACATTGTTTGCGCCGATCGTTGTGCGTCCGTCAAAGGCATAACCGGCGCTCACATCCCCCCGCAGTCCTTGCGTAAAGGCGTATCCGAGACCCAGAGAGAGGCTCTGCCGCCAGAAGCCGTTGGTGGCAGTGGCCTGGAAAAGCTGGACCTGGGCAGGTCCGATCGGCGCTGCCACCCGCTCGCCCGCATTCGGATCGAAGATCGCGAGGGTGTCGATTCCGTCTATCCCGGAGCTGATGTTCTGCTTCTGGATATCCGTGGAGTAGGTGTAGCCGCCGCGGAAACTCCATCGGGCCTGGTCATACTGGCCGGCCAACGTGGCCGTGTACTGGTCACGCCAGACCGCACGATAGGTGCGCGCGTTCTCATAATTCTTCCAGCGCAGATCCAACCCCACGTAGAAATCCCGCCAGAGCGCGTCTGTTGTCGCAATCCCCAGGCCAATCTCCTGGGGCTG
>SLSJ01000014.1 GCA_007130525.1 Ectothiorhodospiraceae bacterium | reverse complement strand
GTGCTGAACCTGTCACCGGACAAGGGCCGTGTTCTGGAGCAGGTCCACCGGCTGTTGAAACCCGGCGGCGAGATGTATTTTTCCGATGTGTATGCCGATCGCCGCATTCCGGTTCACCTCACTGGCGATCCGGTCCTCTATGGCGAGTGCCTGAGCGGCGCCCTGTACTGGAATGACTTCCATTACCTCGCCCGGGCCGCGGGCTTCGGGGATCCTCGGCTTGTGGAAGATCGGCCACTGACCATCAGCAACCCTACAATCCAGGAAAAGATTGGTCATGTCCGCTTCTTCTCCGCCACCTATCGGCTGTTTCGAATCGAGGGCCTGGAACCGGCATGCGAAGACTACGGTCAGGCCGTGATTTACAAGGGCACGATCCCCGGGCAGCCGCAGTCTTTTCTGCTGGATAAGCATCACCGGATCGATGCCGGTCGTGTATTTCCGGTTTGCGGCAACACATATCGCATGCTGCATGAGAGTCGGCTGGCACCGCATTTCAACTTCGTGGGCGAGGGCGAAACCCACTACGGCATTTTCGAGGGCTGCGGCACCGGTCTGCCATTCGATCATGATGGCAGCACCGGCGGCTCCAGCGGGGCGTGCTGCTGATGCGTGGCGGCGGTCGCATTCGCGCGCCCGCAACAGGACCGTGGACCCGCGTCGTGCTTTTGGTCCTGCTTTTATCCGGTTGCACCGAACCAGCGGCGGAAAGCAACGGATTGTCGGGAAGAGTGGAAATTACCGGCTCCAGCACAATCGCGCCACTGCTCTCGGAAATCGCCAGGCGTTTCGAAGAAGAGCACGCTGGCGTGCGCGTCGCCGTGCACACCGGAGGCAGTTCGCGGGGCATCAATGACGTCATGCGAGGTACGGCGGATATCGGCATGGCTTCTCGAATGCTCACCGGCGAGGAGAACGAAAGACTCCGGGTTTTCCGGCTGGGCCTCGATGGCATCGCGCTTATCACCAACCGTGAAAACCCGGTAGAAGCCCTGACCACCGACCTGGTGGTTCACATTTTCACCGGTGCCGTCGATAACTGGTCCGCCGTCGGCGGGCATGATAGATCCATTACGGTCGTGAATAAGGCCGACGGCAGGGCGACACTCACCGTGTTCCTGGGCCACTTCGGCCTCGAGCGAGTGGACATGGCCGGGGACCTCATCATCGGCGAAAACCAGCACGGTATTCGAGCCGTAGCCGCTGACCGGGGTGCCATCGGCTATGTCTCCGTCGGCGCCGCCATGGTGGAGATGAACCGGGGTACCGCCATCCGCATACTCGCAATTGATGGCGTGGTGGCAAGGCTCGAGACCGTCCGCGCCGGTGATTACCCGCTGCTCCGCGAACTCAATCTTGTCACCGGAGCTGAGCCGACGGAGGCAACGCAAGCCTTCCTGCGTTTCGCCCGCTCGCAGGGCGTGCATGATCTTTTCGAGGCTTTCGGCTATGTCCCCGGCGCGGACTGAACGGGCTGTCGTGTGGTCCCTGCGGGGTGCGGCACTGGCCGCCGCCGCCATCGTAGGACTCATCGTCGCCTTGTTGCTCGTCGAGTCCATCCCAGCCATCCGAAATCTGGCCCTTCGCCTGGTGACCGACTCGGGCTGGTATCCGGCCCCTGCAGCTACGGACGGGAGCTTCAGGATCACGCCCATGGTGGTGGGCACGCTGCTCATCACCGCCGGCGCTGTCGTCATCGCCGCGCCGTTGGGACTGGCATCGGCGCTTTTCTGCCGCTTTTTCGCGCCACCGGGGGTGGCTGCCATTTACCGAAGACTGGTGGAACTCCTGGCCGGTATTCCGGGAGTGATCTACGGCTTCTGGGGTTTGGTGGTGCTTGTGCCGCTGATCAGCGCGCTGCGTCCGCCCGGGGCCAGTGTGCTCACTGCCATAGTGGTCCTGGCTCTCATGATTCTGCCCACCGTTGCGCTGCTATCGGAATCCGCACTGCGCGATGTGCCCCAACGCCATCTTCAGGCAGCCGCCGCACTGGGATTGTCCCGATGGGGGACCATCGCCGGCGTGGCGCTTCCCGCAGCCCGCTCCGGTATCGTCACGGCCGTGATCCTGGCCACCGGGCGGGCCATCGGCGAAACGCTGGCGGTGGTCATGGTGGTAGGTAATATCGTCCAGATACCAAGTAGCCTGCTGCAGCCCGCCCGCGCACTGACCGGCAATATTGCCCTGGAAATGGGCTATGCCAGCGGCGATCATCGCAGCGCGCTGTTCTTCAGCGGTCTGATACTTCTGGTGCTGGTCATGCTGCTGACGGCGCTCGCCGCCTGGTTGCGCGGAGACGAACATGACCACGCGTGAGGCAACCGCGCCCAGGGGGGCGTCAGCGGCACCACCACGGCGGCGTGGAGACAGGCTGGCCGCGATCCTGGTCTGGGCAGTGGCGACCCTGGTGGCGGGTGTGCTGCTGTGGATCGTGCTGGACCTGCTCCGTCACGGCCTCGTCCACCTCGGTCACGCCTTCCTGCTGGAGGCGCCGCGGGATGCCGGACGCGCCGGGGGTATCGCACCTGTGCTCGCCACCACCGGACTGATCCTCGCCGTCACACTGGCGGTGGCGGTGCCCCTGGGACTGGCCAGTGCCATCCTGCTCTCCGAGTTCATCCGTCGTGGCAGTGCTTTCGCGCAATTCGTGCGCCGCTCTCTGGAGGTGCTCGCGGGTGTGCCGTCCATTGTCTTCGGCCTCTTCGGCAATGCGCTGTTCGTGCACTATTTCGGCATGGGCTACTCGGTGGCGGCCGGCGGTCTGACCTTGGCCTGCATGGTTCTGCCGCTCTTCGTTCGCGCCAGCGAGGAGGCCCTGCGCGCTGTACCGGACGACTACCGCCGGGCCGCCGCAGGTCTGGGGTTGAC
Organism: Ectothiorhodospiraceae bacterium; assembly: GCA_007130525.1. Lineage (GTDB taxonomy): Bacteria > Pseudomonadota > Gammaproteobacteria > Nitrococcales > Aquisalimonadaceae > Methylonatrum. Next base: position 4,267 of record SLSJ01000014.1, on the reverse strand, counting down.
CCGCTTTGCCGCTGTGCGCTCGGTGCTCTTGCCGGTGGCACTACCGGGCATCCTGGTGGCGCTGGTGCTCAGCGTCGGCCGCGCACTGGCGGAGGCGGCGGCGCTGCTCTTCACCAGCGGCTATGTCATGCGCATGCCGGAATCGTTGGCAGATTCCGGCCGCACCCTCGCCATTCATGTCTACGAGCTGGCGATGAATGTGCCAGGTGGAGAAGGCAATGCCTATGCCACCGCCATCGTGCTGCTAGGCCTGCTTCTGCTGATCAACCTTGGCACGGCACTCATTGGCCGGCACGTGCTGGTACGGACTGGAGAGTGAAGATGGAAACGGAACCACCCCTGGAGAGAGCGGAAGCTTTCCGCCCCTGGCATACACCCTCTCCACGCGAGGATTGCTGCCCCGCGCGCCGCCCGATTTTGCGGGCGCTTGATGTCACCGTCAGCTACGGTGGGACAACCGCGTTGCGGAACGTGAGCCTGGGCATCAACCGCGGCTGCATCACCGCCATCGTGGGGCCATCCGGCTGCGGCAAGAGCACCTTTCTCATGAGCCTCAACCGCATGACGGATCTGGTGGGCAGCGCCTCCGTGATCGGCGACATCCGGCTCGACGAACAACCCGTGCTTGGCGACGCCGTTGATCTGTTGGCGCTACGCCGCCGGGTGGGCTTGATCGCCCAGCGCCCCAACCCCTTTCCCCTGAGCATCCGCCGGAACATGACATTCCCCTTACGCGAGCATGGTGTTCGCGATCGTGCCCGTCAGACGGAGATAATGGAGGAGTGCCTGCACCGCGTAGGCCTGTGGACCGAGGTTCGCGACCGGCTGGATCGTCCCGCCCTGGGGCTCTCCGGAGGCCAGCAGCAACGGCTATGCCTTGCTCGCGCCCTGGCACTGGAACCGGAAGTCTTGCTGCTGGACGAACCCTGCAGTGCGCTGGACCCCATGGCCAGCGCCATAATTGAAGGCCTGATCGAGGAACTCCGTGGCCGATACACCATCGTGATCGTCACCCATAATCTGGCCCAGGCCCGTCGTATCGCTGACGATATGGCACTTTTCTGGGCTACCGATGGGGTGGGCACGCTGGTGGAAGCCGGAACCGCGGAACAACTCTTCACGCGGCCCTGCGAGGCACTCACGCGCGCCTACGTCAGCGGTATGCGCGGCTGATCGGATGTCCGACGAGACATGAGGACATTATGCTGGCGGCCTGTGTCGCCCTTTCCTCCTGTGCGATGCCGGCACACTCTGTACCGTGCGAAGCAAACGGCCCTGAGCACAAGCCGCGCGCAGCTGTCCCGAAAACGGGCATCACCGGAATCGAATCAACGCCGGTGCCCCTTGCCGGCGCTGCCACCAGCGGTTCAGCCCGAGAATGGTCGCCGACAGGGGAATCAGATATGCAAAGAATCCGCTGAAAGCTGCCAGCCCTGGTATGCCGAGCAGCAGCACAATGCCTGGCGCGCAACAGGCTGAACCTGCCAGTAGCGCCGGCAGTGCACCACCGAACACGCGGCCGTTACCTGTCCGGCAGGCGGCATTCTGGTGGAGGGCCACGGCGCCGTGCACATTGGCCCCGAGCAAGCCTGCGAGGATGGCAGTGATCAACAGGTTCATGGGGCTGACCAGCATCAGCACATTGCCCGCCTGCAAGAGGGCAACCGCCTCGAAAAGGAATGGAGAGCGCGCCCGCAAGAGGTGTCCGAAATCGAACTGGCCTAACTGGGCTCGCCACTGACTGCTGGCCACCAGATCCACATCACCGATCGCAAACAAGTAAAAGCAGGTGTAGGTGATGCCCGCCAGCAGAGCCATGCGACGGGGCAGTGCATCACTGGTCAAGGCCATCGATGACCGCCGATTCCGGATAGAATGCGATCCAGGCGAACCACATGGCCTCGAAGCCGTTCACCGGTTCCAGCGCCGCCAGGGCCGGATGTTCCGGACCCTCGGCACCGAATGTTATTTCGGCATATTCGGGCGGTTCCTTATCGCCTGCCCAGAAGACCCAGGCCGTGTCCAGCCCGGGGTCGTGCACGATTAGAAAGCGCTCGCCGCCATGCTCGTGCAAGAGCATCTCTTCATCCGCCAGGTGCTCGCGGTCTACTGCCACCGCGCCTGCGGAGGTGCGAAACCCGAAAATCTCCCGCTTGGGCGGATAACGGTCGCTTTCGTTAAGGACCGGAAACACGGGACTGGCATCTTCCGCATAGTACCCGCCCGCCGGCGTGTACGAACCGTACGGGTCACGCTCGTAGTTGCGCAGGAAACCGGTGTCCTCCGAGAGCACGCGTGTTTCGGGATACCGCTGCCGCCAGTTTTCCCACGTAGTCCAGACGACGCGAATCTCGGCAAGACCCCTTCCTTCCAGCGGACCGTCGATGGCGGCGCCAAGAACCTGTGGCCAGAGGCTGTCGGATTCCCGGTCGTACATGATCAGGTTGCTGTTCACCAGACGCCCGGAGACCCCGAGTTCCGTGTCGCCGCGCAGGAATCCAAGCGCTGTTCCGGTCAGGGGGCAATAGGTGACAGCGACATTGTCGCCGCCGACCGTGTCGTTGACGATCTCGTGCCAGACCAGCACTGCCTGCGGGTAGGCACGGGCTTCGCCGTTTCGGTAGATCCCGATGACGCGGTCTCCCGGATTCAGCTGCCCGTCCGCGGCCGAGGCAGACGTAAAGATCGGGTTATCGATGGACGGTATGCCATCTTTTCCCGGTCCACCGGAGAGGCTTGCGTCCCGGTAGACCGAGGGTGGCGCGGGTATCAGCGGGTCGGCGCTCAGCGGCAAAACCCCGGAGACTGCGGGCAGCGGCATGCAGGCAGCAACCAGGGCCGTGCCCAGGATCCTCCACGGCGACATGGCTCAACCTCCTTGCGATGCATTGAGCACAGTCAACCAGCCACGGCCTAGGAGCGTAATCCGGGATTATGCGTAGGGTAATTACGAAACCTTTCCCGGTCGGATAAGTGTGGCGTATGCCGGCACCGGCGACCGCGCGGGGAGGCCGCTTACGATGTGGTTTTCACGCATGGCGGCGGTGTTTGCGCGGCGTTACCGTGCGCCGGGAATACACTGCACCGGCGACGGGAGGATGGTTTCCATGTTCAACAATGTGAGGCGAACGGGCGGTGCGGTCGGACTGATGTTACTGACCCTCGTGTTACTGCAGCCGACAGCGGCGCGCACGGTTGTCGATCTCGAATCCGTCTATGCCCCTTATCAGCGACTGCTGGGAAAGTATCTGGTGGAAAAGGATCTTGACGGTGGCGGCCTGGTCACGGCATTCCGCTACCGGGATGCGTACGACGATCCGGGAACGGCGGATTTGCTGGCCGAACAGCGGGACGCATTGCGGCGGTTCGACGTCACGGCGCTTGATGAGAAGTACGAGGCAATTGCCTTCTGGCTCAACGCCTATAACTTTTTCATGCTCGCGCACATTCTGGAGAACCCGACAGATGGCGGTAGTGAGTGGATTGAGAGTGTCCGGGACTACGGAAGCTTTTTCCGGCCGTATCGCGTGTTCAGTCTCGATATCTTCGAAATCGGCGGCAGAAAATACAGCCTCGACGAAATCGAAAAGGATATTCTTCTCGGCCACGAATACAGGAGCCGGGGCTGGAAGGAGGCGCGGGTCCACTTTGCCGTCAATTGCGCCTCGGTAGGGTGCCCACCCCTGCGCCAGGTGCTTTACACGGGGAAGAATACGGATGCCCTCTTGACGGAGAACACGGAGAGAGCACTGAAAACCGGGCGTCACATGCATTTCGACAACGGCACTCTGCGGCTGTCGCAATTGTTCGAGTGGTATGAGGAAGATTACCGGGAAGAAGCCGGCAGCGTCCGCAAGTGGATCAAGGCGTTCGTCGACGAGGACACCCGCGACAAAGTGCGTGAGGCCAGGCGTATTCGCCACATCGATTACGACTGGACCTTGAATGCGCCGGAGAATTTTCCGGAGCTGCGTTAACGGGACGCTGATTGATTCCCGCGAAGGTGTGCATGAATCAGACGATATGGACTCCCCCATTGCAAGATGAGGGTGTGAGTTTTCACACGGGCAGTTGACTGCGTCCCTGTATTCGACCTCTCGGTGAGCCGCCTATCGGGGGCTAGCCCGCATATCTCACCGCCCTTCCACTACGCACGCCGATCTGCTCGCTGTGTCGGGGCGTACTCCCTGCAGCCGGCTCGACGTAGTGTCAGCTACGCCTTCGCCGTCTTCCGGTCCGTGCCCCCCGTCACAGCGGCATCTCGACG
>SLSJ01000169.1 GCA_007130525.1 Ectothiorhodospiraceae bacterium | reverse complement strand
CGGGGGGCACGGACCGGAAGACGGCGAAGGCGTAGCTGACACTACGTCGAGCCGGCTGGAGGGAGTACGCCCCGGCACGGCGAGCAGATCGGCGTGCGTAGTGGAAGGGCGGCGAGATATGCGGGCTAGTGCGCGTGACGGCGCACATCCAGCACGTTTCGCAGCCCCGCGATCCGATCCATGAGTCGACTCATCTGCTCGACGTCGCTTATTTCCACGGTGAGCGTCATCCGCGCCCGGTGATCTTCACGCCCGGTGCTGGTATTGACTCCGACCACGTTGAGTTTCTCGTGGGTAAGTATGGCGGTGATATCCCGCAACAGGCCCTGGCGATCGTAGGCATCGATCTGAATGTCCACCGGGTACTTGCGCTCGGAGCCCCCACGCCAGCTCACCTCCACCAGCCGGGCGCTGTCCGTCTCCATGAACTGACGTACGTTGTTGCAATCGCGCCGATGGATGGTTACCCCCTGGCCACGGGTGATGAAACCGATGATGGGGTCGCCCGGGGCCGGTCCACAGCAGCGGGCCATCCGGTGCATGAGGTTGCCGACGCCGTAGACGGTGACGTCATCTCCGCGCTCACCCGTTTCGCCTCGCGGCGCCAAGACGGGCAGCCCCTCGGCGTCACGGCGGGGCAGCACCTGATCACCCAGCATGTTGGCGATCTGGCCACCGGTGATGTCGCCACGGCCAATGGCGGCGAGAAAGTCGTCCAGTTTCGGGAAACGGCTGCGCTGGGCCAGTTTCTCCAGGTTGACTCCCCCCACACCCAGCCGATGCAGTTCGCGCTCCAGTTCCTCGCGGCCAGCGGCAATGTTGTGGGTTTGGTCCTGCTGGCGGAACCAGGCCCTTACCCGCGAACGTGCGCGGGATGTCTTGAGATAACCGCGGCCGGCGCTCAACCAGTCCCGGCTGGGCTGACTGGTGCGGGCAGTCAGCACTTCCACCTGATCGCCGTTGCGCAGTTCGTAGGTCAGGGGCACGATGCGGCCATTAACCTTGGCCCCCCGGCAGCGGTGGCCGACGTCGCTGTGAACGTGGTATGCGAAATCCAGCGGCGTGGCGCCGCGGGGCAGATCCATGACATCGCCGCGAGGGCTGATGACGTAGACCCGATCCTCGAACACCTCGGCCTTGAAGCGGTCGAGAAAATCCTCGCCACCCGCCTCGTCGCGGCCCATCTCGAGCAGTTGGCGCAGCCAGGCGATACGCTGCTCCAGGCGCTGATCACGACCGCCGCCCTCCTTGTAACGCCAGTGCGCAGCCACCCCCAGCTCCGACTTCTCGTGCATTTCCCAGGTGCGGATCTGCACCTCCAGGGTCTTGCCTTCCGGCCCCACCACCGCCGTATGCAATGACTGGTAGTCGTTTTCCTTGGGGGTGGCAATGTAGTCATCGAACTCGCGCGGAATGTGCTTCCAGAGGCTGTGCACCACGCCGAGGGTGGCATAGCAGGCGGCCACGTCCCCGACCAGCACGCGCACTGCCCGGATATCGAAGATCTGGTGAAAATCCAGGCCCTTGCGCTGCATCTTTTTCCAGATGCTGTAAATGTGCTTGGGCCGGCCGTTTATCTCCGCCTCGATGCCCATGCGGCCGAGGGCGTCGGTGAGCTGTCCGATCACGGCGCGGATATAGCGCTCGCGATCCTGCCGCTTTTCCTTGAGCAGCCGGGCGATGCGTTTGTAGGTTTCCGGCTGCTGGTAACGGAAGCACAGATCCTCCATCTCCCATTTCACCTGCCAGATGCCCAGGCGATTGGCCAGCGGCGCATAGATGTCGGCGGTTTCGCGGGCAACGCGCAGGCGCGTCTGCTCGGAAAGTGATTTCAGGGTTCGCAGATCATGCAGGCGTTCGGCCAGCTTGATGAACACCACGCGGATGTCCTGGGCCATGGCCAACAGCAGCTTGCGCAGTGATTCGGCCTGGGCGTCGCCGTCTCCGGAGGGCTGCTCGTGCAACTCGCGGATCACGTCCATGCGGGCCACCCCGTCCACCAGGGCCACGGCATCCGGATCGCAGCCCTGGCGAAGCCGGGCCCATCGAAGGCTGTCCACCTCGGGTGCGTCGTGGAGCATTCCGGCGACGATGGTGTGCACATCCAGTTTCAGGCCCATCAGAATGGTGGCCACGGACAGCGCATGCTCGAAATAGGGCTCACCGGACTCGCGCCGGGCGGCGCCATAAACTGCCTGGGCTATATCCCACGCGGCCTCCAGCAGTCTCCGGTCATCACTGCCGAAATCCGGCTGCGTGGTCTGCAGCCACTTGTCGAAGGTGACCTCGCCACGGGCGAGCAGATCACTCAGATCATCGGTTACGCTGACCATGCATCCTCTTCATCGCTCCGCGGCGCTCTGCATGAAGGAGCCCGCCGGCCGTCCGGGACAGGGGCGAATTGTACGCCGCCCGGGCGGAAGGTCCAGACCTCATGACCGCACGCGTATCGGTACTTGCTCCATGCCCGGTTGCTGTATATATTTACAGTATCCGGGCGTGGCTGCATTCGGGTCAGACCGCACCGGAAGGAGAGCCGCATGCACGAACTCACCGCACGACAGCAGGAAATACTGGCCTTCATCCGCGACTTCATCCGCGCGTCCGGTTTTCCACCCACTCGCGCGGACATTACCCGCGCCCTGGGGTTTCGCTCACCCAATGCAGCGGAAAGCCACCTCCGGGCGCTGGCGCGCAAGGGCGCCATTCAACTGCAGCCCGGCTCCTCCCGTGGCATCAGGCTGCTGGACGAGGAAACAGCCGAGTCGGACCAGGGCCTGCCCATTATCGGCCAGGTGGCCGCCGGCAGCCCGGTTCTGGCCGAAGAACACATTCGCGGACGCTGCCGGTTCGATGCAGGAGTCTTTACCCCGCCGGCCGATTACCTGCTGACCGTGCGCGGCATGAGCATGCGTGATGCCGGCATTCTCGACGGCGACCTGCTTGCCGTGCACCGGACCACCGAGGCCCGCAACGGTCAGATCGTGGTGGCTCGTCTGCATGACGAGGTCACGGTCAAGCGCTTCCGGCGCGAGGGTCACAGAGCCTGGCTGCTGCCGGAAAACCCGGATTACACGCCCCTGGAAGTGGATCTGCGGAAGGAGCCGCTTGTGATTGAAGGCCTGGGAGTCGGCCTGATCCGTAACGGAACAACACTCTGAGAAAGGCCGTGCACGCGGCAGTCGGCTCCGATCCGGGCCGGTCCGCGGATGGTCAACGAGGTCCGCCATGAATGACGCACTCCAGCAATTGCTCCGGCAGCCAGGCATCTGGCAGGCCGGCACCGGTAAAGCATCCACCGGGGCCATTGCCAGCGGCTTTGCCGAACTGGACCAGGCGCTGCCCGGTGGCGGCTGGCCGGCCAATGCCCTGACCGAACTGCTACATGACCAGTACGGAGTCGGCGAACTGCGCCTTTTCATGCCCGCACTGGCTCGACTGAGCCGCTCCGGCCGCTGGATCGCGCTCATCGCCCCGCCCCACATTCCCTATGCACCGGCACTGGCTGCCCAGGGCGTGGACCTGTCCCGCATCCTGCTGGTGCATCCGCGCCGGGATCACGACACCCTCTGGGCGGTGCAACAAGCCCTGCGCTCCGGGACCTGCGCCGCCGTACTGTGCTGGCCGCAGGCCATCAACGAACGTCAGTTGCGACGCCTGCAACTGGCCGCCGAAACCGGCAGGACGCTAGGTATCCTGTTCCGGCGCGAAGAAGCCTTCCGGCAATCCTCGCCGGCAGCCCTGCGGCTGCGGCTGCGCCAGGACGCGCAGGGCACGGTGCTGTCCATACTCAAGTGCCGGGCCGGCATCCCGGGTCAGCAACTGCGGCTGGACCTGGGCAATCCCCGTACCCGTTCCCTGCCCATGGCGCAGGACCGTCCACCACGCCCCGCAGTGGAGCAGCCCGAACGGAGGCGGAATGCAACAGCCGTCGTACGCATTGCCCGAAGCCGTGCCGGCACGGGGAAATTCCACCCTCTTCCGCAGATGAACCTGCCGTTGGGCACGGACAGCAATGAACCCGCCGGCCACCATCCACCACGACCGATCAGACAGTAATGTTCGGGGAGCACGGCCATCCGCCGTGCTTTCATTCTGACCGTCGGCACTGATTCCCGCGTGATTCGGAACGGATTGCTCCGTCATGCTCTGGCTCGCCCTGCATCTGCCTCTACTGTGCCTCGAGATCCACGACCGCGGCCAAGCCGGGGACCATGTTCCTCTGGGCATGCTGGACGAACAGCGGCTGATCGCCGTCAATCCGGCTGCCCGCGATGCGGGCGTCAGGGCCGGGATGCGCCCGGCGGAAGCAGCCAGCCTGTGTGCCGGGCTGAAGCTGATACCACGCGATCCCCGGGCCGAACTCGACGCCCTGAAACGGCTGGGTGACTGGGGCCTGCAATACAGCGCCCGCGTCAGCCTGCAGCCACCGGACGGACTACTGCTCGAAATAGGCGGCAGTCTGCGGCTGTTCGGCGGCCTGGAGGGCCTGCTTGGATGTATCGGCAAATCATTGTCCGACCTCGGTTACCGGATCCGGCGCGGCATCGCCCCCACGCCCACCGCTGCCTGGCTTCTTGCCCAGGCCGGTTCGCAGGAACCGATCAGGGATCCAGCGCAGTTGCGCCGGCATCTTGCCGCCCTGCCCGCCGTGCTGCTGGCGGCAGAGCGCCAGCAACGGGAAGCCCTGTACGGACTCGGGCTTCGGACCGTGGGTGACTGCCTGGCTCTGCCCCGTGCCGACCTGGGTCGGCGCCTGGGCGGTGAACTGCTGCATCTGCTCGAACGCGCCCTGGGAGAGCGCCCCGATCCGCGTCGCGGACACCGCCCGGCGACGGAATTTCACGCTGAACTGCCGCTGCCGGCCGAGGCCCGGAACGTGGAAGCCATACTGTTCTCACTGCGGCGATTGCTACGGGAACTGTGCGGACTGCTGCGCAGCCGCGTGTGCGGCGTACAGGAACTGACACTGCGGCTGGATCATGAACGACAACCCGCCACGGACATCCCGCTGACGCTGCAGGGTCCATGTCGTGATCCGGAGCAGTTGCTGACGGTCGCCCGGGAACGGCTGGCTCGTCAGCCCCTGGCTGCCGCGGTAACAGCCGTGAGCCTGCATGCGCGATACCTGTTACCGCTGCCAGCAAACCCCATGGAGCTGCTGGACACGGCCACACAACGGGACGCGCAACAATGGCGGCTGCTGGCCGAACGACTGGATGCACGCCTTGGCGAGAACCGCGTGCTGGGCCTTTCAACCCGGGCCGAGCACCGGCCGGAGCGCGCCTGGCAGGCGCAGCGTCCCGGCACCGCGGTAGCCGGACAGGCGCACCCGCACAGGCCGTTATGGTTGCTGCCGCAGCCCCGACCACTGGAACTCCATCGGGGACATCCGTGCTGGAACGGCCCCCTGGCGCTGGAAGCATCCCCGGAGCGCATAGAAACCGGCTGGTGGGACGGTGATGATATCAGCCGCGACTATCACCTTGCCCGGGCGCCGGACGGCGCCCTGCTCTGGATATACCGCGACAGGCGCCCCCCCCACGGCTGGTTCCTGCACGGGCTGTTCGGCTGAACCCGGCCGGGCGACGGATCAATACGCCGCCCGCTCCTAGCCCCGATGCAGGAGCCCAGCCCCCTGGCCGATGGAGTCCTGGCGCTCGGCGCTCGGCGCTTGGCGCTGTCACATCGCCGTCTTCCGGTCCGTGCCCCCCGTCACAGCGGCATCTCGACGCCCTCGCGACGAACGGCGGTGAGATATGCGGGCTGGCTCCTTTTCTGCTCCGCAACGCGTTATCCTGTATCCAGTCCGACCTCCCCTGCGCAGGCAATCAGCGGAAGGCCATGCATGGACGTGCAACACGGTTACTACATCGAGGACCTGCAGCCCGGGCTGCAGGCTGTTTTCAGCAAGACCGTCACCGAAGCCGACATCGTCAATTTCGCCGGGGTGACCGGGGACTTCAACCCGCTGCACGTAAACAAGGAATTCGCCGCCGCCACCCGCTTCGGCGCCCGGGTCGCCCATGGCGTAATGGGTGCGGGCATGCTCTCCGCCGTGATGGGCACCCGGTTGCCGGGTCCGGGGGCCGTCTACCTGTCACAGCATCTACAGTTCCTTGCACCGATATACATCGGTGACACCGTGACGGCGCGTGTTATCGTGAAGGAACTTCAGATGGAGCGGCGGCGCGTGGTGCTGACAACCCAGTGTCTGGTGCGCGACCACCTGGTGCTCGATGGCGAAGCCACCCTGCTGGTGGACAGCCATTACCATGAGCCGGCGCTGATCGAGGCTGCCGCGCTGCCCACCGTCCTCAAACAGTTCTGGGAAGATGGACCGGAGGACACATGACCGGTTTCGCAAGCCTGGAAGGCAAGAAAGGCCTGGTCGTCGGCATCGCCAACGAGCAGAGTATCGCCTATGCCTGTGCGCGCGACTTCCGTGAACTCGGAGCGGAACTCGCCATCACCTATGTCAACACCAAGGCGGAACCCCGCGTAAGGCCCCTGGCGGAAAAACTCGGCAGCCCCCTGATCCTGCCCTGCGACGTCCGCGAACCCGGTCAGCTGGAGGCGGTGTTCGAGGCCGTGGAACGGCACTGGGGCAGGCTGGATTTTCTACTCCACTCCATTGCCTTCGCACCGCGGGAGGATCTGCATGCACGCGTCACGGACTGTTCTCGGGACGGATTCCTGCTGGCCATGGACGTATCCTGCCATTCCTTCATCCGGATGGCGCACCTTGCGGAACCGCTGATGAAGCATGGAGGCTGCCTGCTGACCGTCAGCTTCTACGGGGCCGAGAAGGTCGTGGAGAACTACAACCTGATGGGTCCTGTGAAGGCCGCGCTGGAATCATCCGTTCGCTACCTGGCGGCGGAACTGGGACCGCAGGGTATTCGGGTGCATGCGCTGTCTCCAGGACCGCTCAGGACGCGGGCCGCGTCGGGTATACAGCGCTTCGACGAACTCATCGAGAAAGCCGCGGAACGCGCGCCCCGCTACCAGCTCGCCGATATCGGGGATGTGGGCGCCACCGCGGCCTTTCTGGTCAGTGACCGGGCGAAGACCCTGACCGGCAACACCACCTACATTGATTCCGGCTACCACATCGTGGGCTGATCCGTAGACGTACTAACCGCCGTTCGTCGCGAGGGCG
>SLSJ01000105.1 GCA_007130525.1 Ectothiorhodospiraceae bacterium | reverse complement strand
TCATGGAATCCGCGGACACCCTCTGGTATAAAACCGGCACCCCGATGAAGCGGGGGCTGGCCGCACCGGTCAGCCGCCTGCTGGAACGCTGGAAAGGAGCTTGATCATGGCCCGCATGGTGCATTGCGTGAAGCTCGGTCGCGAAGCCGAGGGGCTGGACCGCCAGCCCTATCCGGGCGAACTGGGCAAGCGGATCTACGAGCAGGCCTCGAAGGAGGCCTGGCAGCAGTGGCTGGCCCACCAGACCATGCTGATGAACGAATACCGGCTGACGCCGGTGGATCCGCAGGCGCGAAAATTTCTTGAAGGGGAAATGGAGAAATTCTTCTTCGGCGGCGGTTCCGCGCCACCTCCGGACTACAACCCCCAGACTTGACGGGTCAGGGTCGATCGGCTTGAATAGGCGCCCTCGGCCGGGTAGCTCAGTTGGTAGAGCAGGGGACTGAAAATCCCCGTGTCGGCGGTTCGATTCCGTCCCCGGCCACCACATCGAAAGCCCGCATCACAGGATGCGGGCTTTTTCGATTCCGCCGGTTGCTCTGCCCGCGTTCCCCCGCCGTTTCGGGAAAAGTTCCTATGCCACCGGTCGGGGGCGGCGTATGAAGCTATGAGATTCGACAACGATAAGCGACACCCATCACAGAATGGGACTGAAACCTGGAGGAGAGAATCGGATGAGCGCCTCGAAGAGGGTGGGCACATTGTCGTGCCTGGTATTGGCGGCTGCCTGGCCGGTTGGTCAGGCCCTGGCGGAAGATGAACGCGGCGGTGCGGTGGTGTTGTCGCCGGTGCAGATCTTCGCCGAAGAGGGAGTCGCCGGTGTACCCGGCTCGGCCAGCATTATTGAGGAAGAAACCATCGAACGGCGCCGGCCGGTGACCACGCTGGATATGATGCAGAGTCTCCCGGGCGTGACGATCACGCCTGAGGACCCGCTCGGCCGGCGGCCGAACGTCGGTATCCGCGGCCTCAATCCGCGGCGATCCCGGAAGATGCACCTGATGGAGGATGGCGCGCCCATCCAACTCGCCCCCTACAGCGATTCCAGCACCAACTACCAGCCGGCTCCCAGGCGCCTGCGGCGGGTGGAGGCGGTCAAGGGTTCCGGCACCATCAAGTACGGGCCCCAGACCATCGGCGGCTCGGTCAACTACCTGACGCGCAATCCGCCGCGCGAACCGGAAGTGATCGTGTATGGGGCCGCGGGCAACCTGGGCTTTGCCGATACCAATGTCTCCGCCGGCGGCACCTACGGCAACACCGGGTTGCTGGTGGACTTCATCCACCAGGGCCAGGACGGCCACAAGCGCGACGAGCGCCAGAACATCAACGACTTCATGTTCAAGTCGGTGACCGAACTGGAACCCGGCCACCGCCTCACCTTCAAGGCCACCGCTTATAACGAGAGCCAGAAGGGCGGTGAGGCCGGCATGAAGGAGGACGAATTCCGCAATGACCGACGCCGGAATTTCCTGCCCAAGGACCGCTTCGACGTCGAGCGCCTTTCCGGCCAGATCATTCACGAGCTTGCCCTGACCAACCGCACCAGCGTCGCCACCAACGTGTATGCCAATACCACGGAGCGGACCTCGAGGCGTCAGGCGAGCGAATCGGATGAGTTGCTGAACTGCCCGGACGGTGTCGATGCGGAGGATTTCGCCAATGCCGACCAGTGCGGCAACCAGATCCGTCCGCGAAACTTCCGGGTCATGGGCATCGAGCCGCGCGTCACCCATGATCATCAGGCGTTCGGCTACGAGAATCGCCTGGTGGTCGGCGCTCGCTACCACGACGAGCGGGCCATTCGCGAGCAGTTCTGGGGCAACTCGCCCGGCACCGAGTTCCGGCAGTGCGAAAAGGAGGATGGCAGCCCGGATTGCCGCAGGCAGGTCTTCGAAGTGACATCCACGGCGTTCTTTGCCCAGAACACCACCCGTATCGGCAACCTGTCGGTAACGCCGGGCGTGCGTTTCGAGCGTTGGGAACTGGATGAGAGCGATCAGCGGAGGGAGGATCCAAGGGTTACCAGGAGCCGCACCTTCAACGAGGTCCTGCCCGGCATCGGCCTGAGCTGGGACGGTTTCGCCGGCATGGAGATCTTCGGCGGCGTGCATCGCGGCCTATCGCCTGCAACCACCGACGTGGATCCCGACCCCGAGATCGGCAACATCTTCGAAGTGGGTGTGCGGACAACGCCCGCCGCCCTGTTCACCGGCGAGGTAACGCTGTTCTACGTCGATTACCGGGATCTCATCGCCTCGGAACGCGATGCATTTGGAGACCCGCGTAATTTCAATGCCGGCCGGGCCCGTATGCGCGGCGTCGAGGTGGCCGGACGTATTGATTCCTGGGCCTTCTACGACGCCCCCTGGAATGTCTATTTGCTGGCCAACGGCACCATACTGGATACCGAGTTCCGGGCCGATGTCGAGGACGAGCTGGAAAAGGGCAATGAATTTCCCTATGCGCCGCGTCTCTCCGGCTATCTTGCGCTCGGCTACGAGGTCGGTCAGTTCGATGCCCGCATCGGTGTCCAGTATGTAGGCAAGCAGTTCGTCGACAACGAGAACACCCGGTCCACCACGGAGGACGGAACGGAAGGCCGTATTCCCTCGTATACATTGCTCGACGCATCGGTGAACTACCGGGCCACGCCGGATCTGACCCTTTTCGTTGCCGGCCGCAACCTGACCGACAAGACCTACATCGCCAACCGCGAGGGTGGTATCTCGCCCGGTGTACGGCGGCAGGTCTATGGCGGTTTCGAGGCTCGGTTCTAGAGCCTGGCGCCGGGTTTCTGCCACCCGGACAGTTCGGTGTTCATGAGATGCCCCTGAGCCCGCATCATCGGATGCGGGCTTTCCTTTATTTCGTTGGTCAGCCTGCAGGCAACTGATAATCGGGAATTTTTCCCGCCCAAAAAGCCCGTCTGCGGGAAAAAATCCCATTCTCCCGACCCTCTCCAGGCCGAATACTTATCGCGCCAACAAAGCGATGCCGCCGCAGAGCGGCAGAGGCGACATTTTTCCGAGGAGAGTTGTGGAATGCATTCAAGAAAACAACAAATGTGCCTGTGGTCCAGCCTGATGCTGGCCGCGGGCATTGCCGGCGCGGCGAGCGCACAGGAAGACCCGGCGAATAATTCCCTGTTCCTTGATCCCTTGCAGATCCGGGCCCTGCTGCTTGATGACGTGTCCCGGACTCCCGGTGCGGCCTCCGTACTGACCGACACGGATATCGAGAGCTATCGGCCCCTGACCCTGCACGATGCCCTGGATTTTACCGCCGGGGTCCGCACCATTGATGATGATGCGCTGGGACGGCGCAGCGGCATCGGCGTGCGTGGCGCGCCACCTCGACGCTCGCGCAAGACCCTGCTGCTGGAGGATGGCACCCCCATCAGCGCCAGCAACTACCTTGACCCTAGTGCGCACTACACGCCGCCGATCCAGCGCCTGGAACGGATCGAAGTACTCAAGGGTGCCGGCCAGATCGTCCATGGCCCCCTCAACAACCACGGCATTGTCAATTTCCGCAACAAGCGGGCAACCGCCGATCCGGAAACAACCGTTGAGCTTGGCGCGGGCAACCTGAGCCAGTTCCACCGCCACCTGATGCATCGGCGTACGGAAGGCGACGTGGGCCTGGTGTTCGCCTACACGGGGATGCAGTCCGACGGCGTATTCGACGTGGAGACGCACCAGTACGACGACTTCTACGTCGGCACCGATTGGGACGTGAACGAGCGCCACACCCTCGGTGCCTCGGTCACCTATTTCCGGGAGCGCTCGCAGGGGTATGACGAAAACAACCTCACACCCGAGCAGTTCGACGAGGATCCGCGTGGCAAGCGCCGTTTCGGGCCGGGTCGCCGGGACAACAACATCGCGGTGGATTACTGGAAGCTGGACCTGAGCCATGATTTTCTGGCCACGGACCGCCTGCGCGTCTCGAGCAAGGCCTTCTATACCAACCTGGACCGTCCACGCTTCCAGAGCCGCAACCCCGATGACGCGCGGGAAGACCGGGTCATGGAAGGCCGCGATCGTCGCTATGAAACCTTCGGCGGCGAGAGCCGTGTGGCCTATACCGGTATCCGCACGGGGGTCATCGACCACACCCTGGAGGGTGGTTTGCGCTTCGAACGGCATGACTTCGATGACCGGCGGCCGGTGGGACGACCCGGCGAGAAGCTCAACCAGAACCGCCGTGGTCGTGTTCGCGCCGTGGCCGGGGAGGACGGCTACACCCGCGACGGCCGTCTGGTCGTCTTCAAGGCCGAGGCCTACTCCGGCTACGTGCAGAACCGCATGCAGGTGGGGGATTTCGTTATCACGCCCGGCCTGCGGGTGGAGAGCTACCGCCAGGAGAAGTCCACCCGATTCCGTCCGGACCATCCGGACGAAGGCGTCACCGAGAGCGAGTGGAACACCCTGTACCTTCCGGGTATCAGCCTGCTGTATCAGGGCCTCCGGAACCTGGACGTGTACGCCGGTGTGCACAGGGGCTATGCGCCCGCACCGGCTCGCTCGGATGAATTCCCGCTGCTGCCGGAGAAGGGCATCAACTCCCAGGTCGGTGTCCGCAGCAAGGCCTTGCGCGGCGTGTCCTTCGATGTGGCCGTGTTCTACAACCGCATCAAGGACACCCTGATCCGCGACGACGTGGACCAGTTCGGCGACGCCCTGTTCGTGAACGCGGTGGACTCCGATATCTATGGCGCGGACCTGGAACTGCGCGTTGATTCGGCGAGCTATACCGGCTCCCCGTACAACGTCTTCGGCCTGCTGGCCTGGAACTACACCCGGGCGGAATTCCGCTCCGGCCCACTCGATGGCAACCGGGTGCCGGAAATCCCCCGTCAGGCGGGCAGCTTCACCCTGGGGGTGGACCACGCCAGCGGCTGGGAGGTCAGCGCCACGGTGAGTCACTTCGGAGACTTCTTCTCGGATATCGAAAACACGCGGGAAATCGACGAGGACTCGGGCAGGGTTCCGAGCCGCACATTGCTGTCGGCCCGCGCCAGCTGGCACACGGATGTCGGAGGCACTCCGACCACGTTCTGGATTCAGGGGCGCAACCTGACGGACAAGCTCTACATCAGTGATGTCCAGGACGGTTTGCGGCCCGGCGCCGAGCGGACCTATCTGGCGGGCTTCACGACACGCTTCTAGCCCGCAATCTCACCGCCCTTCGTCGCGAGGCGTCGGGATGCCGCTGTGACGGGGCCACGGACCGCAAGACTGCGCAGGCGTAGCTGAACACTGCGTCGAGCAATCTGGAGGGAGTACGTCCCGACACAGCGAGCAGATCGGCGTGCGTAGTAGAAGGGCGGTGAGAATTGCGGGCTGGATGTGCTTCGCTTCGTGCGTGCAAGGGGT
This sequence comes from Ectothiorhodospiraceae bacterium, assembly GCA_007130525.1. Lineage (GTDB taxonomy): Bacteria > Pseudomonadota > Gammaproteobacteria > Nitrococcales > Aquisalimonadaceae > Methylonatrum. The sequence goes on along the minus strand of SLSJ01000105.1, from coordinate 1,802 downwards.
ATCCGCATCCGTCAGGAATGCCCGCCATGGGGCTGTGCCCCGGACGGAGCCTCCTCGGTTCCATCCCTCCTCCTGGGGTTGCCGGGACGCATCTTGGGCTCAGGGAAGAGCCATTTTTTGTCCGCAAGCAGCCGTTCCAGCTCGGCCGTCTCGATCACGGATTCAGTGTTGTCCGGCACCACCAGCGTTACCGCCGTACCGCCGTCGGTGAGGCTCTTCACTTCGAGCTGGCCGCCCAGGCCGGCAATGCGCTCGCGGATTCCCAGCAGTCCGAAGCCGCCGGCCGCCTGCTCGGTATCAAAGCCGCGGCCGTTATCGGCGATGCGCAGGCCGATGATTCCCCGCCGCCGGCGCACATGAACCTCCACCGACGAGGCTTGGGCATGGCGCGCCACGTTGGTCAGGCATTCCTGGACCACGCGGTAGAGATGGATGGCCAGGTCCGGTTCGATGGTGCCGAGATCGTCGGGGATGTCGCAGTGGCAGTACAGGGCGGGCTGCCGCTCAGCCCATTCGATGACCATCTGCCGCAGGCCCAGCGCCAGGCCCAGCTCATCCAGCGCCGCCGGATGCAGCCGCCGGATCATGGTCTGGGTCATGCCGTAGACCTGGCCGGCGGTCTGGGAAATGGCCTCCGCGCTCTCGCGCAGCTTTTCGTCATGCCCGGCGGTGGCGCGGCTGATGGCCACCGCCTCCGCGCGTATCGCTGTCAGGCACTGACCCATTTCATCGTGCAGTTCGCGCGCCAGGTGGCGGCGCTCCGCTTCCTGGATCTCGAGAATACGCCGGTTCAGCCGGCGGTTGCTTTCCCGGCTCTGCTCCAGCGCCGAGGACAGCCTGTTGAACTGGTTCGAGACGCTGTCGAACTCCGGCACCGAGAAGCGGGGCAGGCGGCTGGCGTATTCGCCGTGTTCGAGCCGGTCCAGGCCGCTGAGGATCTGGCGTAGCGGGCGCAGTGCCCGGCCAAGCGACAGGTGCACCAGCACATTGGCAACCACGGCAAAGCCGACCAGCACCGCCAGCAGGCCGCGGGAACCTTTCCAGGCCTCCGTGATCTCGTCCGCGGGCTCGGCGTTGACCACGACCCAGGTCCGCTCGTCCAGGGTCAATGGCACCGTCCGGTAGAAGCTGCTTACGGGCGGTTTCACCGCCGAGGCGAACCAGCCCGGCGTGTTCGGTTTCCGTGGCGCCGCGGCCGCCGTGGCCGGCGGTGGTGTGGAGCCCTCGAAGAGCTCCAGGCGAATATGCCTGTGAGCGCCAAGTCCTGCTATCCGATCCAGCAGATCCTGGTGTCCGACGGGACCGTCGTTGGTACTCTCGAGTGTGTCCAGCGAGGCTTTCAGCAACTGCACCGTAAGATCGGACGCCGAGGTCAGCTCCGCCTCGACGGCCATCCGTGCGTTGTGCACGATGATCCACAATCCCACCAGCAACGAGGCCAGCGTCAGTACGGCGATCAGCAGATTGAGACGTGTGCGCAGACTCATTGACAACCCGGTTTGACGTTTGTAAGTGTTCCGTTTTCCGTGCTCGGCCAGATAAAGTCTGCTGAGTGGCGAGGCGTGCTTGTTGTCGCTTCGGCTCCAACCTAGCCCGCATATCTCACCGCCCTTCTACTACGCACGCCGATCTGCTCGCCGTAAAGGGGCGTACTCCCTGCAGCCGGCTCGACGTAGTGTCAGCTACGCCTTCGCCGTCTTCCGGTCCGTGCACCCCGTCACAGCCGCATCTCGACGCCCTCGCGACGAACGGCGGTGAGAGATGCGGGCTAGTGCTTGCCGACAACCGAAAACCGAAAACCG
>SLSJ01000116.1 GCA_007130525.1 Ectothiorhodospiraceae bacterium | reverse complement strand
GCCGCCGGGGTTTCCGCCTACGTCAAGCATCTGCGGCCGGATATCCGGATGATCGGGGTGGAACCCGAAGATGCGCCGTCACTGTACGAGTCGCTGCGTCTCAAGCGTCGTGTGAACCTGGATCAGGTTGGCCTGTTCGCCGATGGGGTGGCGGTGCGGCAGATCGGCAAGGAGCCGTTCCGTATCTGTCGTCAGCACGTGGACGAGGTGGTCCTGGTCAGCACCGACGAGATCTGTGCCGGCATCAAGGACATCTTCGACGACACCCGGTCCATCGCGGAGCCGGCGGGAGCGTTGGCGGTGGCCGGCGCCAAGAAGTACGTGGAGCGCGAGGGTGTCAGCAATGAGCGCCTGATCGCGATCAACAGCGGTGCCAACATGAACTTCAGCCGACTCGGACATGTGGCCGAACGCGCCGAAGTGGGGGAACACCGGGAGGCGGTGCTGGCGGTGACCATTCCCGAGCGGCCCGGAAGCTTCCGACAGTTCTGCCAGACCATCGGTCATCGTGGCATTACCGAATTCAACTACCGCTATGCCGATGCCAGGGAGGCGCATATCTTCGTCGGCGTGCAATTGCACAATGGCCTGGCGGAACGCGATGCGCTGATCGGTGAGCTGCGCTCAGCCGGCTATCCGGTGCTTGACCTGACCGAAAACGACCTCGCCAAGACACACCTTCGGCACATGGTCGGGGGGCATGCGCCGAAAGTGGAAGACGAGGTGATCTATCGCTTCGAGTTTCCCGAGCGCCCCGGCGCGTTGCTGAAGTTCCTGACCCGCCTGGGCAAGCGCTTCAATATCAGCCTGTTCCATTACCGCAATCACGGTTCCGCCTATGGCCGCGTGCTGGTGGGGATCCAGGTGCCGCCGAAGCATCGCGAACGATTCGATACCTTCCTTGACAAACTGGGTTATCGCTATCACGAGGAAACGCGCAACCCGGCATACGGACTGTTTCTGGGTTGAGCAGGTCTGTGCCTGTTCACTCGCGCCCGCGCGACTTCGCGTGGTGGGAACGGTTCAGAAGTTGAAGTGCAGGTTCATGGTACCCATGTCCAGGTCCATTTCCTCCACCCCGTAGCGTTCGTACTCGAAGTTCAGGTCCAACTGTTCCGCCAGTCCGAAGCGCAGGCCGATACCGTAATACATGTCCCGGCTGTCCGAACTCGAGGACGGGACCATGGCCCTGCCGTCGGATTCCCTGAACAACTGCCCGACGCGGGCATAGGGGGATATACGCTGGGTCAGGGGAACGGAAAGCAATCCGGACAGACTCCATCCGGACGGATCCATGACATCCTGCCCCGCGGCGTAATCGTGGCCGAATTCACGATAGCCGAGTTCCAGCGCCACAAAAGGATTAATACGCAGGCCGCCGGTGACGCGCCAGGGATTGCCGTCATAGCGTTGGTGCGCGGGATCGAGTTCGTCGTATCCGTATTCGCCGGCTGTGGAGCCCCCCAGCGCCCCCGGACTGAAGGAACGGAATTCGGGCGTCAGGTATTCCTGCGCGGGCAGCGCGAAACTGCATCCGAGCAGCAGGGCCGTCAGCGACAGCCGAAAACCTGATGTTGAAAAATACCGCATTGCCTGCTGCCCGCGCTTACTGCGTCCCAAAGCCGTTCCGGGGGTGTGATCCGTAACCCCATGTTCGATCCGGCACGACGTTGCCGTCCATTTCGTATTTGTACTCCTATTTGTAAAAAAAAGACAGATGTTCCGCAAACTGTTGCAGATCCGCGACAACCCTGCGACGGTCCGGTCGGCAATTCGGACGGATCCGGGTTTAGGGAGACGCTTATATGGACTCCCTGCAGCCGGCTCGACGTAGTGTCAGCTGGGCCTTCACCGACTTCCGGTCCGTGCCCCCCGTCACAGCGGCATCTCGGCGCGCTAGCGCGAGAAAATGACGCCGATACCAAGGTGGACGCGAGGTGAAGCGGCGCGGGCCGCCGGTTCAGGCCACAGGTACAGATCGTCGGCCCGGATCACTGCATACTGGTAATCCGCTTCTTCGATACGCCCGCGCCTGATCGACTCCACGGTGCCGGTGACAGTCACCAGACGGTCGGCGCGCCAGTCGCTGGGCTCAAGGAACTCCCCGTGAATGATCAGGAACCGCGCGCCCGGACTGCGGGCCGTGTTCGGCCTTTGCGAACGATCGAGGGGGTAGTCCAGGACTTCCACTTGCGTGTGCGCCTCTCGAGGTCTGGTTTCAATGATGCGACCGCCCCAGATCACACGATCACCCTCGGCAGCGCTGCCCTTGTCCACGGCGGCTCGAGGCGTCAATTCCTGATTTACGTTGTCGGTGGAATATCGGGGCCCCGTGGCACAGGCGCCAAGGGCGAGTGCGATCAGCATGATCAGCGGCGACATCAGGAGTTGTCCGATCTTCATTCGATGGGTTACCAGTAGCGGTGGCGGCCGTAGGGATACCATGGATCGTAGTACCACGGTCGATGCCAGGGGTCATGGTACATCCAGGGGTCGCGATAGGCCGGCGGCGGATCCGGGCGCCGCTCCCATAGGTGTTGGCCAACGACGGCGACCCGCGGATGCGGGTAATCGTAATCCCCCACCTTTCGGGTTTCGACGCCGTCAACCGTGCCGAATACGGTGAGGGCGCGGCCGGTACGGTAGATAGCGGGATCCAGGAAACCGGGAATCACCGCCACGAAACGACCGTAACTGCTGTCGGTCTCCCGCGGTCTGCCGGTGCGCGTCAGTTCACGGCTGACGACCTCGATCACGGTAGTCTGCGGCTTGTTTACCACCGTCGCGATCTGGCCGCCCCAGCGTACCGACATGCCCTCGTAGGCGGCCGGGTTGGCACGGACCTGCGACGGCGTTGGCGGGTCGGCGCCAAGCTCGCCGTCCACGGCCGAGGGGATGCTGGCACAGCCGGCGAACAGCGCTGGCAACATCAGGGCAAGGACAGTGCGGATGGCGCGCATGACTGATTCCGTCCCGCATCCAGGGCTTTAACATGAGACCGCTGACATGCTTCGCCGTTCCCGGCAACGGGGAGCCAAAAGGAAAATTGTGGTCGTTCCCGCACGCGTGTCAGGGTTACCCCGCGTGGTGCTGTCAGTCGTCGCCGCCCATGGCGAGTTCGGTGCGGGCGGCATCCTGCAGCTGCGCCAGCAGACCAGCCGTCATGGCCCGGAAGTCGCTCATGTGTTCTTGCGGGACGGGGTCGCCGCTGGGAAGCTCCACTGTCATCGGGTTGCGGTGCGAACCGTTGACCATGAACTCGTAGTGTAGATGCGGGCCTGTTGCGAGGCCGGAGCGGCCGACATAGCCGATGACCTGACCCTGTTCCACGCGGCTGCCCTCACGTATGCCGTTGGCATAGCGGGACATGTGCGCGTAGAGCGTCCGGTACCGGTTGTTGTGCTGGATTATCACCGTGTTGCCGTATCCGCCCTTGCGGCCGCGGTGGACTACACGGCCCGAACCGCTTGCCATGATGGGTGTGCCCGTGGGCGCGGCGAAGTCGGTTCCCAGGTGTGGTCGGTGGACGCCGAGCACCGGATGCTTGCGATTACGGTTGAATCCGGAGCTGATGCGCGCGTTCTGGATCGGGCGGCGCATGAACGCCTTGCGCATGTTCTGGCCGTCGGGCCCGAAGTAGCCGCGCGTGCCGTCGGGAAGTTCATAGTGCAGGGCGTTCAGGCGCCGGTTGCGGTTGGTCAGCTTGGCCGCCAGGATTCGCCCCTCCTCCACGCGTTCGCCGTTGAGGTAGTGGGCTTCGTACATGACGGAGAAGGTGTCGCCTTCGCGAATTTCCCTGTTGAAGTCCACCTGCCACTCGAAAACGCTCATGAACTGCATGATCTGGCGCTGGCTGAGGCCGGCCCGGCGCCCTGACAGGAAAAGGGATCGCTCGATGGTGCCCGTGGAGTGCAGAACGCGTGTCTCCAGCACTTCCTCATGGATGTCCACGCGAAAATCGTCGTCCACCCGGTCGACCTGCAGTGTCCGGGTATTGTCCAGCTTGTAGCGCAAGGCCTGCAGCTGTTTGTCATCGCTGACCCGGAACTGAATCTCATCGCCCGGATAAATGCGTCGCAGCGCCTTCACCCGTTCGTCGGAATTCACGACCCGGTGCACTTCCAGGGGGCTGAGACCGGCACGGCCGAAGATGGCGGCGAGGCTGTCACCGGAGCGGACGGTGACGGTCTCGAATGCGTCCTCCGGGTCCGGCATGAGGCGGGCCATTTCCTGGAGGATCAGCAACTCGCCGCTTTGCTGATCGTGATGTATGGGGAGGGGCAGACTGGCGTCCAGCAGGATGCCCGGCTGCCAGTCCTCGTCGCCGCCCTTGACGGAAGCGTCCGATGCTGCCAGCTCGGGGATGGCGATGTCCATCGGTGCCGTTCCCCGCGTTCTGTCGGAACCGCCTGCGACGTCAACGCCGGACGGTTGCCCGACAGGCTCGGGGGAGCGTGCCATGGCCACGGCAAGCAGGCCGCACAGCAATGCCGCAACCCCGAGCGCCAGCGGACGCCGCAGAGGCCTGCGTTGCCGGCGGGATGAAGCCAGCGGCTCGAAATCCAGATCTGTCAGCCGCGAGCGCCGCACCGGGTCCCCTCCGCGATCAGGTCAACGGAAACCGGTTTGTGCCAGCGTGAGTCCGCAGCCGGCAGCTGTATGAGGTGTTGGTGATGCATGACCCCCCCCGTTTTATGGACAGACTATAGCAGCCTTCTTTAGTGCTCAAGAAGAAAGTCCTTGCAACTTCTTGCTTATGTTGCCAAAAGCCGACACCCCAGGTTTCGACCAGGAAGATCGTATGCGCCTCCTGTCACGAGAGCCTGGCGGATTCGAGGCCGATCCGCCCTCCCACCGGCCCGGCGATCGCTAGTTTCGGTTCCTTCTCTTCACATAGGCGGGACTATCCTCCTCGAGCGAATGAAAAACCGTGTTCGTTATCCCACTCGGCGCGCTACGATCATTCGAGGCACCGGGTCCCCGGGCGGGACGCCGATCAATTTGCGCCTTCGGCGAGACGCAGTTCGCCAAGGTCGTGCAGCCCGTTAGCGCGAATCATGTCCTGCAATTCGCCCACGTATTCTTCGCCTCGCTCCGAATAGCGCACCAGACCCTCGGCCAGGCGTATCGCGTCGAGCGGTTGCGCCTGGGCCCGCATCTCCGCGCGAAGCGCCCGCAGTGATGAATAGGCACCACCCACATTCAGGGTAATCAGGTAGTTCCGGACCGACTGGCGCAGCTCCGGGAACGTACGGACCAGGTGATTCGCCCCCGCGGGGCGTTGCTCCGGAACCACCCCGGAGGCTTGCTCCCACGTACGGACGCCGAACAGGTTATTCGCTTCCCGGGTGAACCGCGATGTGCCCCAGCCACTTTCCTTCGCCGCCTGGGCGAGGGCGAGCGGAACAGGAATCACGTCCACGCGGCGCAGCAGTCGAGCACGCAGTTCGGGGTCGTTGACGTCACCGTCAAGCCGATAACGCTCTGCGACCTGGGTCACGAAGGCGTACTCCGGTGAGGAAGGCTGCAGCCGATCTTTCCGAAACGCGTCGATCAGCCTGCCGCGTTCGCGCCGGATGCGCGCATTCTCGGCCAGTACCAGTGGCAACAGCGATCTGAAGAACAGCGCCTTCCGCTGATCCGGGTCGGTGTCGTCAAGGCCCTCGGGCAGTGTCCTGACCTGCAGCGGCGGGACGGGGGCCTCGGGCGGCCAGTCGAACTCGTGGTCCTTGAACGCTCTTTCCATTGCCGCAATCGAATCGAACTCGATGACGAGCAACTCCGGTTCCGCTGCGCCGCCGTGGACAGCGCCCTCCGCGCCGGCGTCGGGGCGCGTTGCCTCCAGACGGGCGTGCCCGACCAGCAAGGCGGCCGTCACCAGTATCAGCAGCCCGCCAAGGATCAACACGCGATGATCGGTCAGCGCCAGTCCCTGTCTTTGCTTGCTGTCACCTGTCACGAGGGTCTCCTTGACGGCCCGCCGGATCTGCGCTTCTCGGCGCAAAGGCGCACATGTTACCGGAACCGCGCCGGCGATGCCCGGATCCCCGGGTTGGTATCTACTCGAGGGAGAGAATGAACGCCCAGTGTTCCTCGCTTACGGGCATTACCGACAGCCGGTTGCCCTTGCGCAGGAGCTGCATGCCTTCCAGTTCCGGTTTCTGCTTGAGTTCGGAGAGGGTGATCGTGCGTTGGAGCTTGCGCACCAGGCGTACGTCGACCCGGTACCAGCGTGGGTTGTCGGGATCGCTCCGGGGGTCGAAGTGCGGATCATCCGGATCGAACGCCGTGTCGTCCGGATAGCCTTCGCGTACCACCTCGGCAATCCCCACAATGCCGGGTTCCCTGGTGCTGGAATGATAGAAGAACACCTGGTCGCCACGGCGCATCTCGTCCCGCATCATGTTTCTGGCCTGGTAGTTGCGAACTCCGTCCCAGGGTTCGGTCTGGTCGGGTCTGTTTGCCAGATCGTCGATGCCGAACTCGTCCGGTTCGGATTTCATCAGCCAGTACTGCATTGAGCTCTCCTTCAGGGTTGATGCGGAATTTGGCGATTCGGCTGCAGCAAGCCGTGGTCCGTGACCAGCGCTGCCAGGGGCACGTCCCAGCTTTCCACGGGTAGCGTGTCCACTTGCTGGAAGTGGTGTGCGACACCCACCATGCGCGGATGCCGCCAGCCCTTGTGCCGGACCAGGAAGTCGAAGGTGCGGTCGTAAAAGCCTCCGCCCATGCCCAGCCTCCGGCCTTCGGCATCAAAGGCGACCAGTGGCGCCAGGACCAGGTCCAGGTGCCGGGGGTGGATCAGCGGATCGGGCGCCGACGGCTCCGGAATGCCGAAGCGGTTGGGCAGCATGCGGCTATCCGCGCGGTAGCGTCGGAACCAGAGCCGGTTGCCCCCGACGGGAGCCAGTACCGGCAGGTACACGCGTTTCCCGGACCGCCAGGCGCTGGAGATGAGGGCACCCAGATCGGGTTCGCCGTCATTGGGGAGGAAAAGCGCCACGCGGCACGCCCGTCGCCACGGCAGCCAGGATTCGAGCAGGCGGGTAATGCGCGCCGCCGCGCGTCGCTGCTCGCGTGCGGAGAGTTCGGACCGGCGTGCGCGCATACGCAACCGGATATCCTTACGGGATTGCGCCAAATTTGCTGTCTCCCTGGCCCGCATATCTCACCGCCCTTCTACTGCGCACGCCGATCTGCTCGCTGT
>SLSJ01000095.1 GCA_007130525.1 Ectothiorhodospiraceae bacterium | reverse complement strand
CTCCCTGCAGCCGGCTCGACGTAGTGTCGGCTACGCCTTCGCCGTCTTCCGGTCCGTGCCCCCCGTCACAGCGGCATCTCGACGCCCTCGCGACGAACGGCGGTGAGATATGCGGGCTAGCGGCATTGCGTCTCCGGCCCGTTGGCTCGGGCTACCGGCCCGACACCGAGTTTTGCCGGCCTGGCAAGATCGAGTCGAGCGTTATCGCGAGGATAAATGAGCGTGCCCGTAGTCCAGAATTTTTTCCTGGCTTCAGCGCTGCGCAGTCAGGGGTCCGGCGGATGTCGACGGCGTCGTCGCCCGCCTTGCCTTCCGCAGCTCCAGCTTGGTGTCGATCAGGTTCTTCAGCGCCAGCAGCAGGCCGAGGCCGATAAAGGCTCCCGGCGGCAGCAGGGCCAGCAGCAGTCCATCCTCGAAGGGCATGACCTGCAATTCCAGGTGCCGGCCCCAGGCGCCCACCAGGAGGTCGGCCTGCCGCAGCAATGTGCCGTGGCCGAGCGCTTCCCTCAGGCCGCCCAGGGTAACCAGGACGAGCAGGAAACCCAGCCCCATCATCATCCCGTCCAGCGCGGCGGCTCCGGGCGGGTTGCGCGATGCGAATGCTTCCGCCCGTCCGAGAATCGCGCAGTTGGTGACAATCAGGGGTACGAATATCCCCAGTATCAGGTACAGCTCATGAAACCAGGCGCTCATCAGCAGTTCCACCGTGGTGACCAGCGAGGCGATGATCAGCACGAACACGGCTATGCGGATCTCCGGTGGAATCCTGTGCCGAATCACGGATACCGTCACGCTGGATGCCATCAGCACCAGCAAGGTGGCCAGCCCCAGGGTAAGTCCGTTGATGAGGGTACCGCTGACGGCAAGCAGCGGACACAGTCCGAGCAGCTGTACCAGCCCCGGGTTGCCAGTCCACAGGCCTTCGCGCGCCCGATTGCGCCAGAGCTCAGGTCTCATTTCACGGCTCCTCTTCCGACTCGGCCGGCGGCTTGTCCGCCACCTTATCCGCTACCGGCTCCGGTATCCGGAAGTCATCCGTCTGCGTGAACAGTGTCTCCCGGTTGTTGCGGAAGTAGAGCAGGGCGTTGCGCACCGCACGAACCACCGCTCTGGCTGTGACCGTCGCGCCGGTGATCTGGTCGAAACTGCCGCCGTCAACCCGGACCCGCCACCCTTCCCGTGTCGGTTCGTCGAGACCATGGCCCCGAAACCGCGTGATCCAGGCCCCGCGTCGATGCTCGATCGCATCACCGAGGCCGGGGGTCTCCTGATGAGAAACGACGCGTACGCCCCTGATGGTCTCGTCGGTGGCGTCGATTGCCACCAGCAGGCGAATAGGGCCGCTGTAGCCGTCCGGGGCTACCACGGTGAGAACGGCGGCCACCGGTTCATCGTCCATCCGGGCGCGGTAGACGGTCAGTGGCTCGTCGCTGCCGAGCAACGTCGCATGACGAACCTGCAACGTGTCCTCATACATGGCGTTGTCGTGCATGAGGGGAGGAAGCAGGGCCTGCAGCTCCCGCTGCAGCGCAAGCCGGCGGTTGTCCTCGATGCGCTCCAGCGTTTTCTCATAGGTCAGAGAGACGATACCGACGCCGACGAGCGCGAATGTCAGAAGCAGGCCGCCGGCCAGCAGCATTTCCCGTATGACCGTGCGTGTTTCGCTCATGCAGAGCCTCGTCCGTGGATGCGCGGGCGGGTGTACTGGTCGATCAGCGGCGCTGCCATGTTCATCAGCAGCACGGCAAAGGCGATTCCATCAGGGTACCCACCCCAGGTCCGTATCACCCATGTCAGTATCCCGATGCCGAGACCATAGTAAAGTCGCCCGCGCCGAGTGGTAGCGGCGGAGACCGGATCCGTGGCGATGAAGAAGGCGCCCAGCATGGCCCCGCCGGCCAGCAGGTGAAAGGCCGCCCCCGGATACTGATCGGGGCCGATCAGCGAAAACAGCAGCGCCGGAACGGCGATTCCGGCCAGCACGCCCACGGGGATCTGCCAGCCGATCACCCGGCAACGCAGCAGCCACAGACCGCCCGCGAGAAACAGCAGATTGATCCACTCCCAACCGTGGGCCCCCAGCGTGCCGAAGGCGGGGCCGCCGCGGATCGCCTGCAAGGACTCGTCCTGCCCGAGTCGAACCCTGACCTCGTCCAGCGGTGTGGCCCTGCTGATGGCATCGAACTGGAGCTGGTCGGGAAAGTGGCCGGAAAACACATAGACCAGCGTTTGCCAGAGGTCCGGACCGGTGCCGCCGATGAAAGCGGGTGCCGGCCACAGCGTCATCTCGCGCGGAAACGATATGAGCAGAACCACGTACCCGACCATCGCCGGATTGAACGGATTGAAGCCCAGCCCGCCGTAGAGATGCTTGCCGAAGATCAGCCCGAAGGCAACGCCCAGTACCGTGATCCACCACGGCAGTAGTGGCGGCAGTGCAAGCGCAAGCAGGAGTGCCGCCAGCACCGCGCTACAGTCGCGCAGGTATGGGCCGGTCGGACGTCCGCGAAGGCGGAGCATCAGCGCCTCGCAGATCAGCGCCGTAGTGACCGCCAGCAGCATGTTCAGCAGCACGCCCCAGCCGAAAAGAAGGGCCATCACTGCCGCGCCGGGCACCACGGCATAGACGACACGGCGCATCACCAGGCCGACGCTGGTGGCCGGTGCAAGGTGCGGGGCGCTGTATTCCGGAAACCGCATCAGGTGCGCTCATCGTCCGCCGTGGGCACGGATTGGCCGTGGCCTGGCCGGGAGGCCGCCCTCTTTCTGCGTGCGCGCTCCACCGCCGCCTGTATGGCGGCCTTGCGCGGATCGTCCCCGCCACTGGCCGATTCCGAAGCCCGCGCCAATGCCTCCTTCTTTCTGCGCCGCTGCTCCTCCGCCTCGCGGCGCTCTCGTTCCAGGCGTTGCTGCCGGAAGGCAAAACGCTGCCGGGCCCGTTCGGCGCGCTCCCGCTCCAAGTCGCGCATGGCGATGGCGGTCTTGGCGTCACGAAACTCCCGCACCAGGGGAATATGACTGGGACAGACCACGGCGCAGGCTCCACACTCGATGCAATCATCCAGGCCCGCGCTTCGAAGCGAGTCCAGGTTCTGCCCCAGCGCATGCCAGTGCAGTTGCTGTGGCAGCAGCAATACCGGGCAGGCGTCGGCACAGGCGCCGCAGCGGATGCAGGGCATGGCCGGTTGCGGGGCGGGCAGATCCCCGTTGTCGCCCACCAGCAGACAGTTGCAGCCCTTGGTCAGGGGCAGCGCGTCCGTGGTCAGGCTGACTCCCATCATGGGGCCACCCATGACCAGTCGCGCCGCTGAATCGGTATAGCCGCCCGCAAGTTCTATCAGCTCGGCCAGGGGCGTGCCCAACCTGGCCTCGATGTTTGCCGGCCGGCATACGCCCTGGCCGGTGACGGTGACGATCCGCCCGGTGACGGGTTCGCCACGGGTGACCGCGCGCCAGGCGGCCGCCACCGTGCCCACGTTCTGACAGAGCATGCCGATATCCAGCGGCAGTCCGCCCGAGGGAACCTCGCGGCCGGTCAGTTGCTCGATCAATTGCCGTTCGCTGCCGGAGGGGTAACGTGCCGGCACGGAAACGACCCTGATTCCGGTTTCGCCGGTGTCCGCCAACGCCTGCTCCAGGGCTGTCCTCGCTTCCGTGCGGTCCTCCTCCAGTGCAAGCAGGGTCTCATCCACAGCCAGGCAGTCCCGGAACAGTCGTGTGCCCAGGACGACCTCGCGAGCGCGCTCCCGGATGAGACGGTCGTCGCAGGTAATGCCGGGCTCGCATTCGATGCCATTGATAATCAGCAGTCTTACCCCGGCTGCACGTGCCGCGGCGAGTTTTATGTCGGTGGGGAAGGTGGCGCCCCCCATGCCCACGACGCCGCAACTCCAGAGGCGCTCGATCAGGGTTTCGGTACCGATGTTGCCGGGATCAAGCGGGGGCGGCAGGCATGGCGACCAGGTGTCGGCTCCATCGGTGCGGATCACCACGCACGGTGCGGAACCGCCGATGACCGGGTGATTTTCCAGCGCGATCACCGTGCCCGAGCTGGCGGCGTGGATACAGGCGCCGTAATAACCCGGTGGCTGACCGACACGATCTCCCCGGCTGACGCGGTCCCCCACTGCCACCACGGGGCGGCAGGCGTCGCCGGTGTGCTGTTGCAGTGGAATGATCAGCTTGTCCGGAACCGGGGCCGTCATGATCGCGGCATGGTCCGACAGGTCCTTCCACCGTGGCAGGCGAAGCCCGCCGGGGAAACCGAACAGGCGCGAGCGCATCATCCCGGCACGGGCTCCGCTTGTCGGCGTGTCGTCATGACTTGCGATTGGTTTGCCGCCTGCAGCTCGATGCAGTCCACCGGGCACGGGTCCAGGCAGAGTTCGCAGCCGGTGCACTCATCCTCGATGACCGTGTGCATCCGGCCCTGGGCACCGACGATGGCGTCCACCGGGCAGGCCTGGATGCACAGGGTGCAGCCGATACAGGCCGGCTCGTCGATTCGCGCGACCAGTCGGACCTCGGGGGTGGTCCCGTGGCTGGTGTCCAGTGGCAGGGGATCCCTGTCGAGCAGGTCGGCGAGTTCGCGTATGGTGGTTTCGCCGCCCGGCGGGCAGCGGTTGATGGGCACCTCACCCCTGACAATCGCCTCGGCGTATGGCCGGCAGCCCGGATATCGGCATTGCCCGCACTGGGTCTGTGGCAGCAGCGCATCGACCCGCTCGGCCAGGGGGTCGGAGTTCACGCGCAGGCGAACCGCGGCGTAACCGAGTACACCGCCGAGCACGCCGGCGAGCAATCCCAGGGTCAGCATTGCCTGTAACATCGTCGTCGGTTATTCCTCAGGTTACGACCAGACCCTTGAACCCCATGAACGCCAGCGACATCAGACCCGCCGTGATCAGGGCGATGGCCGCGCCCCTGAAGGGGACGGGCACATCGGCGACCGACAGCCGTTCACGGAGTCCGGCGAACAGGATCAGAACCAGCGAGAAACCCACCGCCGCGCCAAAGCCGTACGCCGTGGACCCGAGCAGGCCATGGTCGTTCCGGACATTGAGCAGGGCCACCCCGAGCACGGCGCAGTTGGTCGTGATCAGTGGAAGAAAGATCCCAAGGACCTGATAAAGCAAAGGACTTGTTCGCCGTACCAGCAGTTCGGTGAACTGCACCACCACTGCGATAACCAGGATAAAGGCGATGGTGCGCAGGTACTCGAGCCCCAGGGGGGCAAGCAACCAGGTGTTCACCAGGTAACTGACTACCGATGACAGTGTCAGCACGAAGGTGGTGGCCAGGGCCATGCCCATCGCTGTTTCCACCTTCCGCGATACGCCCATGAACGGGCACAGGCCCAGGAACTTCACCAGCACGAAGTTGTTGACCAGGACGGTGCCGATCAGGATCAGGGCGAGTTCGGGCATGGTTCGCCTTCGGCTTCGATTGTCCGTCCCCGGCGTTCACCCTTCGGTCGGCCAGACCCTGATGGAACTCCGAGGATGGAACAGTGAAAACGGCTACTTCACCTTCATTCCCGGCTCCGCGCCTGCATGCGGTTCGAGGATGAACAGGTCCTTGCCGCCGGGCCCGGCGGCAAGGACCATGCCCTCGGAGACACCGAAGCGCATCTTCCGGGGCTGCAGATTCGCCACCATGACGGTGAGTTTTCCCCGCAGTTGCTCGGGTTCGTAGGCCGAGCGCAGACCGGCGAACACGGTGCGGCGTTCGCCGCCCAGCTCCAGGGTGAGCTGCAGCAGCTTGTCGGCGCCTTCCACGTAGCGGGCATCCTCGATTCGTGCCACCCGCAGGTCGACCTTGGCGAAATCCTCGATGCCGATCCGCTCTGCGATGGGATTGTCCACGAGCGGTCCGGCCGCCGCAGTCGGTTTGGTGTCGATGTCCAGCGTCTCCCTGGATTCCTCGAGCATCGCATCCACGGCCCCCTCTTCAACCCGGGTGGCGAGGGGCTGGTAGGGATCTATGTGCCGTCCCAGCAGGGGCTCGCCCAGCATGGACAAGTCCTGCGGAGGCAGGCGCAGGAAAGCCTCCGCCATCGCAGCGACTCGTGGCACCACCGGTTTCACGTACACCATCAGAACCCGGAACAGGTTCAGGGTCTGGGTGCAGATGGCCTGGACCTCCGGCAATGTCTCCGGATCCCTGGCCAGTACCCATGGCTTGCGGTCATCGAAGTACTGGTTGGCCTCGTCGGCCAGCGCCATGATCTCCCGGATCGCGCGGGCGAATTCACGCTGTTCGAACGATTCGGCGATGCCCTCGCCGCGGGCCACGAAGCTGCGGTACATCTCCGGCGCCTCCAGGGTCTCGGCCAGAAGACCGTCGAAGCGCTTGTGGATGAAGCTGGCGCTGCGGCTGGCGATGTTCACCAGCTTGCCCACCAGGTCCGAATTCACGCGCTGGATGAAATCGTCGAGGCTCAGATCCAGGTCGTGCACGCTGCCGGCCATCTTGGCGGCCAGGTAGTAGCGCAGATATTCCGGATTCAGGTGCCGCAGGTAAGTGCGGGCCATGATGAAGGTCCCGCGCGACTTCGACATCTTCTGGCCGTTGACCGTGAGAAAACCGTGGGCGCAGATCTTCGTCGGCTTGCGGAAGCCGGCGCCGTGGAGCATGGCCGGCCAGAACAGGGCATGAAAATAGATGATGTCCTTGCCGATGAAATGGTATAGCTCGGCGGTGGAGTCCGGCCGCCAGTACGCATCGAAGTCGACGCCGTGGCGGTCGCACCAGTTGCGGAAACTGGCCATGTACCCGATGGGGGCGTCAAGCCAGACATAGAAGTACTTGTCCTCGGTTTCCGGAATCCGGAAACCGAAGTAGGGGGCGTCGCGGGAGATATCCCACTCACGTAGCCCCTCCCGGAACCACTCGTTGAGCTTGTTGCCGACCTCGGCCTGGACGTGGCCCGCGGCGGCCCACTCCCGGAGAATGTCTTCGAAGTCCTGCAGGCGGAAGAAGTAGTGTTCCGACTCCTTCTCCACCGGTACCGCGCCGGAGACCACCGATACGGCGTTCTTCAACTCCGCCGGCGAGTAGGTCGCGCCGCACTCCTCGCAGGAATCCCCGTACTGGTCGGCAGCCCCGCAACGCGGGCACTCGCCCTTGATGTAGCGATCCGGCAGGAACATCCGTTCCACGGGGTCAAAGGCCTGCTTGATGATACGGCTGGTGATGTGCCCGGCTTCCTTCAGGCGGTTGTATATGAGTTCGGAGTAGTACCGGTTCTCCTCGGTATGGGTGCTGTAGTAGTTGT
>SLSJ01000120.1 GCA_007130525.1 Ectothiorhodospiraceae bacterium | reverse complement strand
TCGATGAACGACGACCAACTCCTCCGCTACAGCCGCCAGATCATGCTCCCGGAGATCGATTATGCGGGACAGGAGAAACTGCTTTCGGCGCGGGTGCTTGTCGTCGGCATGGGTGGGTTGGGATCGCCGGTGTCCATGTACCTGGCGGCTTCCGGAGTCGGGCACCTGGTGCTGGTGGATGACGACGTCGTGGAGATCAGCAACCTGCAACGGCAGATCGTCCATCGCACCTCGGACCTCGGGCGCTCCAAGGTGGAATCGGCGGCGGCTACCCTGCGGGACCTGAACCCCGAGGTGGAGATAACCACCATCGGTGCGCGTCTGGATGCCGAGGCACTGAGCCGCGAAGCGGCGGCCGCGGACGTGGTGGTGGACGGAACCGACAACTTCACCACGCGGTTTGCCGTCAATGCCGCCTGTGTCGCCACCCGCAGACCGCTGGTCTCCGGCGCCGCCATCCGGTTTGAGGGGCAGCTTGCGGTCTTTCGGCCGGATCTCCACGGCCGTCCCTGTTATGCCTGCCTCTATCCGCCACTCGATGATGTACGGCAGAGCTGCTCCGAGATCGGGGTGCTGGCGCCGGTGGTGGGCGTGATCGGCAGCCTGCAGGCAGTCGAGGTCATCCGGCTTGTCACGGGTTTCGGTGAGGCCGACGGTACCCGCTTGACCATCTGGTCGGCCGTGGACGGAGAATGGCGCACGCTGCGCTTTCAGCGTGACCCCCAGTGCCCTGTCTGTGGCGGGGCCGGGGATCAGGCGTCGAACGCCGAGGCCTGAGCGAGGCGCACGAGTCTGACCTCGCCTATGCCCGCCTCCCCTCCGTGACCCGGGGCTGGCCGCCCAGGTCGCGGTGGCTCGCGATTTGCCGGAATCCACGTGACCTAAGGAGATCCTGGACTGCATCCGCCTGGTCGTAGCCGTGCTCCAGGATCAACCAGCCGCCGGGCAGCAGATGGTCCGGCGCACCGGTGACGATCCGGCGCAGGGCGTCGAGTCCCTCAGCGCCCGCGGTCAGGGCCGCTGTCGGCTCGAAGCGCAGGTCTCCCCGGCTCAGGTGCGGATCGCCCGCCGCTACGTATGGGGGGTTGGAGACAATCAGGTCGAAGCGCTGCCCGTGCAGCGGCTCGAACCACGACCCCGTATGCCACTCCACCGCCAGGCCCAGGCGCTCACCGTTATCCCGGGCGACGGCGAGCGCTTCGCTGCATTGTTCGATTGCGCTGATTCGCCATGGCGGGCATTCGCCGGCCAGGGCCAGGCCGATGGCGCCGCTGCCCGTTCCCAGGTCCAGCACGCGCCGGCTCTCGGTGCCCGATACCAGGGCCAGCGCGCGCTCGACCACCAGTTCGGTTTCCGGCCGTGGGATCAGCACGTGACGATTGACACGCAGATCGAGTGTCCAGAAGCCGCGCTCGCCGGTGAGATAGGCTACCGGCTCACCGGCGAGGCGTCGGGCAAGCAGGGTTTCGAAGCCGGCGCGGATGTCGCCGGCCATGGCCTGCGCGGCCTCGCCGAACAGCCGCGCCCGTGACCATCCCAGGCTGTGACAGAGAAGGAGCTCGGCGTCCGCCCGGGGGCTGGGGGAACTGGCGGCGAGGCGGCCGGCTGCGCTCCCGAGCAGCCCGGCAACCGTGACAGGCGATGTCATTTGTTCAGGGCCAGTGGCCGCGTGGAGATGCAGCGCTCCTCCAGCATTACGGGGATGCCGTCTTCCACGGGATAGATGCGTTCGCCGTTCTCCGTGATCAGGGCTTCGCGCAGCGGTTTTTCCACCTGCGATCCGTCCGCGAACGTGACGTCACCCGCCTCTATGTGGCGGTTCAGCGCCTTCAGCCGATCGCGCGTCAGCGGTTCCACCCGCTGATGGGTAATCGGGCAACAGAGAATCTCCAGCAGCTTGCGATCGACAGCCATGATGTACGGTGGCCTGTTCTGGCGGTTACGGGAACGTCGTCACTATACCCCTGGTGCCGCCGGCATAAAACTCCGTGGAAGAGGTTGCGCCCGGGCGGATGCCATGGCCATTCGCCGCGAGTCCCGCTACCATGGCCGGTTGTGAAACGCATGCCGAGCACTTCACGCATGCGTAACCGTGTATTGCGGGCGAAGGCCCGCCCGGATCGGAATTTCGAGGAAAATCATGGCTGAGCCTATGCCCGTCAATCAATCCGTGGAGAATCTCAATATCGGCTCGCAGGAATTGCTGCTGACGCCGGAGGAAATCCACCGCGCACTGCCGCTCTCCGAGGCGGCGCGCGATACCGTCATCGTCGGCAGAAAGGTCATCGAAGACATACTGGACCGCCGCGATCCACGGGTCTTCCTGGTGGTGGGGCCGTGCTCCGTTCACGATCCGGAGCAGGCCATGGACTATGCCCGGCGGCTGCGCGCGCTGGCGGACGAGGTGCGTGACACCGTCTTCGTCGTCATGCGGGTGTATTTCGAGAAGCCGCGTACGACCGTCGGCTGGAAGGGGCTGATCAACGATCCGGACATGGACGACTCGTTCCAGATCGAGAAGGGCCTGCAGCTTGCGCGCAAGCTGCTGCTGGACATCGGCGACATGGGGCTGCCCACCGGCACCGAAGCGCTTGATCCGATTACGCCGCAATACCTGCAGGACCTGATCAGCTGGACCGCAATCGGTGCCCGCACCACGGAATCCCAGACGCACCGGGAGATGGCGAGCGGTCTGTCGACACCGGTTGGATTCAAGAACGGCACCGACGGCAGTCTCGACGTTGCCATCAATGCCCTTCACTCCGTGGCGAAGCCGCACAGTTTCCTTGGTATCAACGCGCAGGGGCAGTGCGCCATCACCCGCACGCGGGGCAATGGCTACGGACATGTCGTGCTTCGCGGCGGCGGTGGCAAGGCCAACTACGACTCGGTCAGCATTGCCCTCTGCGAGCAGGAACTGATCAGGGCGGGGCTTCCCACCAACATCGTGGTGGACTGCAGTCACGCCAATTCCAGCAAGGATCCCGCCGTGCAGCCCCTGGTGATGGAAGACATCGTCAACCAGATTCGCGACGGCAACCGTTCCATCGTGGGCATGATGGTCGAGAGCAATATCAACTGGGGCAGCCAGAAGCTCACCGGCAATCCCGCGGATCTCAAGTACGGGGTGTCGATCACGGATGCCTGCATCGACTGGGAAACCACCGAGCGCAGCGTGCGGGAGATGGCCGAACAGCTGCGGGATGTGCTGCCCCGGCGACTTGAGCAGGCATGAGCGGAATCCGTGCAGGCGGGTTTTGCCATCCTTGCCTGACACTGTTATAAAGTCGCCTTAGGCCATGTGTGGCATCCGAGCCGGAGCAACGATCCGGCGTGATTGACCCTGTAATCGGCCACGGATCGCGGAGGCGATGCAGGCGATCCGACCCGGATCGAGGCGGCCGATCACCGCAGGAGGGAGCGAGTATGGGGCGCAACCATGTACTGCCAGTAAAGGACTTCTCACCCTACGAGCACAAGAAGGGAGAGGAGTACATGAACAGTGATCAGCTCGAGCATTTCCGGCAGCTACTGACTGCCTGGAAGAAGGAGCTGCAGGAGGAGGTGGAGCGCACCGTACATCACATGCGCGACGATGCTACCAACTACGCGGATCCCGCGGATCGCGCCACGCAGGAAGAGGAATTCGCCCTTGAACTCCGTACCCGCGACCGGGAGCGCAAGCTTATCCGCAAGATCGATCAGACGCTGGAGATGATCCGCAAGGAAGACTACGGATACTGCGAGCAATGCGGCGTGGAAATCGGACTGCGCAGGCTGGAAGCGCGCCCCACGGCGACACTGTGCATCGACTGCAAGACCCTGGAGGAAATCCGCGAAAAGCAACGAGTGGCCTGACCTCGGGATCGCCAGACCGGTTCTCGGAAAGCCCGCTTCCGGCGGGCTTTCTCATGCCCGCCATTCCTGCCCCGTCCGATCATCTTCGTTATCGACGCTAGCTGCTCGCGCGCGTCCGCGCGGTGTTCCGTGTTCAGGTTGACGGTGTTCTGGTCTAGCCGTGCGCGGTTTTCCGTTTTCCGTTTTCTGTTTTCCGTAAGAGGACTGCGCCGCGAAGCGGCGCAGGATCCGCTGAACACGGAAAACCGAACACCTAACACCGCCCTTCCACTACGCACGCCGATCTGCTCGCCGTGTCGGGGCGTACTCCCTGCAGCCGGCTCGACGTAGTGTCATCAGCTACGCCTTCGCCGTCTTCCGGTCCGTACCCCCCGTCGCAGCGGCATCTCGACGCCCTCGCGACGAACGGCGGTGAGATATGCGGGCTAGCTGCTCGCGCGCGTCCGCGCGGTGTTCCGTGTTCAGGTTGACGGTGTTCTGGTCTAGCTGTGCGCGGTTTTCTGTTTTCCGTTTTCTGTTTTCCGTAAGAGGACTGCGCCGCGAAGCGGCGCAGGATCCGCTGAACACGGAAAACAGAACACCTAACACCGCCCTTCCACTACGCACGCCGATCTGCTCGCCGTGTCGGGGCGTACTCCCTGCAGCCGGCTCGACGTAGTGTCAGCTACGCCTTCGCCGTCTTCCGGTCCGTACCCCCCGTCACAGCGGCATCTCGACGCCCTCGCGACGAACGGCGGTGAGATATGCGGGCTAGATCTGTCTCTGTAATGTTATCCTGTTACAATATTCAGGCTGTGCCGAATGATCGGGAGTCGGCGAAAGGAAGATGTTCATGGGCGGGGTACGCGTCACGGTTCTTTTGTTCGCTGTTTGCGGGCTGTTCCCATCGCTGCTGACTGCCGGGACCGTCGCGGTAACCGTAAGCGTTGCCCCTCAGGCGCACATGGTGAAAGCCATCGGCGGTGACCGGGTATCCGTGGACGCGATGGTGCGCTCCGGCCAGTCGGCGCACACCTTTTCTCCATCTCCGCGGCAAATGATGGCGCTGTCCGATGCCCGCATATACGTCAAGGTCGGGCATCCGGAATACGTCTTCGAGCGCCGTTACCTGGAGCGCCTGGCGGAACTCGACCACGAAGTGCGAGTGGTGAACATGGCCCACGGCACAGATCTGCGCACGCTTGAAGAGCATGCCCACGGCGACGGTCGCGGGCGCCATCAACACGAGGGCGGTGAGACGGATCCACACCTCTGGGTGTCTCCGCGCATCATGCGAGCGACCGCCGACAGGATCGCGGAGGCGCTGATTGCGGAAGATCCGGCCGGCGAGGCCGATTACCGGGCCGGCCTAAGCCGGTTTCACCGCCAGTTGGACGAGCTGGATTCCGAACTCAGGGAAACACTGGACGGGCTGCAGCGCCGGATGTTCCTGGTCAATCATCCGGCATGGGGCTACTTCGCCGATGAGTACGGGCTGCAGCAGCGCGCCATCGAGTCCGAGGGCAAGGATGCCAGTCCGGCGCAGCTGGCGGCCCTGATCGAGCGGACGAGGGCTGACGATGTGAAGGCGATATTCGTGCAGACCGGGTTCTCGAAACGGGGCGCACTGCTGATCGCCCGGGAGCTCGACATGTCCGTGATCAGCCTCGATCCGATGGCCGAGGACTGGCCCGGCACCCTGCGTTCCTTTGCCAGGGCGCTGCGGGAGTTCAATGGCTGATGGCAATCGCGGAACCGCCAGTGCTCGAAGTCAGCGGCGTGACATTCGGTTACGACCGCGAAGCCGTGCTGGTGGACGTGAATCTGCGCATTGATCGCCACGATTTTCTTGCCGTGATCGGACCCAACGGGGGCGGCAAGACCACACTGCTTCGCGTCGTGCTGGGCCTGGAACAGCCGTGGCAAGGCCAGGTTCGCTGGAACCTCCCGGGCCGTCGCCGAGCTGGACGGATCGGGTACGTGCCGCAGTTCTCCACCTTCGATCGCAATTTCCCGCTGAGCCTTCGCGACGCCGTGATCATGGGACGGGTTGGCCGCCTGGGGCTGTTCGGGCGCTACCGTGCTGATGATCACAAGGCTGTCGACGCCATACTGGAGCGGCTTCGACTGTCCCACCTTGCCGGTGTGCCCATTGCCGACGTTTCCGGCGGACAGTTGCAGCGCGCGCTCATCGGGCGTGCCCTGGTGGCGGATCCGGACATCCTGTTGCTGGATGAACCCACCTCCTCGGTGGATGCGGAAACCCGGCTGACGCTTTCGGAATTGCTGTCAGACCTCAATCGACGCATACCCATCGTGGTCGTGACCCACGATGTGACCGGATTCGCCACGCAGGTGCGGCAGATCGCCTGCGTCAACCGCAGGCTCTACTATCACAGCGGCGGCCAGTTGAGCCATGACCAGCTGGAAGAAGCCTACGGCTGCCCGGTCGAGTTGATTGCCCATGGGGTACCTCACCGGGTTCTCGCGGAACACCCCGAGGGCGGCTGAGACATATCATGGCGGACCTTTCCATCCTTCTCGGTTACGAGTTTGCGCGGAACGCCCTTCTTGCCGGTTTGCTGGCAAGCGTGCTGGCGGGAGTGGTGGGTACCTTCGTGGTGGTAAAGCGGCTGGTCTTCATCGCCGGCGGTATCAGTCACGCCGCCTTCGCCGGCCTGGGGATCTGCTACTACCTGGGGTTCAATCCGCTGATCGGCGCGGTCCTGGTGGCGCTCCTTGCCGCCATGCTGCTTGGCTGGGTGGGAGAGAGGGGCAACGGCCGTGGCCAGGATGCGATGATCGGTATTCTCTGGGCCGCCGGCATGGCTGTGGGCATAGTGTTCATCCACATGACCCCCGGTTACGCCCCCGATCTCATGACCTACCTGTTTGGCGATATTCTCACGGTCTCCCGCCTCGACATCTGGCTGCTGGCGGCCCTCACCGTGCTGACACTGCTGGTGATCGGTCTTTTCTACAGAGCCTTCGTGGCCGTGGCCTTCGATGAGACCTTCGCCCGCGTGCAGGGCGTGCCGGTACGCCTGGTAAACCAGTTGCTGCTGGTGCTGGTGGCGTTGACGGTGATACTGCTCATTCAGGTGGTGGGGATCGTGCTGCTTATAGCCCTGCTCACCATACCGCCGGTGGTGGCGCTGATGCTGGCCAGCCGCAGCTTCTCGCTGGTACTCGCGACAGCCGTGGGGACGGGTGCCGTGATGACCACCGGCGGACTGGCCGGATCCTGGTGGCTGAACCTGCCTTCGGGCCCGGCCATAGTGCTCTTCGGTATTGCCATTGCCGCCGCGGTTCGCGCAGCGATATGGTTGAGCACCCGCATGCGCACACCGAGCGCCGATGCCGCAACCCCCCGCCACACCGGTGCCGCTCCGTCGCATCAGCAAAGATCGTAGGGCGCCCGAAGGGCGCCGTGTTCCGTTTTCCGT
>SLSJ01000063.1 GCA_007130525.1 Ectothiorhodospiraceae bacterium | reverse complement strand
GCGTCGAGATGCCGCTGTGACGGGGGGCACGGACCGGAAGACGGCGAAGGCGTAGCCGACACTACGTCGAGCCGGCTGCAGGGAGTACGCCCCGACACAGCGAACAGATCGGCGTGCGCAGCAGAAGGGCGGTGAGATATGCGGGCCAGCCCGCGTTGCCAGTGCCATGATCGACGATCCTTCCGTGCGGCGGTCAGCGGCAGGATACCGCGGGCACTGGCACACAAACAGTGACGGGTGGCTCAGACCAGCACCAGATTGTCGCGATGAATCAGCTCCGGCTCATCCACGTAACCGAGAATGGATTCGATACGGTCACTGGGGTGCCCCCGGATGAGATCCGCCTCGCGGGCATCGTAGTTGACGATGCCCCGGGCGACATCGCTGCCGTCCGGATCAACGCAGGTGACGATCTCTCCACGGCGGAAATTGCCGTCGACGCGGGAGACGCCCACCGGCAGCAGGCTGCGTCCGGATTCCCTGAGCACCCTGACCGCGCCTGCGTCCAGCCACAGCCGTCCGCGTGGCTGCATCTGGCTTGCCAGCCACTGCTTGCGCGCCGCCATGGGCTCACGGCTCGGCAGCAGCAGCGTGCCCAGCCGTTCGCCGGCGGCAATGCGTTTCAGCACCTCGGGCTCGCGGCCGGAGGCAATAATGGTGGCGGCGCCCGAACGCGCCGCGCGCGCAGCCGCCTGCACCTTGGCCAGCATTCCGCCGCGCCCGAAGCCGCCACCGGCACCGCCGCCGCACAACACCTCCAGGGCCGCATCGCCGGCCTGGCCCTCGGACACCAGCCGCGCTGCCGGATCAACCCGTGGATCGCGGTCGAACAGCCCTTCCTGGTCGGTGAGAATCACCAGCAGATCGGCTTCCACCAGGTTGGCCACCAGCGCCGCCAGGGTGTCGTTGTCGCTGAAACGGAATTCGTCCGTGGCCACGGTGTCATTTTCGTTGACGACCGGGATCACGCCCAGGTCCAGAAGGGTACGCAGCGTGATGCGCGCATTCAGATAGCGACGCCGATCGCTGAGATCGTCATGGGTCAGCAGCACCTGTGCGGTATGCATGTTGAAACGCTGGAACTCCGCCTCATAGGCATGCACCAGGCCCATCTGGCCTACGGCAGCCGCGGCCTGCAGCTTATACAGCTCGCTGGGACGCCGCCGCCAGCCCAGCCGCTGCATGCCCTCGGCAACG
Source organism: Ectothiorhodospiraceae bacterium (assembly GCA_007130525.1). GTDB lineage: Bacteria > Pseudomonadota > Gammaproteobacteria > Nitrococcales > Aquisalimonadaceae > Methylonatrum. Next base: position 6,097 of record SLSJ01000063.1, on the reverse strand, counting down.
GCGCCCGATGACACCAGGGTGATATCCGGGCCGTCCGTACGCAGCGCCGCCATCTGCTCGACCCAGTTGCGCATGCGGCCGTGATCCAGCCCGCGCCCGTCGTTGGTCACCAGGGCGCTTCCGACCTTGACCACCCACTTTCCGCTGCGTCCGAGTTGTCTGCGCTTGTCGCTCATGGCTGGATCCCGCGGTCCGCGATCTGCGGCGCTCCGGAACGAATGTGTCGCCCGTGGCCGTGCCCGGAGGGGAAACGCCGCCACGCAATGAAAATCCCGCCTTCAGTCATCTTTCCCGATAGCATCGCCGGTTTCCTGCATAGATTCGAGATGACGCATCACCTCTCGGCACAACTCCCGGGTACCATCACCGGCAAGAGCCGAAACGAGGAACATCGGGCCCTTCCAGTCCAGGCGTCCCCGGATATCCTCGGCCCGGGCGGCACGGTCTTCCTGACTCAGAAGATCAAGCTTGTTCAGCACCAGCCAGCGTTCACGCGCGGCCAGTTCCGGGCTGAAGTGGGCCAGCTCGCCTTCCAGCGCGCGCACATCGGAAACGGGGTCGCGGTCCGGATCCGAGGGCACGGCATCCACCAGGTGCAGGATCAGACGCGTACGCGACAGGTGCTTGAGGAACTGTATACCCAAACCCGCGCCCTCCGCCGCGCCCTCGATCAGCCCCGGTATATCTGCAACCACGAAACTCTGGCCGGCGCCAATCCGGACCACGCCGAGGTTGGGATACAGGGTGGTGAACGGATAATCGGCAACACGCGGCCTGGCCGCCGAAACCGCGCGAATGAACGTGGACTTGCCCGCGTTGGGCATGCCCAGCAGGCCGACGTCGGCCAGCACTTTCAGCTCCATGTGCAGCACGCGCTGCTCACCGGGCTGACCTGGGGTGGTCTGCCGTGGCGCGCGATTCGTCGAACTCTTGAAATGCAGGTTGCCCAGCCCGCCACGGCCACCACGCGCCACCAACAGGCGCTGGCCGTGGCGCGTGATGTCACCCAGCACCTCGCCCGTTTCCTCGTCGCTCACCACTGTACCGACGGGCACGCGGACAATGACATCTTCGCCGCCCGCGCCGGTTTTCTGCCGACTCATGCCGTTCTCGCCCCGCTGGGCGCGAAACCGGCGACTGTGGCGGAAGTCGGCGAGCGTATTGAGCCCCTCGTCGGCTTCCAGCCAGACGCTCCCGCCGGCCCCGCCGTCACCGCCATCCGGGCCACCGCGGGGAACGAATTTCTCGCGCCGGAAGCTGGCGGAGCCGTTGCCGCCATCGCCGGCTTCCACGCGGATCGTTACTTCATCGACAAATTTCATGACACCCGATGCTCACCGCAAGGCTTCGGAAGATCGCCGAGCGCCTCGCACAGCCGGATTGCCTGACGTGCGATGCCGTTTCACGCACTTGCGCCATCATCCGGTCAGCCAATAAAAAACCCCGCGCGACGACGGGGTTTTCCGGAACCACTGCATCGGAAACCGGGTCAGTCCGCGCGTACGCTCACGTAGCGGCGGTTCTTCGGACCCTTGCGCGCGAATTCGACCTTGCCGGTGACTTTCGCGAACAGGGTGTGGTCCCGACCAAGGCCGACGCCCTCGCCGGCGTGGAAATGCGTTCCCCGCTGACGAACCAGAATGTTTCCCGCCAGCACGTGCTGGCCACCAAAGCGCTTGACGCCGAGGCGCTTGCTCTCGGAATCGCGACCGTTACGCGTGCTGCCGCCCGCCTTCTTGTGTGCCATCTGCTGACTCCTGCCTTCAGCCGGCGCTGATGCCGGTAATCTTCACTTCGGTAAAGGGCTGACGATGGCCCTTGGTGCGCTTGTAGTTCTTGCGGCGCTTGAACTTGATGACGGTCACCTTGTCTGCCTTGCCGCTGCGCAACACCGTAGCCTGCACCCTGGACCCCTCCAGCATCGGCGTCCCGACCCTGACTTCGTCGTCGCCGGAGACCATCAGCACCTGATCGAACTCGACGGACGCGCCATCCTCCACGTCGAGCTTTTCCACCTTGAGGATGTCACCTTCGGAGACGCGATACTGCTTGCCTCCGGTCTTGATCACGGCGTACATGTCCGTCGATTCTCCGTCAGTCACTGCCTGGGTTCCGGTGAGAAGGCCGGGAATTCTAGCGTCCGCCCGCCTGCAGGTCAAACCGGAAATGGCGCCGCGAGGAGAAGCGGGACGGTTCGCGCGGCCCCATGGCATCGCGCTTTCTCGCTGCGGCGTCATGGTGCGCGCCGCCGCTCCGCTCACCTCCGGTTCGGAAGGGCGACCGGACGGCGTCCCGCGGCCAGGCAAAAGGGATCGGACGCGGTTTTCTTGACACCCCCCGGGGTGCTGCCTAGCATGAGCCATCCCTCATTCCGTACTCCCCGCCGGACGCATGCATGGCCATTGAAAACATCCGCTCGCTGGTTGCCGAGGACATGGCCGCGGTCGACCGGCTGATTCACGATCGCCTGCGCTCGGAGGTGGTGCTGATCAATCAGCTCGGCGGCTACATCGTAAACAGCGGCGGCAAGCGGCTGCGCCCCATCCAGGTATTGCTCGCGGCGCGAGCCTGCGGCTACCGCGGCGCCGAGCATGCAAAGCTGGCGGCGGTCATTGAATTCATCCACACGGCCACCCTGCTGCATGACGATGTGGTGGACGGATCCGACTTGCGCAGGGGACAAGACACCGCCAACCGCCTCTGGGGAAACGAGGCCAGCGTGCTGGTGGGGGATTTCCTCTACTCACGGGCCTTCGAGATGATGGTGGAAGTGGGCGACATGGACATCATGGGCATCATGGCCCGCACCACCAACACCATCGCCGAGGGGGAGGTCATGCAGTTGCTCAATGTGCATGACCCGGACACCTCGGAAAAGCATTATCTCCGGGTCATCTACTGCAAGACGGCAAAGCTGTTCGAAGCCGCCGCCAGGGTGGGGGCGGTGCTTGCCGGGGCGGGACCGGAAGTACGGGAACGCCTGGCTGACTACGGCCGCCACCTGGGCACCGCGTTCCAGTTGGTCGACGATGCGCTGGATTACGACGGCAGCGTCGAGGCCACGGGCAAGAACGTGGGCGACGACCTTGCCGAGGGCAAACCCACCATGCCGCTGATACACGCGATGCGCACGGGCTCCGCGGAGCAGAGGCAACTGCTCCGCGCGGCCATCGAGAATGGCGGCCTGGACGGTATTGAAAGGGTCATGGATGCCATTGAATCGACCGGGGCGATTGCCTATACTCGCGCCCTCGCGAGCAAGGCCGCTGACGACGCCGTGGCCAGCCTGGACTGCCTTCCCGAGACGCCTCAACGGCAGGCCATGGAGGATCTGGCCCGATTCAGCGTCGAACGGACCTACTGAAGCTTGATTGCGGAACATGTCGGGGTGTAGCTCAGCCTGGTAGAGCACTGCCTTCGGGAGGCAGGGGTCGGAGGTTCGAATCCTCTCACCCCGACCATTAAAAGCAAGAGGTCAGGTCATTGACCTAGCCGGCATTTCTCACCGCCCTTCTACTACGCGCGCCGATCTGCTCGCCGTGACGGGGCGTACTCCCTGCAGCCGGCTCGACGTAGTGTCAGCTACGCCTTCGCCGTCTTCCGGTCCGCGCCCCCCGTCACAGCGGCATCTCGGCGCCCTCGCGACGAACGGCGGTGAGATATGCGGGCTAGCCTCTTTGTGTTTTCAGGGGCGCACCAAGGGGTGACAAAGAGAAACTCCTCCCATGACCGGGCCTTCACGGGATTGGGCCATCCCCACAGAACGTCCAGGACCGCAGCCGGCACTTTCGCTAGTCGAAAGGGATGACCGTGCGCTCTGCGGCGGCCCCAACAGGACTCGGCCGGCAATTAGCTGCGTCGAACGGAACGTGGGGAATCGGCAACCGGGTCCTGCGCCTCGGATAATGTACAGGCGCCGCCGGCGCAGCCCCCGCTGCCGCAGCCGAAGTGACGATTCACGACAAAGAACGCAGGCAGCAACACCGGAAAAAGCAGGGCGAGAACGACGTCGATGGCACCACCCATCTGCTCCGGCGACACCAGCCAGGTCGTCAGCGCAAGTCCGGAGTGGAAGAAGACCGCCGCGAAGCCCACGTAGACGGCGAGCCTCAGGAATGGATTGTTGGTAAACAGATCGAGCATGGCCCTGCCTGTTGCCGATTCAACGTGAGGCCTGGCACGCGTTCAGACTACCAGGCACCTCATAATACCGTGTATATGGGTCTCACTGGTTCAGACCGCAACCCTGACGAGAGCCGCGGTGCCTCTCAACCTCCCTGCCGGCTCACCCGGCGCCTTCCCTGGACCCCGCCCCAAGCGGTTCCCGGGGCTCTGCCGGCGCAGACCCGGGCAGGCGCCCGGCCACGTGCGGGAAGCCGGGGCGGAGCACAAGCGGGCGCTGCGGATTCACTTGATCCGCGGGCCCGCTCCTAGCCCGCATATCTCACCGCCCTTCTAATACGCACGTCGATCTGCTCGCTGTGAGGGGGCGTACTCCCTCCGGCCGGAACGGCTATATGCCGCGATCCGCGCCGCGACGCGGCAGAGAAGAAATCGCGATTGCATCACAGTTCCATTGACGGCTGAACTGCTAGCCTCGAAATCTCGGGTGAGTATCTGATTATTCACGCAATCATGTGAATCGCCGCGAGCGTTCAATAATATTGCGGAATACGACGGGACCAGGCCACATGGCCGCGGTCGCGGCAAGATCCCCGGAATGGGCTGATTAAACCGGAGCAAACAGGGTGACGGCGGGGCACTGAAAACCGTGCCCCGCCACCCGGGATACCATGGCAACCGCGAATCCAACAATCAGGCTCAGCGGCCTGGCAGCGCGCCTGGTGCGGGATGGCCTGCTCAGCGACGCTGACGCGCGTGCGGCAGCGGGCGACGCGCGCAAGGCAAACCAGACCCTGGTATCCGCCCTGGTCGAGAGTAAACGCGTATCGGCTACGGACCTGGCGGAAGCCGCCGCCAGCGAATTCGGGGTACCCCTGCTCGACATTACCTGCATGGATCTGGAGCCGGCGGTGACCGGCCTCGTCGCCGAGAGGCTCATCCGCCATCACCAGGCCCTGCCCATATTCCGCCGCGGCAAGCGGCTTTTCGTCGCGGTCGCCGATCCCACGAACCTGGACGCACTGGACGAATTCAAGTTTCACTGCGGCCTGACCACCGACCCGGTTCTGGTGGAACAGGACAAACTGCTGCGCGCCATCGACAAGGCGATGGAGGCCGCCGACAGCAATTTCGGCGCCCAGGACCTGGATGAGGACCTGGACAACCTCTCGGTATCCGGCGGCGAGGAGGTCGACGACGCACCGGACGTGACCCAGGCTGACGCTGAAGACGCCCCGGTGGTCCGCTTCGTCAACAAGGTGCTGCTGGACGCCATCAACAAGGGCGCGTCCGACATCCATTTCGAGCCCTACGAGAAAACCTTCCGCGTGCGCTTCCGCCAGGACGGCATGCTGCGTACGGTAGCGAGCCCGCCACAGGGCCTGGCACCGCGCATCGCCGCCCGCCTCAAGGTAATGTCGCGGATGGATATCGCCGAGCGCCGGGTGCCGCAGGACGGGCGCATCAAGATGAAGCTGTCGCGCACCAAGGCCATCGACTTCCGTGTCAATACCTGTCCGACGCTGTTCGGCGAAAAGCTGGTGCTGCGTATCCTGGACGCGAACAGCGCCATGCTCGGCATCGATCACCTCGGCTACGAACCGCAACAGAAGAAACTGTTCCTGGATGCCATCCACAAGCCCTACGGCATGGTCCTGGTAACCGGCCCGACCGGCAGCGGCAAGACCGTGTCCCTGTACACCGCGCTGAACATCCTGAATACCGAGGACCGGAACATCTCGACGGTCGAGGATCCGGTGGAAATCAACCTGCAGGGCATCAACCAGGTCAACCTCAACGTCAAGGCCGGCCTGACCTTCGCCGCCGCGCTCCGCGCCTTCCTGCGCCAGGACCCCGACGTGATCATGGTCGGTGAGATCCGGGACCTGGAAACGGCTGAAATCGGCGTCAAGGCCGCGCAGACCGGCCACATGGTGCTGTCCACCCTGCATACCAACGACGCGCCGCAGACGCT
>SLSJ01000128.1 GCA_007130525.1 Ectothiorhodospiraceae bacterium | reverse complement strand
AGCATGTTCGCCGAGGGCGGGCTGTTCTACCAGATGGGTCCCTCCTACGGCCCGTTGCCGGTCAGCGCCGATGACTACATGGACGACTACGCCAGGGAGGTGCAGGGCAAGTACCCGCGCATCGACATGGCGGGCACCGAGAAGTGGCCGATGACGTCCCACATGATGCAGGAGGCCGGCCCGAACCACCTCAAGGGCGAGCCCTACAAGCTCGATACGGCCATGTTTTTCGTGACCAATCCCATCTGGACGGCCCCGGACCCGCTGCTGTGGGAAGAGGCCCTCAAGGACGTGTTCATCATCGACACCTCGCCCTATCCGGGCGAGACGGCCATGTACGCGGACCTGATCCTGCCGGAGCATACCTATCTCGAGCGCCTGCAGGACTCGCCCACCTATCCCTTCGAGGGCTGGCCCATGGCCGCGCTGCGCACCCCCGCGGTGGAGCCGATCTACGACACCAAGCACTTCGGCGACATGCTCATCGAGATCGGCAAGCGCATCGACGGCCCCATGGGCGACTACTACCGCGAGCTTGGTGACGTGGAGAACGTGCTGCGCCATCGCGCGGCCGGCTTCGCCGACGACCCGGGCGACAACGGCGTCGACGGCTTCGAGAGCTGGAAGGAAAAGGGAGTCTGGTACAGGAAGCCCTACCACTGGCGTTACCGGCGCGGATCGTTCTGGGAGTGGGATGGCGAGGGCTACAACGTCGAGATGAGCGAGTCCGACGTGAAGGACAAGCTCATGCCTACGAACTCTGGCAAGTTCGAGTTCAAGTCCAGCTTCCTGGAGAACCACGCCGGCTACATCAGTCACGAGATGGACATCCCGGAGGACCGCGTGGGCATCATCCAGTGGGTGGAGCCACGCCACACCGGTGGCGGTGATCTGCATTTCGTCACGCCGAAGACGCCGCTGCACGCCGAGGGCCGTAGCGCCAATCTGCCGCAGGCGGCCGCCTACATGCAGCCCATCGTCGGCGGACAAGGCACCGTCTACCTGGAGCTGAACCCGAAGACGGCGCGGGAGCGCGGCATCAACGACGGCGATACGGTGCGTCTGTCCGCCGAAGTCCGCGGCGAGCAGAAGAGCATCCGGGCCGTGGCGCGCTACATGCCCGCTCACCGCCCGGACACCCTGGTGCTGCCCATGGAATACGGTCATTGGGCCCAGGGCCGCTGGGCCACCGCCGAGGGCCGTGACATCAAGCCGGGGCACTCGGGTGATCTCACCGAGAACCTCTCCGACCCGATTTCCGGACTCGCCTGTTACTACACCGCCAAGGTGCGGCTGGAAAAGGCCTGAACCCGATTACTGGAGGAAGTGAATAATGGCTAAGTGGGGAATGGTCATAGACCTGGACAAGTGCACCGGGTGCCAGGCGTGCACCACCGCGTGCGCGATGGAGAACAACACCCTGCCCGGCGAGAGCTGGCAGGACGTGCTCTTCTACCACGAAGGCGAATATCCCACCGCGCAGATGAAGTGGTTGCCCCGGCCCTGCATGCAGTGCGAGAGCCCGTCCTGCGTCTATGTGTGCCCGACCCGGGCCACCTACAAGGACGACGAAGCCGGCGGCATCGTGTTCGTGGACTGGAACAAGTGCATCGGATGCAAGTATTGCATGATCGCCTGTCCCTACGGCGTGCGTTTCTATGCGGACGAGCAGCCGCTGGTGGAGCCGGACATTCGAGACGTCTATCCGGGTGAGAACGGGCAGATGTGGAGCCCGCCGTACCAGAACCCGGAACAGGACTGGCGCCGGGGTATCGGCATCCAGCCCAAGGGTGTCGTGTCCAAGTGCACCTTCTGCCACCACAGGGTCAGCAAGGCCCCGGAGGGCGTGGCGGACCTGGACGAGGACGATCCGGAGCTGGTCGAGTACGTGCCGGCCTGCGTGCGCACCTGTGCCCCCAAGGCCCGGTACTTCGGAGACCTGGACAACCCGGAATCCAACGTCAATCGGCTCATCGGTGACAAGCACGGCGTGCGGCTGCTGGACCACACGGGCAACCGCCCACAGGTCTATTACCTGGGTGCCGGGGCCGGTGTGCCCGCCTTCCGCCCGCGCAATTCCAGAAGGGGTGACTGAACATGTCTGACAACAATGTCATGAAAGGCACGGCCGGCACCGGCCTGCTGTTGCTCTCCGCCATCGTGCTGGTGGTCTCGTTCGGGTTCGTCATGTACAACCTGACGGTATACGGGCATGCGAGCTTCAATGTCAGTTCCAGCCTGCCCTGGGGTCAGCCGATCTCCACCTACCTGTACTTCGCCCTGGCGTCGTCCGGGTTGGGCCTGATCGCCGCGCTGCCCCTGGTGTTCGGCTTCAAGCAGTACTATGGCATCGCCAAGCGGTCCATTTTCCTGGCCTTCATCATCCTGATCTCGGGCATGGCGGTGCTGGCGCTGGAACTGGGTCATCCGTTCCGAATGCTCTGGGCCATACCCTTGAACATGCAGATCCAGTCGGCCATGTTCTGGATGGGCGTGTTCTACGCCGCGGACCTGCTCTTCCTGCTCTGGAAGTTCCAGAAAATGGAGTCCGGAGAGTGGGACAGCAAGGCCACCAGGACCATCGGCATTGCCTCGTTCCTGGGCGTGCTGCTGGCCAGCGGCACACTGGCCCTGATCTTCGGCATGATGAGCATGCGGCCGTTCTGGTTCGACGGCTCCCTGCCCATCTATTTCTACCTGACCGCGATAACCAGCGGCATGGCGGCACTGGTGTTCTTCAGCTACCTGGCATACGGCTTCGACCGCAGCAGGATGCCGGAGAGGATGCAGAGCGCATTCACCGGGGGCCTGCCCAAGCTGTTCGCCGCCGTGCTCGGACTGACCGTCCTGTTCGTGGGCGTGCGGGCCATTACGGGTCTGTACAGCAACCATCCGGAGGTATATCACGTGTGGGCGGACTACCTGTTTGCCTCACCGGTGTATGTGCTGTCGGTGTTGTTCGGGCTGATCGTGCCCTTCCTGCTGATGTTGGTGCCCAAGCTCCGTGTGCAATCCCAGATCCAGGTGCTGGTCGCCATCCTGGCCTTCGGCGGGCTGTTCGCCGAGCGCTACTTCTTCGTCGTGGGCGGGCAGGTGGTACCACTGTTCAAGGGAACCTGGGCCTGGGACATGATCCAGTACTCGCCGTCGGCGGCGGAATGGGGGCTGACCATCATGGGCTCCGCCATGTTCTTTACCCTGTATGTGCTGGGCGAGAAGTATTTCAACCTGTCCGCCGTACCGGAGCAACTGGCCGCGACGGAAACTCCCGGGGCGCCTGAAAAGGCCACGGCCTGAGGCGCAAACCTGCGGTGCCGGGGTTCCCGCCCCGGCGAGCCGCAGCCACCCGGCGGATCGTGATCGGCCACGTCGTCCCCTCGGGCGGACGCGCGACGCGATCCGCCGCGATCGATACGCGGAACCGGAAGCATCATGGCAGAACCCCAAGCCGAGTCCATGCGCCTGGTTAACCGGGCCGAGCTGTATCACTGCCTGGGACGGGCATTCATGCCACCGGTGGAGCGCGGATCCCGGGAGGCCATCGCCCGGGCACTCGCGGCGGACCTCGAGGAACTGTTGCCGGGGCGCGGCGCCGGTGCCGAGCTGGCCGCGGCCATGGTTGAGGTGCCCGACCAACAGGCCCTGCTGCGCGGCTACAGTCGGCTCTTCCTGGTACCCCCCTATGCCGTGCCCCTGAATGCCGGGCTTTACATCGACGGCACCGTCATGGGCCCCAGCGTGCTGGAGATGGAGCGGTTCTATCAGCGTCACGGTCTTAGCCGAGATCCCGGTTTCCGTGATACCCCCGATCACCTGGCGCTGCAGTTGCAGTTCCTGGCCATGCTTTTCGGCGCGGCGGCTCGGGCGGAGGACGAACCGCAGGCACTTCATGCCCTGCAGGAGGCGCGGAATTTCCTCAATCGGTTTCTTCGGCCCTGGCCCAACGATCTGGTTCGGCGACTGGAGCGCGAGTGTGGCCGTGACCCCCGGGCACGGCCGTACGCGATTCTTGGAAGCCTGGTGCGAGACGCCCTGGACGACGATGCCCGCTGGCTGCAGACGCGGGTGCCGGCCCAAACCCCCGACCCCGTCGCGCCGGAGATGGCAAGCGCCGTCGTCACGCCGGTTTCGACGGTGGAATCGGGAGAACAGGTCCACTGCGGGCACTGCGGCAAGCCGTTCGCGCCGTCCGAGCATCTGGCGGGAATCGTGCGCATACTGGAGGAACGCGGCCTGGATGCGGGCCATTTGTCCGTCTGCCCCGACTGTCGGGCCGAGGTGATGGGCTTGCACCCGACCCGGCCGGATTTCAAGGAGGTCAAGGGGGCTTGAGTCCTGCGGCGGACATATGAACGCCATTGGCTTCGTCCGGCATCGCACCCTGTGCCTTGTGGTGGTGCTTTGTCTGCCGTGTCACTCAGGCATCGCCGGCATGTCTCCCGATGAGTTGATGGACCCGATAACCGACGGCATGACCGAGGAGGAGCGGAAAGCCCGCCGGGAGGCCATAGAGCGAGACCGGCTGGCCGCCGAGGAACGCCGTCGCGCGATCGAGGAGGCGGCGAGGGCGGAACGCGAGGCCCGCGAGGCGGAACGCGCATCGAGGCCTTACCCCGAGCGCCTTACGGAGCAGCGCTGTACCCCCTGCCACTCTACTGCCGACTTCAAGCACCAGGCGCGCACCTGGACCGGCTGGGCCTTCACCGTCTGGCGCATGCGCCTGGCCCACGGCGCGGACCTTAAACCCGGGGAATGGCGCGTCATCACGGCTTATCTTGCCAAGACGCAGGGGGCATCCGGCGCCAGGACCGCGGGGGTCCGGACAGCCATCGTCGCGATACCGGCAATATTGGCGGCGTCGATCTGGATTCTGACGCGCCGCCGGAGACGCAAGCCATGAACATACATCAGAACACCGTCGTCACCGTGGATTACCAAGTGGATGACGGTTCCGGGGAACACCTGGACGACAGCCGAACGTCGGGCCCAATGGTTTATCTGCACGGCTACAGGCACATTCTGCCCGCCCTGGAAAGCGCGCTGGAGGGCGCCGCTACCGGCGAAGAACGCGTGGTGGAACTGGAGCCGGAACATGCGTATGGGCCCAGGCAGGAGAACCTGGTTTTCGAAGCCAATCGGGAAGCGCTGCCGGCGGGGCTGGAGCTCTACGAGGGGCAGCGGCTCACCAGCGGCTCGCACGGTCGGCACTTTACTCTGCGGGTGGTGCGGCTCACCGATAACGGTGCGCTTCTGGACGGCAACCATCCGCTGGCGGGACGACGGCTGATCTTTCGGCTGAACGTGCGCGAGGTGCGCCCGGCCACCATGGAAGAACTCAGGCAGCAACGCGCCACGGGCGATACCACCAGGGCGCGGTAGGCGCCGTTCCGAATCCGCCTGTCCGGATCCCCTTGGGCCTTCGCGCGTGGCGATTCCGTGGCGAAGCTGTCGGCAATCAATGTCTCGCTCGCCGAATCAGCCATACTTGTCCCGGATTCATCCTCAATGTCCAGGAGGTCAAGGCCATGTCGAAAGAAGTCGTTATCTGCGCCCCGGTACGCACCGCCATTGGCACCTACGGCGGCAGCCTGAAGGAGGTCCCCGCCACCGACCTGGGCGCGGCCGCCATTCGGGAGTCGCTGAAACGTGCGGGCATTTCCGGTGAGATGGTGGAAGCCGTGATCATGGGCAACGTGATCCAGGCCGGCAACCGCATGAACCCCGCGCGCCAGGCTTCCATCAACGGAGGCATTCCCGTTTCGGTGCCGGCCCTGACCGTCAACCGGGTTTGCGGATCCGGAGCCCAGGCCGTTGCCTCGGCGGCCCAGGATATTCTGCTGGGCCACGCCAGTTGCACCGTGGCCGGCGGCATGGAGAACATGGACCGCGCCCCGTACCTGCTGGAAAAGGCCCGCTGGGGCTACCGCATGGGCGATGCCAAGATCGTGGACTCCATGTTGCAGGACGGACTGAACGACGCCTTCTCCGGCAAGCATGCCGGTTGGCATACGGAGGACCTGGCCAAGGAATACAAGGTCAGCCGTGAAGACCAGGACGCCTGGGCGGCACGCTCCCAGCAGCGCTTCTCGAAGGCGCAGGCGGACGGGCTGTTCAAGGATGAGATCGTGCCGGTGGAGGTCCCCGGACGAAAGGGGCCCACCGTCTTCGACACCGACGAGCACAACCGCGCGGACGCCACGGCCGAGGGCCTTGCCAAGCTGCGGCCGGCCTTTCGCGAGGATGGCGTCATCACCGCCGGTAACGCTCCGGGGCTGAACAGCGGCGGCGCCGCCATGGTGCTGGCGGAGCGTGGCTGGGCGGAGCAGCAGGGGTTGAAGCCGGTCGCCCGGCTGGTGTCGTGGGGTGTGGGCGCCGTCGAACCCGGCATGTTTGGCATCGGCCCGGTTCCCGCCGTGCGCCAGGCGCTGGAGCGGGCCGGCTGGAGTGTCGGCGACCTTGAGCGCGTGGAAATCAACGAGGCCTTCGCCGCAATCGCGCTCGCCGTGCTGCGGGAACTGGGGCTGTCCGAAGACGTGGTCAACGTGGAGGGCGGCGCAATCGCGCACGGCCACCCGATCGGCGCCACCGGCGCCGTGCTCAGCGTGAGGCTGCTGCACGCAATGCAGCGTAACGGTGAAACCAGGGGCATGGTCACCCTGTGCATCGGTGGCGGCCAGGGCGTGGCTCTGGCGCTGGAGCGGCTCGACTGATCAGCGACGGCTCGGTGCCGCGTGCCTATCGCCGATTGCGTGCAGGCACGAGCAGGACGGGACGGCGGGTGCGGTTGCAGACCGTTTCCGCCGTGCTGCCCAGGAGCAGGTCGATGAGGGGGTTTCGCCCCCGCTTGCCGACGATGACCAGCTCTGCCGGCAGCTCCCGGGCCATGGCGACCGTCACGTCTCTCGGGTCGCCGTCCAGGACCCGGCTTTCCGCTCCCGGGAGATCCGCGATCACCTCGGCGAGGTGCGCGCGCGCATCCGCCTTTTCCTGATCGTCGGTCTGCACGCGTCCGGTCGCCGTGACGGCAATGGCCCGCCGCAGGTGGGGCGCAAGCGCGCGGAAGCACTCTTCCGCATGCCGTGCGGCCTCCGAGCCGTCCGTGGCCAGGAGCAGCCAGTCTCCGGCTTCGGCCGGTTGGTCGCCTGCGGTCGGTTCCAGCCACAGCGGTGTGCGGGTTAGGCGAGCCGCATCCAGTGCGGTGTCGCCCATGAACAGTTCCCGCAGCCAACCATGCCCGCCATGGCCGAGCAGGAGCAGGTCGGCGTTGTGCTTGCGCGCCGCCAATGCCAGTTCCGCGCCGGCCTCGCCGGT
>SLSJ01000233.1 GCA_007130525.1 Ectothiorhodospiraceae bacterium | reverse complement strand
TGGCTTCCAAGGCCACCGGTTTTCCCATTGCCAAGGTGGCGGCCAAGCTCGCAGTGGGATATACGCTGGACGAGTTGCGCAACGAGATCACCGGTGGCGCGACGCCGGCCTCGTTCGAGCCCACCATCGACTACGTGGTTACCAAGATTCCACGTTTCACGTTCGAGAAGTTTTCGCGCGCCGAGCCCACGCTGACCACGCAAATGAAATCGGTGGGCGAGGCCATGGCCATCGGCCGCACCTTCCAGGAGTCTTTTCAGAAGGCGTTGCGCAGCCTGGAGACCGGGCTCGAGGGGCTGGAGCCGCGAATCACCGGCGAGCGCGGCGACGAACTCAACGATCGCCTGCGCGATGCGCTGCAGATGCCTCGCCCGGAACGCATGCTCTACATCGCCGATGCCTTTCGTGCCGGTCTCGGCGTGGACGATGTCCACGAACTGACCAGGGTGGACCCGTGGTTCCTTGCCCAGATCGAAGACCTGGTCCTTGCCGAGGAGCAGGTGCGGCGGCTCGGTCCGGGCGCTCTGGATGCCGACTGGCTCTTCGCGCTCAAGCGCCGCGGCTTTTCGGATGCACGCCTGGCCAGTCTGGTGGACTCCACCGAGGCGGAACTGCGGGCCCGCCGGCATGCCCTGGGCATTCACCCGGTATACAAGCGGGTCGACTCCTGCGCCGCGGAATTCGCGTCAAGCACGGCCTACATGTACTCCACCTACGAGGAAGAGTGCGAGGCCGAGCCCTCGGAACGGAAAAAGATCATGGTGCTGGGCGGCGGCCCCAACCGCATCGGCCAGGGGATAGAGTTCGACTACTGCTGCGTGCACGCCGCTTTCGCGATGCGCGAAGACGGTTACGAAACCATCATGGTCAACTGCAATCCGGAAACCGTGTCCACGGACTACGACACCTCCGACCGCCTGTATTTCGAGCCGCTCACCCTGGAAGACGTGCTGGAGATCATTCACAAGGAACAGCCCGAGGGGGTGATCGTGCAGTACGGCGGCCAGACGCCGCTCAAGCTGGCGCGGGATCTGGAAGCGGCCAGGGCCCCGATCATAGGCACCACGCCGGATTCCATCGATCTGGCCGAGGACCGGGAGCGCTTCCAGCGCTTGATCGAGCGGCTGGGAATCCGCCAGCCGCCCAACCGGCTGGCGCGAACCGCCGAGCAGGCCATGCGCCTGGCCCGTGAGATCGGCTTCCCGCTGGTGGTGCGCCCCTCCTACGTGCTCGGCGGGCGGGCCATGGAGATCGTCTACGGCGAGGACGAGCTGGAGCAGTACATGAACGAGGCCGTTAAGGTCTCCCACAACTCTCCGGTACTTCTCGACCGCTTTCTGGATGACGCAGTCGAGGTCGATGTGGATGCGGTCTGTGACGGCGAGAACGTGCTTATCGGCGGTATCATGGAACACATAGAACAGGCCGGTGTGCACTCCGGGGACTCGGCATGTTCACTGCCACCCTACACCCTGTCCGAGTCCATCCAGGATCAGTTGCGGGACCAGGTGCGCCAACTTGCCCGCGCGCTCGAGGTGGTTGGCCTGATGAACACCCAGTTCGCGATCAAGGGCGAGGACGTGTTCATTCTCGAGGTGAACCCGCGCGCCTCGCGCACGGTCCCCTTCGTTTCCAAGGCGACGGGAGTGCCGCTGGCCAAGGTGGCCGCGCGTTGCATGGTGGGGCGGACGCTGGCGGCCCAGGGCGTGACAGACGAGATCATTCCGGAATTCTATTCGGTGAAGGAGGCCGTGTTCCCGTTCATAAAGTTCCCCGGTGTGGATCCGATCCTTGGCCCGGAGATGAAATCCACGGGCGAAGTGATGGGAATCGGCTACAGTTTTGGTGCGGCCTACGCCAAGTCCCAGCGCGGAGCCGGGGTCGATCTGCCCACTTCAGGCAGGGTGTTCATCAGTGTGCGCGACGCCGACAAGCAGGCGCTGCCGGCGGTGGGCAAGGCGCTGCGCGAATGGGGCTTCGAGCTGGTGGCCACCCGCGGTACCGCCGACAGCCTAGCCCGGGCCGGCGTTGAATGCGCGTTAATCAACAAGGTGCGGGAGGGAAGGCCGCATGTTGTCGACGCCATAAAGAACGACGAGATTGATCTGATAATCAACACCACCGAGGGCAGGCAGGCCATTGCCGATTCCTATTCCATCCGGCGCGAGGCTCTGCAGCACAAGGTAAGCTACACAACAACCATTGCCGGTGCCCGCGCCATCGTGCTCGCGCTTGCGCACCTGGGCGCCATTGACGTGCACCGGCTGCAGGATCTGCACAAGGAGGCCATGGCATGAGCAAGGTCCCGCTGACCGTTCGCGGTGCCGAGAAACTGCGCGAAGAGCTCAACCGTCTCAAGTACAAGGAGCGGCCGCGCATCATCGAGGCCATTGCCGAGGCGCGCGCCCATGGCGACCTCAAGGAAAACGCCGAGTACCATGCCGCGCGCGAGCAGCAGAGTTTCACCGAGGGCAGGATCAAGGAACTCGAGAGCAAGCTGTCCAACGCCCAGATCATCGATGTGACCCGGCTCAACGCCAACGGCAGGGTAGTGTTCGGGGCAACCGTGGAACTGGTGGACGAGGAGTCCGGCGAGGAATTCACCTATCGGATCGTCGGCGAGGACGAAGCCGATATCAAGGAAGGCCTGATCTCCGTGCAATCACCCTTCGCCCGTGCCCTGATCGGCAAGGAGGTGGGTGATATCGCCTCCGTGGATGCGCCGGGAGGAATGCGGGAATACGAGATCGTGGCGGTGAAGTATGTTTGAAGTATGTTTTATGTTCATCGAGGGGTAAGGTTCAGGGCGCGAGGTGTGGGAAAGCCCAGGGGCGCCTGTCGAGCCGTTCCGGGCTCCGGGATTTCCGCGTCGTCCGGCTGCTGTCGACTTTCCTGCTTGCGAACGGCGCGAGGAGACCGCATCTATGGCAGGGCTATCCGCCGTTTTTTCTCGATACGGGAGCGGCGGAAGAGCAGGGCGATGTGGCCCGTGGACTGGACCAGGACTGCGCCGCTGTCCCTGCAGATGCGCCTGATCAGTTCCTTGCGATGGTCACGGTCATCGGCGACCACCTTGACCTTGATCAGTTCGTGGTCGTCCAGAGCCTGATCGATCTCCGACCGCACCGCACCGGTCAGGCCCGCCGCACCCATGAGTACGACGGGGCGCAGCGCATGGCCGAGGCGGCGCAGGTGCCGTTTCTGTTCGTCGTTGAGAGTGTGCATGTCCGAATCATCCGATGCCGACCGCCCGGGGCGCGCGAGTGTAGCACGGGCCGCCGGCGCAACCCATCGCATCCTGCTGCCCGCGGTCAAGCTTGACCTCGCGGTCCTGCTGCTGGCGTTGGGCTGCCTCTGGTTCGCGGTGGTTATCGCCACATTGTCCCGCCTGTCCGAGTTCCTACTGCTCTTCGGCGGCTCTTCGCTGGGTGCGCTGTGGCTGGTATGGCGGACGCGCCGGGCCCTGGTGCGGGCCCGGACACAGCTGGACCGGGAGGAGTCCGACGGTGGCCCGTAGCAGGAGTAGCGGCCGTTGGCTGCAGGAGCATTTCAGTGATCCGTTCGTCAAGCAGGCCCGGCGCCAGGGTTACCGATCGCGTGCGGTATTCAAGCTTCAGGAAATCGACCGCAAGGACCGGCTGCTGAAGCCCGGCATGACGGTGGTGGACCTCGGGGCCGCTCCCGGCGGGTGGTCTCAGTACGCTGCCGGGATTACGGGTTCGTCCGGGCGCGTGATCGCGCTGGACATACTGCCCATGGACGCGCTCGCGGACGTGATCGTGATCCAGGCTGATTTCACCGGGGACGATGCGCTGCAGAGGCTTGATGATGTTCTGCAGGGGCGGCCGGTAGACCTTGTGATGTCCGATATGGCCCCCAATATCTCGGGTATGAAGGCGGTGGATCAGCCACGTGCGATGTACCTGGCTGAACTCGCCCTGGATTTTTCCCGGGACTTTTTGAAACCCGGGGGCGATTTCCTGGTCAAGACGTTTCAGGGTGCCGGTTTTGACGAGTACCTGAAGACATTGCGGGAGGTGTTCGGGCGCGTGCTTACGCGCAAGCCGGGCGCGTCCCGGGATCGCAGCCGGGAGGTCTATCTGTTGGCCCGGCAGAAGCAGGTGTAGTAGTGTTTATGGATCAGCCGCGCACGCTCTGTCAGCGCCTAATTTCCCGTCTTCCGGGCGTCATGGATGTCGGCCGGGAGCTCAATGATCGAGGTGTGTCACCTTGAACGACATGGCCAAGAATCTGATTCTCTGGGTGATCATCGCCGTGGTGCTGATGTCCGTCTTCAGCAACTTCCAGGAGCGTTCGACCACCACCAGCAAGATCACCTACTCCGAGTTCCTCACCCAGGTGGAGCGCGGGAATGTGACCGAGGTGCTGCTGCAGGGTCAGGAAATCAAGGGCAAGACCGGCACCGGCGAGCCCTTCCGGACCCTGAGTCCGGAAACGGACAACCGGGCGCTCATCGGCACGCTGCTCGATCACGGTGTGACCATCGACGCCGAGGAGGCCGAGGGTCGCAGCATGTTGATGCAGATCCTGATCTCCTGGACACCGTTCCTGCTGCTGATTGCCGTGTGGATCTATTTCATGCGACAGATGCAGGGTGGGGGCGGCGGTCGTGGCGCCATGTCCTTCGGCAAGAGCAAGGCCAAGCTCATGACGGAGGAGCAGGTCAAGATCACGTTCAATGACGTCGCCGGCGTGGAGGAGGCCAAGGAGGAAGTCGGCGAACTGGTGGATTTCCTGCGTGATCCGTCCAAGTTCCAGCGGCTGGGTGGCCACATTCCGCGCGGTGTGCTGATGGTCGGTTCGCCCGGCACCGGCAAGACCCTGCTGGCCAAGGCCATCGCCGGCGAGGCCAAGGTGCCGTTCTTCTCGATCTCCGGGTCCGACTTCGTGGAGATGTTCGTGGGTGTCGGTGCGTCGCGTGTTCGTGACATGTTTACCCAGGCCAAGAAGCACGCGCCCTGCATCATTTTCATCGATGAAATCGACGCCGTCGGCCGGCAGCGTGGCGCCGGGCTGGGCGGCGGTCACGACGAGCGCGAGCAGACCCTGAACCAGTTGCTGGTCGAAATGGACGGCTTCGAGGGCAGCGAGGGCGTGATCGTGATCGCCGCCACCAACCGCCCGGACGTGCTCGATCCGGCGTTGCTGCGTCCCGGCCGTTTCGATCGCCAGGTGGTGGTGCCTTTGCCGGACGTGCGTGGCCGGGAGCAGATACTCAAGGTGCACATGAGCAAGGTGCCGCTGACCCGGGATGTGAATCCGTTCATCCTGGCCCGTGGTACGCCCGGGTTCTCCGGTGCCGATCTCGCCAACCTGGTCAACGAGGCGGCGCTGTTCGCCGCGCGCGGCAACAAGCGTGAAGTCGACATGGAGGACTTCGAGCGCGCCAAGGACAAGATCATGATGGGGGCGGAGCGCCGCTCCATGGTCATGAACGAGGACGACAAGCGGCTCACGGCCTATCACGAGTCCGGCCATGCCATTGTCGGTCTGCGCACCGCCGAACACGATCCCGTGCACAAGGTCACCATCATTCCGCGTGGGCGTGCGCTTGGCGTGACCATGTTTCTGCCCGAAGAGGATCGCACCAGTTATTCCAGGCAGCGCCTGAACAGCATGATTGCCTCGCTGTTTGGCGGTCGCCTTGCGGAAGAGTTGATTTTCGGCAAGGAGAAGGTGACCACCGGTGCCCAGAACGACATCGAGCGGGCCACGCAGATTGCGCGCAACATGGTCACCAAGTGGGGGCTGTCCGAGCGCATGGGGCCGTTGTCCTACAACGAGGATGATGGCGAAGTGTTCCTCGGGCACTCCATGGGCAAGCAGAAGCAGGTTTCGGATGAAACCGCTTTCGCGATCGACAAGGAGGTGCGCGAGATCATCGAATACAACTACGATGCCGCGCGCAAGATCATCCTCGAGAACATGGACAAGCTGCACACCATGGCCGAGGCCCTGATGAAGTACGAAACCATCGACAAGAGCCAGATTGACGACATTATGTCGGGTCGCCCGGTGGGTACGCCGCGTGGCTGGAGCGAATCGCCGGATGACGGCGCCGGTGGGGCCGGTGCCGAGACGGCTCGTGACCGTGACGACAGCAGTGGCCGTGATGATCGTCGCGGCGAAGGTGGTATCGGCTCTCCGGCCGGCGAGCACTGAAGGCCCCGGCCCTTGAGGGTAAATCGCATGCCTGGTGAGCGGGGTGCCGCGCCCGTGCTCGACTGCGGTGGTCGCCCTCTGGTGCTCGACCGCCCAAGGGTCATGGGCATACTCAACATCACACCCGACTCGTTCTCCGACGGCGGGCGTTTCCTGTCTCCGCAGGCGGCGCTGGATCACGCCATGAATATGGTGGAGGAAGGCGCCGATCTCATTGACGTGGGCGGGGAGTCAACGCGCCCGGGCTCCGACGAGGTCGGTGTCGCGGAAGAGCTGGAACGCGTCATGCCGGTGATCGAGGCCCTGAGTGGCGAGGTTCCGGTGCCCTTGTCCGTGGACACCAGCAAGCCGGATGTCATGAAGGCCGCCGCCGCGGCCGGCGCCGGTTTCATCAATGATGTCTTCGCGTTGCAGCGGGAAGGCGCCCTGGAGGCTGCACGCGAAACCGGTCTTCCGGTCTGCCTGATGCACATGCAGGGTACGCCCCGGACCATGCAGCAGGATCCCCGCTACGACGACGTAATGGTGGAGGTCAAGGCGTTTCTGGGTGAGCGCGTGGCCGCCTGTGTGGGGGCGGGCATACCGCGGGACCGGCTGGTGCTTGATCCGGGATTCGGGTTCGGCAAGCGTTCGGTACACAATTTCCGCCTGTTGAGGGAATTGCGCGGCGTAGTCAACATGGGCCTGCCGGTACTGGTGGGGATGTCACGGAAATCCATGGTCGGCGGCGTGCTTGGCCGGCCGCCCGGGGAACGAATTCACGGCAGTGTCGCCGCCGCCGTGCTTGCGGCTTGGGAGGGCGCGCTGATCGTACGGGTTCATGACGTGCGGCCAACGGTGGATGCCATGGCCGTCGTGCACGCGACACTTTACAACGACACGGAGTGATCGGGCCTCCAGGCGGAGTATCCCGGGCACGGGTCCTCCACGTTCGGGAGTGATCGGGGACATCGCGGGACAAGTTTATGACCAGGCGCTATTTCGGTACCGACGGGATTCGCGGCCGGGTGGGCGAGTATCCCATCACCGCGGATTTCATGCTCAAGCTAGGCTGGGCCCTGGGCAGGGTGCTGGCGCGGCAGGACCGCCGCCTGGTGCTGATCGGCAAGGACACGCGGATTTCCGGATACATGTTCGAATCGGCGCTGGAAGCCGGCCTGTCAGCCGCCGGTGCCGACATACGCCTGCTCGGCCCCATGCCCACTCCCGCGATCGCCTACCTGACCAATACCCTGCGCGCCGGTGCCGGCATCGTTATCAGTGCCTCGCATAATCCGCATGAAGATAACGGCGTGAAGTTCTTTTCCGGGGATGGCCAGAAACTGGACGAGGCCACCGAGAACGCCATCGAAAAGGCGCTGGAGCAGCCCCTGCAGACCGTGCCATCGGAAAACCTGGGCAAGGTTGCGAGACTCAACGATGCGCCGGGCCGGTATATAGAATTCTGCAAGAGCACTATCGGGCGCAGCGTGCGGCTCACCGGTCTGAGCCTGGTGGTGGACTGTGCCAATGGCGCCACGTACCAGGTCGGGCCCGAGGTGTTCCGGGAACTGGGCGCCCACGTGATTCCTGCGGGCCACCAGCCGGATGGGCTCAATATCAACGTGGACTGCGGCTCCATGCACCCCGACCTGGTGCAGACGCTGGTGCGGGAGCATCGCGCCGATGCCGGAATCGCCTTCGATGGCGACGGTGATCGCGTGATCATGGTGGACGAGGAAGGCGAGGTCGTGGATGGCGACGAACTGCTGTTCATCATCGCCCGCGGCCGTCATTCCGGCGGCCGCCTGCATGGGCCGGTGGTGGGCACGCAGATGAGCAACCTGGGCCTGGAGCTGGCGTTTGCAGAGATGGGAATTCCCTTCCGGCGGGCCCGGGTCGGGGACCGCTATGTAATGGAAATGCTGCGCGGTGAGCAGGGAACACTGGGGGGTGAGTCCTCGGGTCATATTGTCTGTCTGGACCGAACCACTACGGGTGACGGCATCGTCTCTGCCCTGCAGGTGCTGGAAGTCATGCGCCAGACCGGAAAGAGTCTGGGCCAGTTGCGCCACGGAATGACCAAGCTGCCCCAGCACATGATCAACGTACCCATCGAGCCTGGTGTCGACGCCATCCGTCATCCGTCGGTAAAGGAGGCCCTGGGCCGCGTGGAGCGGGAGTTGGCGGATACCGGCCGGGTGCTGTTGCGGCCCTCGGGAACCGAACCCGTCATCCGGGTGATGGTAGAGGGCCGCGACCGCGATCAGGTGCTGCGCTGCAGTGAGCTTCTCGCGCAAGCGGTGGGCCAGGTCCCCGCCGAGCGCGGGTAGCCCGCATATCTCACCGCCGTTCGTCGCGGGGGCGTCGGGATGCCGCTGTGACGGGGGCACGGACCGGAAGACGGCGAAGGCGTAGCTCTGACTCTACGTCGAGCCGGCTGGAGGGAGTACGCCCCGACACGGCGAGCAGATCGGCGTGCGTAGTAGAAGGGCGGCGAGATATGCGGGCCAGGGAGACGCTCCCTGAGGGCTTGCCGGCCTCGACAATTCCCGCCGGGTTCCTTACCATTCCGCCCTGCTTTTCGGAAACCTCCGGATAAAGCGGATCTTATGGCCGTTCCCGGAGTCTGCATAGCTATGAGGGAGCGACGGGGATGCGCAAGGCCCTGGTAGCCGGTAACTGGAAGATGCATGGATCGCGTTCGGTGGTTGCCGAACTGCTCGATGCCCTGGCCGATGGCGTGGCCGATATGAGCGGCGGACCGGACATGGCGGTTCTGCCGCCGTTCCTGTTCGTGCCGGCGGCAGCGGACCGCCTGACGGATACCGCCATCGCGGTCGGAGCGCAGAACGTCTGTGATCAGGACGACGAGGGAGCCTTCACCGGAGAAGTCTCGGCACGGATGCTGAAGGAAGCAGGCTGCAGGTATGCGCTGACCGGGCATTCCGAGCGTCGGGCGTTGTATGGCGAGAGCGACGAACTGGTAGCGGCGCGAACCGCGGCGGCCCTGCGTGGCGGGATCATCCCCATCGTGTGCCTGGGTGAATCGCTGTCGGAGCGCGAAGCCGGCGAGACGGATGCGGTGGTTCAGCGGCAGTTGCGCGCCGTGGTGGACGCCGTGGGGATCAGCGGGCTGGCCGGGGCGGTGCTGGCCTACGAGCCGGTCTGGGCCATTGGCACGGGGCGTACCGCATCGCCCCAACAGGCGCAGGCAGTGCACGCGCTATTGCGCACGTACCTTCGCAAGCGGGATGCCGTCATCGGTGACGGCATGCGCATACTATATGGCGGCAGCGTGAAACCGGACAATGCGGCGGAACTGTTCGCCATGCCGGACATTGACGGTGGCCTGATTGGCGGCGCGTCCCTGAACGCGGACGCCTTTCTCGCCATCTGCCGTGCCGCCGGTTGACGGAAACCCGGGACGCGTTCCCGTTAGCCGGCGGGCACCACAAGAGAGGACCTGATGGGACAGATCATCCTGGCAATACACGTTCTGATTGCTGTTGTACTGGTTGTGCTGGTGCTGCTGCAGCACGGCAAGGGCGCCGATGCGGGCGCGGCCTTCGGTAGCGGGGCATCGGCAACCGTATTCGGGGCGCGCGGCTCGGCATCCTTCCTCACCAGGGTGACGGCAATGCTCGCTGCCGGTTTCTTTCTCACCAGCCTGACGCTGGCAATGCTGGCGGCACGTCATGCCGGACCGGGCAGCGTGGTGGAACGAGTCGGCGATGAATCGCCCGTGACCGAGGAGCGGGCGCCGGCGGCGCCGGCTGAAGAGGACGTCGACGACGAGATGGCGCCGCCGCCGCCGGAAGACTGATCGCCCGCTTCCGGAACCGCAATTCATCGACCGAAAGGATCGCCTGTGCCGCTGCGCGGGGGCAATGCCGTGCGCGAGCCGGTTGGAGCGTCCCTGGCGCTTGCCGTGGTGGGGTGGGGTTGCTAGACTCAGCCGCGCTTACCGGGATCCAGCCCGGACCACGTGCGGATGTGGTGGAACTGGTAGACACGCTGTCTTGAGGGGGCAGTGGCGAAAGCCGTGCCGGTTCGAGTCCGGCCATCCGCACCATATGCCTACAGAGTGGGATGTGTTTCTGTAGGTGTATGTTTTTTAAGGTTTTTCCCTCGACGTATTCTTGACGCTGTCTGCTGCGACGCACTATACTCTCGTGCGCAACAGCCCGGGGCCCGGGCGCGGTTGCGTTTCCGGGTCGCATAAGGATGCGCGCATGCTAGAGCAATACCTGCCAATCCTGCTGTTCATCCTGATCGGCCTGGGGCTCGGTCTGGCGCTGATTATCGTCGGCTTCGTGCTGGGGCCGAGTAATCCCAATGCCGAGAAGCTCTCTCCCTACGAATGCGGATTCGAAGCGTTCGAGGATTCGCGCATGCGCTTTGACGTGCGCTACTACCTGGTGGCGATACTGTTCATCATTTTCGATCTCGAGATCGCTTTCCTGTTTCCATGGGCCGTCGCGCTGGATGACGTCGGCCTGTTCGGCTTCGCGTCCATGGGCGTGTTCCTGGTCATCCTGCTGATCGGATTCCTGTACGAGTGGAAGAAGGGGGCCCTGGAATGGGAGTAGAAGGTGTACTCGAAAAGGGCTTTGTCACAACTTCCGCGGACAAGCTGATCAACTGGGCGCGGACCGGTTCCATGTGGCCCATGACCTTCGGTCTGGCCTGCTGCGCGGTCGAAATGATGCACGCCGGCGCCGCCCGTTACGACATGGACCGCTTCGGCATCGTCTTCCGGCCCAGTCCGCGGCAGTCGGACGTGATGATCGTGGCCGGGACCCTCTGCAACAAGATGGCGCCCGCCCTGCGCAAGGTCTACGACCAGATGTCCGATCCCAAGTGGGTGATTTCCATGGGTTCCTGCGCCAATGGTGGCGGCTATTACCACTATTCCTATGCGGTGGTGCGCGGTTGCGACCGCATCGTGCCGGTGGATGTCTACGTGCCGGGTTGTCCGCCTACGGCGGAAGCGCTGCTCTACGGCATCGTCCAGTTGCAGAACAAGATTCACCGCACCAATACCATCGCCCGCTGAGTTCGGGACGGAGAGGACCGGCCATGTCAGAGGACCGCAAGCTGCTGGCAGAGCGCGTCACGGAGGTCTTTGGAGAACGTCTGACCTCCACGGAAGTCGCCGCCGACATGGTGGCCGTCGAGGTGCCGGCCACGCATCTGTTTGAGGTGATGCAGGGG
This sequence comes from Ectothiorhodospiraceae bacterium, assembly GCA_007130525.1. GTDB lineage: Bacteria > Pseudomonadota > Gammaproteobacteria > Nitrococcales > Aquisalimonadaceae > Methylonatrum. The sequence goes on along the minus strand of SLSJ01000233.1, from coordinate 12,054 downwards.
CTGCGCGACGAGTCATTCGGCTTCCATCAGCTCACCGATCTCTGCGGTGTCGATTATGCCGCCTACGGCCAGGATGAGTGGATAACCGAGCGGGCCACCGATTCCGGCTTCTCCCGGGGCGTGCGTGGCAACAGTTTTGCGCGTCTGGGGCTGACCGGCATCTACGGAATCGACAGTGTCACCGTGAACACCGGACGCCGGTTTGCGGTTGTCTATCACCTGCTTTCAATCAGGGCAAACCAGCGTTTGCGGGTGCGTGTCTATTGCGAGGACGACGACTTTCCCATGGTCGATTCAGTGGTTCCGGTGTGGGCCGGGGCCAACTGGTTCGAGCGCGAGGCGTTCGACCTCTACGGCATCATCTTCGACGGTCATCCCGATCTGCGCCGCCTGCTCACCGACTACGGCTTCGTGGGGCATCCCTTCCGCAAGGACTTCCCGCTGATCGGCAATGTCGAGGTCCGATACAACGAAGAGAAGGGGCGGGTGGTCTACGAGCCGGTCTCCATTGAGCCGCGCGTGCTGGTGCCGCGCGTGATCAGGCATGACAGTCGCTACGTGGACCGGCTCGCCGAAGGGGATGCCGACGATGGCTGATATCCGCTCCTACACCATGAATTTCGGCCCGCAGCACCCCGCGGCCCACGGCGTGCTTCGGCTGGTGCTGGAAATGGAGGGCGAGGTGATCCGCCGTGCCGACCCTCATGTAGGGTTGCTGCACCGTGCTACCGAGAAGCTCGCCGAGAGCAAGCCGTTTAATCAGAGCATCGGCTACATGGACCGGCTCGATTACGTGTCCATGATGTGCAACGAGCATGGCTACGTGCTCGCGATCGAGAAGCTGCTGGGCATTCATCCGCCGAAACGGGCCCAGTACATCCGCGTCATGTTCGACGAGATCACCCGCATCCTCAATCACCTGATGTGGCTGGGCGCGCATGGGCTGGATGTGGGCGCGATGACGGTCTTCCTGTTCTGCTTCCGTGAACGCGAAGACCTGATGGACGTTTACGAGGCGGTGTCCGGAACCCGCATGCATGCCACCTATTACCGGCCTGGCGGCGTATATCGGGATCTGCCTGACCGCATGCCGCAGTATGAGCCGTCGCAGTTCCGTAGCAGTCGCGACCTGGAACGCCTGAATGCCGCGAGGCAGGGCTCCCTGCTGGATTTCATTGATGATTTCTGCAAGCGCTTCCCCGGTTGCGTGGACGAGTATGAAACCCTTCTCACCGACAACCGTATCTGGAAGCAGCGCCTGGTGGGCATCGGCGTGGTCAGCCCCGAACGTGCCCAGGAACTGGGCTTCACCGGACCCATGCTGCGCGGCTCCGGCGTGGAATGGGATCTGCGCCGCAAGCAGCCCTATGAAGTCTACGACGAGGTTGATTTCGCCATTCCCGTGGGCACCAATGGCGACTGCTACGACCGTTACCTGGTGCGGGTCGAGGAAATGCGCCAGTCCTGCCGCATCATCAGCCAGTGCGTGGACTGGCTGCGCCGGAATCCGGGTCCGGTGATGGTGGACGACCACAAGGTCGTGCCACCCACCCGCGAGGAGATGAAGGACGACATGGAATCCCTCATCCACCACTTCAAGCTGTTTACCGAGGGGTACTGCGTTCCGGAAGGCGAGGTGTATGCAGCGGTGGAGGCGCCGAAGGGGGAGTTCGGCTGCTACCTCATCTCCGACGGCGCCAACAAGCCCTACCGGGTAAAAGTCCGGGCCCCTGGCTTCCCGCACCTGGCGGCCATGGACGAAATGGCCAACGGCCACATGCTGGCCGATGTGGTCGCCCTGATCGGAACCCAGGACATCGTATTCGGGGAGATCGACCGTTGAGTATCGAAGAGCATGCGGACACGCCTCTGAAGCCGGGGCTGCGGGCGGAAATCGACGCCTGGGTGGCCAAGTTCCCGCCCGAGGGCAAGCGCTCCGCCGTTATTCCGGCCCTGCACGTGGTCCAGAACGCCAATGGCGGCTACCTCACCGAGGAGTTGATGCGCGCGGTGGCGGACTACCTGGAACTCCCGCACACGGCGGTGTACGAAGTGGCGACCTTCTACACCATGTTCGACACCGCTCCGGTGGGGCGGCACAAGGTCAATATCTGTACCAATATATCCTGCATGCTGATGGGTTCGGACGCCATTGTGGAGCACTGCGAGAAAAGACTCGGCATTCGTCTTGGCGAGACCACGCCGGACAGGCGCATCACCCTCAAGGTGGAGGAGGAATGCCTGGCGGCCTGTGTTGGCGGTCCGATGATGGTGGTGGACGGGCATTACTACACGCAGCTCACACCGGAAAAGGTGGACGAGATCCTGGACAACCTGGAGTGACCCATGGCCAATGAGGTCTGCTACACGACCATGGCGTACGACACGCCCTGGAGCCTCGAGACCTACCTCGACACCGGGGGATACCAGGCGTGGAAGAAGATTCTGGCCGAGAAGACCCCGCCGGAGGAGATCATCGACAGCGTCAAGAAGTCCGGCTTGCGCGGTCGTGGCGGTGCCGGCTTCTCCACGGGGCTGAAGTGGAGCTTCATGCCGCGCAATGCGCCCGGCACCAGGTATCTGCTGTGCAATTCCGACGAATCGGAGCCCGGCACCTGCAAGGACCGGGATATCCTGCGTTTCAACCCGCATGCGCTGATCGAGGGCATGGCCATTGCCGCCTATTCAATGGGCGCGACCGTGGGTTACAACTACCTGCGCGGCGAATTTCATCACGAGCCCTTCGAGCGCATGGAGCATGCCCTGAAGGAGGCCTACGACGCCGGCCTGCTGGGCAAGGACATCCAGGGCTCGGGCATCGACTTCGACCTCTACAACCACTACGGTGCGGGCGCCTACATCTGCGGCGAGGAGTCGGCGCTGATGGAGTCGCTGGAGGGCAAGAAGGGGCAGCCGCGCTACAAGCCGCCGTTCCCCGCGCAGTTCGGTCTCTATGGCCGGCCCACCACCATCAACAACACGGAAACCCTGGCTTCCGTGCCCGCCATCATGCGCGAGGGCTGGGAGTGGTTCCTCGATCTGGGCGTGCCCAACAACGGCGGCACCAAGATCTTCTGCATGTCGGGCCACGTGGAAAATCCCGGCAATTTCGAGGTTGCGCTGGGGACACCGTTCCGTGACCTGCTGGACATGGCCGGCGGGGTGCGTGCCGGCCGCAGGCTCAAGGCCGTGATTCCGGGCGGCTCGTCCATGCCCGTGGTGCCCGCTGAGACCATGCTGGAACTGAACATGGACTACGACAGCCTGGCCGGCGCCGGTTCGGCACTGGGGTCCGGCGGCGTGATCGTGATGGACGAAACCACCGACATGGTAAAGGCCATCTGCCGAATCAGCCGCTTCTACTATGCCGAGTCATGCGGCCAATGCACGCCGTGTCGCGAAGGCACCGGCTGGATGTACCGGGTACTGCGCAGGATCGTGGCCGGTCAGGGTCGCCCCGAGGACCTCGAGTTGCTTCGGGCGGCGGCCGGGCAGATTGCCGGGCACACCATCTGCGCCTTCGGCGAGGCCGCGGCATGGCCGGTGCAGAGTTTCCTCAAGCACTACCGCCACGAATTCGAATACTACATCGAGCACAAGCGCTCGATGGTTGACGGGGCCGCAGGAGCCGCTGCATGAGCGAAAAGGCCGAAGCCACCGGTCCGGCACTGGTCACGATCGAGGTCGACGGGGTCGAGATGCAGGCGCCCAAGGGCTCCATGATCATCGAGGCCACCGATCGTCATGGCATCGACGTGCCGCGTTTCTGCTACCACCGCAAGCTGTCCATTGCGGCCAACTGCCGGATGTGCCTGGTGGACGTGGAAAAGGCGCCGAAGCCGTTGCCGGCCTGCTCCACGCCGGTGACCGACGGCATGAAGGTCAGCACCCGCTCGGAGCGCGCGCTCAAGGCGCAGAAGGGCGTGATGGAGTTCCTGCTCATCAACCATCCGCTGGACTGCCCCATCTGTGATCAGGGCGGTGAGTGCGAACTGCAGGACCTGGCCCTGGGGTATGGTCGCGGGGTTTCACGCTTCAGCGAGCGCAAGCGGGTGGTCAAGGACGAGAACCTGGGTCCGCTGATCGCCAGCGAGATGACCCGTTGCATCCACTGCACACGCTGCGTGCGGTTCCTGGAAGAGGTGGCCGGCACCCGTGAACTGGGCGGCATGTACCGTGGCGAGCATCTGGAGATCTCCACCTACGTCGGCCACGGCGTGCACTCCGAGATGTCCGGCAACATCATCGACCTGTGCCCGGTGGGGGCGCTCACATCCAGGCCCTACCGTTTCACCGCGCGCGCCTGGGAGATGCTCAGTCATCCCTCCGTCTCGCCCCATGACAGCGTCGGTTCCAACCTGGAGATCCATCACGTGCGCGGCAGTATCAAGCGCGTGGTGCCCGGCGAGAACGACTCCGTCAATGAATGCTGGCTCGCCGACCGCGACCGCTTCGGTTACCAGGGCGTTTACAGTGACGACCGCCTGGCCCGACCCATGATCCGGGGCGAGTCCGGCTGGGAGGAAACCGATTGGGAGCTGGCCCTGGAGGAGGTGGTCCGCCAGTTGCGTGGCGTGGTCGACGGCCACGGCGCCGACGCGCTGGGCGCCCTGGTTGCCGGCAATGCCACCCTCGAGGAACAGTACCTGCTGGGCCGGCTGGCACGGGGTCTGGGAACCGCCAACATCGACAGCCGCTTGCGGCAGGCGGACTTCTCCGACCAGGATCGGCGCCCCCCGTTCCCGTGGCTGGGCCTTGCCCTCGAGGATCTGGAGCGGCAAAAGGCGGTGCTGTTTGTCGGCGGCAACCCGCGCGCCGACCAGCCCATCATCAATCATCGCCTGCGCAAGGCGGTCAAGGCGGGTGCCAGGGTCAGCTATATCAATCCGCAACGGCATGAATTCAATTACCGGACCGATCAGCACGTGGTCGTGCCGTCGGCGATGGTCAGGGAACTGGCGCTGATTGCCGCCGCCCTACTGGATCTGACCGGCGGTGAAGCTCCCGGCGGACTGGACACGCTGCGTGACGGCGCCAAGCCCGGCGAGACGCACAAGGCGCTTGCAAAGGAACTGCGCGATGCCGGGCGCGGCGCGGTGCTGCTCGGCAGCCTTGCCGAATGCCATCCGCAGGCCTCGGCTTTGCGCGCCCTGGCTGCGCTGATCGGGAAACATGCGGACGTAGCGCACGGCGTCATTCCGGAAGCGGCGAACCTGGCCGGTGCCTGGCTGGCCGGCGCGGTGCCGCATCGACAGGCGGGCGGCATCCCGGAGAAGATCCCCGGCCTCGACGCCCGGGACATGCTCGAGCAGCCCCGCAAGGGCTACCTCCTTCTTGGCCTGGAACCCGAACTGGACTGCGCGGACGGTGCGGCCGCAATGGCGGCGCTGCGGCAGGCCGAGACGGTGATCTGCATGACACCGTTCGTCACCGGGTCCATGCTTGACTACGCCACGGTGCTTTTGCCGGTGGCCGCATTCGGTGAGACGTCCGGCACCTTTGTCAGTGCCGAGGGGCGCTGGCAGGCGTTCCCCGGTGTTGCCCAACCCGTGGGCGAGGCCCGGCCGGGCTGGAGGCTGCTGCGCGTGCTGGGCAACCTGCTGGAGCTTGACGGTTTCGACTACAACGCCTGCGACGAGATCGGTGCCGAAGTGGAGAGGCTCTGCGAGAGCGTGCAGCCCGCGGCCGTGAGCGAATGGCGTGTGCCGCCGGTGGTCCGGCCGGAAAAGGGCATGCAGCGGATTGGAGCGGTGCCCATGTATGCCGTGGACAGTGTGGTTCGCCGCGCCGCCGCCCTCCAGCAGACGCCGCAGGCCACGGATATCAGCGTGGGTTTGCATCCTTCCGATGCGGCGGCGCTCAACCTGGCGGACGCCGAGTGGGTAGAGGTCCGCTTGCGCGGCAACAGCGTCCGGCTGCCGCTGCGGATAGACGATTCGGTGGCGAAAGGCGCCGTTTCGGTGCCTTCCGGATTGCGGGAGACAGCGGCGTTGGGCCCGATGTTTGGAGCGCTTTCGCTGAAGCGTGCATGACATGCGTGTCCGCTGCCGCGGGCAGCGGATCGGTATGGACAACGGACCAGCAGTGGCGCCCGATCGAGGCCGCGCCATATCTGGCTGGGCATGAATGGAGTTGCAACAGACGCATGGATCAACTCATGGAACTGGCCTGGATCCTGACCAAGATCGTCGCGATCGTTGGTCCGTTGATTCTTGCCGTAGCCTATCTGACCTATGCCGAACGCAAGATCATCGGCTGGATCCAGAACCGCAACGGCCCCAACCGTGTCGGTCCGCTGGGTCTGCTGCAGCCGTTTGCGGACGTGTTCAAGCTGCTGTTCAAGGAAGTGGTGCTGCCGGCCAATGCCAACCGTTTCCTGTTCATCGTCGCCCCCATGCTCTCGCTGATGCCGGCACTGGCGGCCTGGGCCGTGATCCCCTTCGGCGAAGGCATGGTGCTGGCGGATATCAACGCCGGACTGCTGTACGTGCTGGCCATGACCTCGCTGGGCGTGTATGGCGTGATCCTGGCCGGCTGGGCCGCCAACTCCAAGTATTCCATGCTTGGCGCCATGCGCTCGGCGGCGCAGATCGTCTCCTACGAGATTGCCATGGGTTTTGCCCTGGTCGGCGTGCTGATGGCGGCGGGCACCCTGAACATGACCGGTATCGTCCAGTCCCAGGCTGGTCCCATCTGGAACTGGTTCTGGCTGCCGCTGCTGCCATTGTTCATGGTGTACTGGATTTCCGGTGTGGCCGAGACCAACCGTGCGCCGTTCGACGTGGCGGAGGGCGAGTCGGAGATCGTTGCCGGCTTCCATGTCGAGTACTCCGGCGTCGCCTTCGCCGTATTCTTCCTCGCCGAATACGCGAACATGATCCTGATTTCGGGCCTTGCTGTGATCATGTTCATGGGGGGGTGGTATTCGCCGTTTCACGGCTTGCCGCTGCTCGGGCCGATGTTCGACCTCGTTCCGGGCATGGTCTGGTTCGTGCTGAAGGTGGCGTTTTTCCTGTACCTCTATCTCTGGTTCAGGGCCACGTTCCCGCGTTACCGCTATGACCAGATCATGCGCCTGGGATGGAAGGTGCTGATTCCGGTGACCGTGGTCTGGCTGGTGGTACTGGCCGGCATGATACTCGGCAGCCTCGGCCCCTGGTTCAACTGATGGGTAGTGCGATGAATGCGATCCGCGATTTTCTCCGCACGTTCCTTCTCTGGGAGTTGCTGCTGGGCCTGCGCCTGACCGGGAAGCACCTGTTCCGGCGCAAGGTCACCATCCAGTATCCGGAGGAGAAGGCGCCGCAGTCGCCGAGGTTCCGCGGACTCCACGCCCTGCGGCGGTATCCCAACGGCGAGGAGCGTTGCATTGCCTGCAAGCTCTGCGAGGCGGTCTGCCCGGCGCTCGCCATCACCATCGAATCCGAACAGCGCGAGGACGGTACCCGGCGCACCACGCGCTACGACATCGATCTGTTCAAGTGCATTTATTGCGGCTTCTGCGAAGAGTCCTGTCCGGTGGACTCGATCGTCGAAACCCGCATCCATGAATACCACATGGAAGACCGCAGCGAGCGCATCATCACCAAGCAGCAGTTGCTGGCGGTCGGGGACAAGCACGAGCAACAACTGGCGGCGGATCGCGCCGCCGACGCACCCTACCGTTGACGGGTTCGTCGGCGCCCTCCGGCGTGTGAATTGTCTGCAGCCGCGGACGGGGTTCCGGCGGATGCAGTGACAGGGGCACATTCGTGATTACACAGTTCGTCTTCTACGTCTTTGCCGCAGTGCTGCTATTCGCGGCGACCATGGTCATCACCGCGCGCAATCCCGTGCATGCAGCCATGTACCTGGTGCTGGCGTTCTTCAACAGCGCCGTGCTGTGGATCATGGCGGGGGCGGAATTCCTGGGGATCGTGCTGGTCCTCGTGTACGTCGGCGCGGTCATGGTGCTGTTCCTGTTCGTGGTCATGATGCTGGATATCAATCTCGCCAGGATCCGCGAAGGGTTCGTCCGCCACATCTACATCGGTCTGCCCATCGCCGCCGTCATGGTGCTGCAGATGCTGCTCGTGGTAGGGTCCGACGCGTTTCAGGTGGACAGGCTGCCGGCGGGCGATATGCCCATACCCCCTGACGTGGCCAACACGCCGCTGCTGGGCAGCGTCCTTTACACCGTCTACGTCTACCCGTTCGAGCTGGCGGCAGTGATTCTGCTGGTGGCGATCATCGCCGCCATCACTCTGACACTGCGCCGCCGCGAGGGCACCAAGCACCAGGATCCGGCAAAACAGGTGCGGGTGCGCAAGGGGGATCGGCTGCGCGTGGTGGACCTGCGCTCGGGTGCGCAAAATCGAGAACCTGACAACAGGCCCTGAGAGAGCCGGGCACGGGAATCCAAATGATCGAGTTGACCGACTATCTGGTACTGGGGGCGCTGCTTTTCGCGCTGGGCATGGCCGGCATTTTCCTGAACAGGAAGAATGCCATCGTGTTGCTCATGTCCATCGAACTCATCCTGCTGGCGGTGAATTTCAATTTCATCGCCTTCTCCACGTTCATGGATGACCTGGCCGGGCAGGTGTTCGTGTTCTTCATTCTCACCGTGGCAGCCGCCGAGGCCGCCATCGGCCTTGCCATCCTGGTGGTGTTGTTCCGGAACCGGAACAGCATCGATGTGGCCGACATGGATAGCATGAAGGGCTGACGCGCATGAAGAGCATCTACGTACTCATTGTACTTGCGCCGCTGATCGCCGCTGTCGTTGCCGGGCTCTTCGGCAGCCGTATAGGTCGTGCCGGCGCCCATTGGCTGACCAGTGCCAGCGTTGCCGTGTCGTTCGTGCTGTCGCTGCTCGTGTTGATCGGACTGGTTTCCGGCATCATCGAGCCGTTCAACGGCACTGTCTATACCTGGATGATCTCGGAGGGTATCCGCTTCGAGATCGGCTTCCTGGTGGACAACCTGTCCGCCATGATGATGACGGTGGTCGCTTTCGTGTCGCTGATGGTGCACGTCTACACCATCGGCTACATGGCCCACGACGAGGAAAACTGGCCGACGGACAGCCTCGCCGGCATCAACTCCTACCAGCGTTTCTTCAGCTACATCGCGCTCTTTACCTTCTCGATGCTGATGCTGGTGATGTCCAACAATTTCCTGCAGCTGTTCTTTGCCTGGGAGGCCGTGGGTCTGGTCTCCTACCTGCTGATCGGGTTCTGGTTCAACCGGCCCTCGGCGGTATTCGCCAACCTCAAGGCCTTTCTGGTCAACCGTGTGGGGGATTTCGGGTTTCTGCTCGGCATTGCCGCGGTGCTGTTTTATTTCGGCAGCATGGACTACGTGGAGGTGTTTGCCGCGGCGGAGGCCAATCCGGACCAGACCATGAGCATCATGGGCGGCGCCGAGTGGAAGGTGGTCACGGTGGCCTGCATCCTCCTGTTCATCGGAGCCATGGGCAAGTCGGCCCAGGTCCCGCTGCATGTCTGGCTGCCCGATTCCATGGAGGGTCCGACCCCGATTTCGGCGCTGATCCATGCCGCCACCATGGTCACCGCGGGCATCTTCATGGTGGCGCGCATGTCGCCGCTGTACGAGCTTTCGGAAGTCGCGTTGTCTTTCGTCCTGGTGATCGGCGCGGTGACCGCGTTCTTCATGGGCCTGATCGGGCTGGTGCAGCACGACATCAAGCGCGTGGTGGCCTATTCCACGCTCTCGCAGTTGGGCTACATGGCGGTGGCGCTGGGTATTTCGGCCTATGCCGCCGGCATCTTCCACCTGATGACCCACGCATTCTTCAAGGCGCTGCTGTTCCTGGGGGCCGGCTCCGTGATCATCGCCATGCATCACCGCCAGGACATGCGCGAGATGGGCGGCCTCAAGCGCTACATGCCGGTCACCTACTGGACCATGGTTATCGGCACCCTGGCACTGATCGGATTCCCCGGCTTTTCCGGCTTCTTCTCCAAGGACGCCATCATCGAGGCCGCGCATTTCTCCGATCGTGCCGGTGCCGGATTTGCCTATCTGCTGGTGCTGTTGGGCGTCTTCGTCACGGCGCTTTACAGTTTTCGCCTGCTTTTCATGGTATTCCACGGCAAGGAACGCATGGACGAACATACCCGTGCCCACCTGCAGGAAAGCCCGCGCGTGGTGACCGTGCCGCTGATCCTGCTGGCCGTGCCGTCGGTGCTGATAGGCCTGTTTACCGTCGGCCCCATGGTGTTCGGTGGATTCTTCGATGACAGCATCATCGTGCACCGGGCCCATGACGTGCTGGCGCAGCTCGGCCAGGACTACACCGGCCCAATCGGCTTTATTTTGCACGGTCTGGTGACGCCGCCCGTGTACCTGGCCGCCGCCGGTTTCGGCACCGCCTGGTATCTCTACATTCGGCGTCCGGAACTGCCGGCGAAGCTGCAGGTGCGCTTCCGGCCGCTGCACACCGTGCTCGAACGCAAGTACGGGTTCGACGATTTCTATCAGACCGTATTCGCCGGCGGCAGCCGTGCCCTCGGCAGCTTCTTCTCCCGGGTCACGGACGCCCGGCTGATAGACGACATGGTGGTCAATGGCACGGCACGCGGTATCGGCCGCGTTGCCGCAGTGCTGCGCCAGGTACAGACCGGATATCTGTATCACTATGCCTTCGCAATGATCATCGGCCTGGTGATTCTGCTCACCTGGTTCGTGTTCGGCGCCCGTTAGGCGCGCGAGGGATGGGTCCGCCCGGCGCCGCAAGGCAGCCCGGCGTCAACTGGATTTGCCGCAAGGAACGTAACGGATGCTGGAATCGTCCTGGCCCCTGCTGAGCCTGTTGATATGGCTGCCCATCGTGGGCGGTGTGCTGGTGCTGCTGCTGGGTGATCAGCGTGAGCAGCAGGGCAGGGCGCTGGCGCTGGGGGTGGCCGTGCTCACCTTCCTGCTCAGTCTGGGTCTGATTGGCGGCTTTCAGAGCGGCACGGCTGCCATGCAGTTCGTGGAGCTCTATCCGTGGGTCGAGGCGCTCAACGTCAATTACTTCGTGGGCGTGGACGGAATCTCCATGCCGCTGGTGGTGCTGACGACCTTCTCCACGGTGCTGGTCCTGATTGCCGCCTGGGGCCGCATCGCCTACCGGCCGGCCACCTATCTGGCGTGCTTCCTGATCCTGGAAGGCGTCATGGTGGGCGTGTTCTCGGCGCTGGACGCGATTCTCTTTTACGTGTTCTTCGAGGCGATGCTTGTGCCGATGTTCCTGCTCATCGGCATCTGGGGCGGGACCAGCCGTATCTACGCCACGATCAAGTTCTTCCTTTATACCTTCATCGGCTCGGTGATGATGCTGGTGTCGATACTCTACCTGCAGTTCCAGGCCGGCAGCTTCAATATTCTTGACATGTACGGTCTGGACCTTGCGTTGTCCACCCAGATCTGGCTGTTCGTGGCGTTCTTCATGGCCTTTGCCATCAAGGTGCCGATGTTCCCGGTGCATACCTGGCTCCCGGACGCGCACGTGGAGGCGCCCACAGGCGGTTCGGTGATCCTGGCGGCGATCATGCTCAAGATCGGCGGCTACGGCTTCGTGCGCTTCTCCCTGCCCGTGGTGCCCGCCGCCAGCATGGAGCTTGACTGGCTGATGATCGGGCTGTCGCTGATCGCGGTGGTCTACATCAGTCTGGTGGCGATGATGCAGCAGGATCTGAAGAAGCTGATCGCGTATTCATCGATCGCGCACATGGGATTCGCGACCCTTGGCTTCTTCATTATTTTCGACATCGCCGTGCGGACCGGCGGCAGCGGCGCGTTGCTCGCCCTCGAAGGAGGCATGGTGCAGATGATCTCGCACGGGTTCATCTCCGCTGCGATGTTCCTCTGCGTGGGCGTGCTCTATGACCGCATGCACACGCGCGAGATCGACCATTTCGGTGGCGTCGCCCACCGCATGCCGGTGTTCGCGGGCTTCTTCGTGCTCTTCGCCATGGCCAACGCCGGCCTGCCCGGCACCTCGGGGTTCGTTGGCGAATTCATGGTCATCCTGGCGGCATTCCAGGCCAATTTCTGGTATGCGTTCGC